>JBDXGY010000004.1 GCA_039989895.1 Hyphomicrobiales bacterium
ACATCAAACCTCATCAATACTCTTGAGGCTGGTGCTGGTGACTTGACATTGGCTGACTTGAACGAAGAAGGCGCAAACCTACTGACACTTCAAACACGTCAGCAGCTTGCATCGACTTCATTGTCCTTCGCGACACAGTCAGACCAGTCGGTTTTGTCGCTCTTCTAGGTCTAACAAGAAAGTCAGATCTAGACAGAATACGCAAAAAGAAACGCAAAAAAGCAAAAAATAGAAAAAAGCGGGGACATTAGTCCTCGCTTTTTTTTGGGCAAATGACGCATGTTAACCAATTATTCACCATGATTGGCGAAATTGGGACAAACGTTAAGCATTGTTAACCACGAGTGCGCCCAGAAAAGGACCGCAAAATGTCAGAAATCAACCTTTCTTCCGCAGTCAGAACTAGCCTGACATCACTTCAAGCAACGGCTGATCTGCTTTCATCAACCCAAGAACGTCTTGCGACCGGTAACCGTGTCAATTCTGCTCTTGATGATCCAACCGCTTTTTTCACAGCATCTGCTTTGAATAATAGAGCCTCTGATCTCTCAACGCTTCTCGACGCAGAACAACAGGCAATCAGGACGGTAGAAGTCGCTGATGACGCTATTTCTGCTATTGAAGATTTGCTATCTTCCGCAAGAGCGCAAGCAAATGCAGCTCTGCAAACTGAAGACCCTGGCGCACGCGCTACAGCAGCGGCAGCATTCGATGATATTATTAGCCAAATTGAACTTTTAGCGGATGACGCTTCTTTCAACGGAACAAATCTGCTAGAAGGTGATGACCTTCAGGTTGTTTTCAACGAAGACGGCTCTTCACGCTTGAACGTTGAAGGTTTTAATTTAACAGATGCAGCCACAAGCCTTGGTATTGAAACTCAAGCAGGTGCAGTAGTTGCCGCGACACCAGCAAGTCTTAGCCTTAGTAGCCTCACATTTACAGAAGGCCAGTCAGCAACAATTCAGGTTGGTAGCCAAGCCGTTGATGTTGACTTCACAGCTGGTGCCGCTGGCCCAGGTGGAGCATTGACCCCGGCAGAAGCAGAGACGCAGATTAACGACGCCATTGCAGCTAATGCCACACTTGCCGACAGCGCCACCTCAGTTGCAAGTGGCAGTATTACCTCAGATTTTGGTAACATCACGATTACAAATAATGGTGCGGCAGCAGGAACAACAGTGGACGCCGCAGGCGGCTCGACTGCATTTGCACCAAGCACAGGTGGTGATTTTGCTACAGATGCTCAAATTAACAGCATCTTATCCACACTCGATGGCGCCTTTTCAACTCTACGCTCAACGGCTGCATCACTAGGCTCTGACCTTTCTACAATTCAGATTCGTCAAGATTTCACATCAGCCCTCATCAATACTCTTGAAGCCGGTTCTGGTGACTTAACATTGGCTGATTTGAACGAAGAAGGCGCAAATCTATTGACACTTCAAACACGTCAGCAGCTTGCATCAACATCGCTATCTTTCGCGACACAGGCCGATCAGAGCGTTCTGTCACTCTTCGGATAAAACGAATCATAAAATTTCTCGCTTCTTTATCGAAGCAAAAGAAATAATAAAATGGGAGCTTTTGGCTCCCATTTTTGTTTTTATAGGGCCTGTCAACTGATTTTATTGTGGGATACTCGGGTTTTTACACTCTAAAATGGTGCCGAGTTTGCTTTAAAATAGCGCAGGCTTTGCATTGAGTGTATAGTTTTACACCTTAAGTGAGTCACGCAAAAGGTTATATTATGCCACTAAAAGTCGAACTTAAACCTGGTGAAAAAATAATTTTAGGTCAGGCAGTCATCACCAATGGTGATAGCCGAACCCGTTTCACACTCGACGGTGCAGCCCCTCTCCTACGTGAAAAAGACATTATGACAGCAGAGATGGCAACCAGCCCTGCAAGGCTCGTGTATTTGGCTGTGCAAATGATGTATCTCAATCAAGATATTGAAAAACATCACGAAGGTTACTTCAAACTCGTGACCGATATTTTGCAGGCAGCACCTAGTCTTGCACCTGAGATTTCTGCTATAAATAACAATATTTTAACGGGTAGCCTGTACAAAGGATTGAAGGACGCTAAGTCTTTGATTCTTAAAGAGGATGAGTTACTCAATCATGCACGGACAGACAGCAACACAAGCCTATCAGGCGATTGAAAAAACAGCCACAACCCCACGTGAGCTTGAAGCATTAATCCTTACAAAAGCAGCCGCGAAATTCCAGGTTATTATGAATAACTGGGACGAACACAAAAAAGACTTGAGAGAAGCGCTGAGTTACAATCAGAAACTTTGGACAATATTTGTTTCCAATGCGACTGATCCAGACAGTGAATTACCCCTGAACTTACGCAATAATATTTCAAACCTTGGCATTTTCGTCTTCAAGCGAACCAATGAACTACGTGGCAAACCAAACAGCAAAGATCTAGAAGTTTTGGCAAATATAAATCGTGAATTAGCGGCCGGCCTACGCACCTAACGAGCAGCCTGTCTACTTTATCACCACAAAATGAAATAGCCGCTTTATGCGGCTTTTTTATTGTCCAAATTTCGAAGTGGTTCTGTCTTAATATAAAGAAGATACAGCTTAGATAAATTCCAGTAACGACAGCTGGCTAATCCGAGATGAAGCCGAGAAGCTTGCTTCAATTGAAGTTTGCAGGCCCAAGAGTTGCAATGCAACCTCAGTTGGGTCAGCGCGCTCAATATCTTCGCGAATACCATCAAGAGCATTGATTGCAATCGTGTGGCGCGCATCTGCATTTCCAGAAACCGCCTGTATACCCGCGACTTCCTGAATAACACTTTGGATAGAAGGCTGGTCTACTTGAATAGCGAGTTCATTACTTGCCCGTGACGCCAATGCAGCATAGGCCGCTTGATTATCTTCCAAATTGCCACTGGTAAAATCAGCAATACTGAATGCCGCCAAAGTAGCAAGATTACTGCGCAAGCCTTCTTCATTCGCCCGCAAACCATAGTTCACATTGATCGTTTCATCCACACGGGCTGTCAATCCAATACGTGGATCATCCGCATCGTTTTGACCAGTATAGAAAAGCACCGTATCGGTCTCTGTGCCATCCACAAGTCCTGTGGCGGTTTCTGGTGTGCCGCCGCCTGAAAGATCAACACGCTGCGGTTGGCGCCCTGCTTCTGTATTGAAGAAATTATCTGCCGAGACTAAACGCGACACGGCACTTAAGTCTGTACGTGCCAGCTCGCTAATTTCATCACGCAAAGCATTTTGAAAATTTTCTGCTGTCACAGCACTCGTTGGACCAAGGGCAAAGGAGCCAGAATCATTTGCATCGCCACCAGCGGTCAGCTCGACGATCTCTTGCGTCCCATCAGGCAAATCAACAAAAACGCGAATGGTTTCGCCCAAGCCTGGTTGTGCGGCAAAATCAACCTCAAGACTAGCAGGCTCACCAGATGTGAACACAGCATTGACGCCGCTTAGATCACTATCAATACCGGCAAGATCAAACCCAAAATCGGTTGCCACTTCTTCATTCAAAGTCACAACGTTAGGTGCGGCTGGATCAATGGCAATATCAAGTCGGCCCAATCCATTTGCGCCAAGATCGGCTTGCAGGCGCTCATCTGTTACATCGCGCAAACCTGCTCTCGTTGCATCACCATTCAAGATCAAATCAAGATCTACAACCGGCGGTGAGCTAACGTCATTGCCTCCAAAAATATAACGGTTATCCGCTTGGGAGTTCAACAAAGCCACAGTCTCAGTTAAAAGCACTTCGGTTAACTGCTGGCCAAATGTGTTGCCGTTACCCAGATCAACAAAATTATTAGGTGTAACCGCGTCGCGGCCTTCGCTGCGAATACTTTCCAAGCGCTCAAGCGACAATACAGTAATATCAACACGGATATCAACACGCTGAATAGAGTCTTGGAAAGCTTCCAGTCGATTAATATCAGAACGCAATGAGATCGATTGAACCCGTGACGAGCCTAGGTCGCCATAAGTCGTTGCTCGCTCACCCGTAGCCAGTTGACGATTCAAATCCGCTAACTGTGACTGATTTTGAATCAAAGTTTCAGAACGGATAAAATCAGCGCCTGACCGAAGGGTTGAAGAAATTGCCATCGCCCGTTACCTCACTGCCCCAAACAACGTATCAATCAAATCTTGAACCGCCGTTAGAATACGGGCATTCGCCTGAAACGCCTGTTCAAGTTCAATCAATCGAGAAATCTCAACATCAATATTGACGCCAGACTCAGCCTGAATACGATCTTGAACATTATTAAATGAAACCTGAGAAATTTCCGCATTTCGTTCAGCCGCGACAGCACGCTGACCTTGGTTTGAAATGATAGTTTGAAGGAAATCTTCGACCGTCGAGTTCACCGGATTTGTCGGCGCTCCAATACCCGTAGAAGGTGAAAACTCTGTAACTTCACCTCGAATTTGTTCAAGTATGAAATTGACCCGCGATGAATCGCCAGAACTGGAAGAAGAACTATCAAATCTTGCTAAAAACGAAGGATCACTAATCAATTCTTCTGACACCGCAAGGCGTCCTGCAAGACCAACGGAAGTCCCCGGCGCATTGGTAAATGGTTCGCCAGTCTGACGGTCTTCAAAAAGTGCAAAAGGAAGACCATCAGTCAGCGATGAATTCGTTATGCTGGCCTCAAGTCCGTCAATGCTTGCGGGTAAGGTTGCGCTAAATTGAAAAGTCGCGGCCCCACCAGCTGCCACGATAACACCATTACCCGGCGCTAAGGCGTCAATCTGTGATTGTATGTCGCTGACAGCAGTTGGCGATGAAAAATCTACACCGATAACAATATCATTGGTGCTTGGCGTAAAACCTTGATCAAGAGGTAATTGCGAGGGATCACTAACCTGCACCAAAGTGACATTACGTGCCACACCTGTACTACTAGTAAAACCCAAAGCCACTGTATTGCCATCAGCAATACCGGCCGTATCAATTGCCAAACCGTCTGTTACAGGTGTTGAGGCCACAGTTGTATTGGACACAGCCAATGACAATTCTGCCGCAAATGCATCAAGCTGTGCTTGCGCCTGAACAAGGGTCGTGTCGCGCAATTCAGCGTAAGCAGCCAAAGCGCCGTTGCGCACACCATTGCTTGCTAGAATATCAAAAGAAAACGACCCGCTAGTGGATGTAAGAGAGACTGACGAAAGAAGGCCATTCTCGATACTGCTGTTAGCTGCAACAGTACCTGCTGCATTAAACTCAAATTGCGTTGGAACATTATCAAAAATCGCAATGCCAGATACTGTTCTAATCTGGATGCCGTTATTTGGCAGATTTGTAACATCAATATCAATAATCTGAGCCAGTTCATCAACAAACCGGTCGCGCTCATCCAAAAGCGCAACAGGTTCAGAGGTCGAGCTTGTCTGAGCAATAATCCGTGCATTCAATTCAGCAATATTGGTAATCGCTTCATTCGCTTGCCTGACTGTATCGTCAAGTGCGATGTCAGCTTCCTGACGCAATGATTGAATGGTATTGGACAGGCTGTTCAATTGACCCGCAAAAACCTGCAAATCAGTGATCGCTTGAAATTGTGTCGCTGAAGCATCCGGCGTTGTCGACAATGCTTCTAAAGAAGAAAGAGCAGCATTAAAAGATGTATCGATAGCCGCAGCGCTACCAGGTTCACCGAACGCCACATCAAGTCGACCAAGAAAATCAGCTGTAACCTGATTACTGACATTGATGCCACCCAGTTCGCGCAATTGCGACTGAACCTGCTCATCCAAAATGCGATCGACACCGGTCGCACGAACACCGCCCGAATTAATACTGTTCGTGACGGTCTCAGTTTGTGAAAGAGTACGCCGTGTGAAACCCTCAGTTTCCGAATTAGCAATATTATTTGCGACCACATCAAGATCACGCTGGGTGACATTGAGACCGGAAATTGCGTTATTGAGGGTACTTGAGATGCTCATTTCAGCTCACCTTTAAGTTCTGCGCACAACCATTTGCGCGCAGAATTCTAGTCAAGGTCTATCGAATAAGGTTGATCGCTTCACTCAAGATCTCATCACCAGTTGTGATGATCCGCGAGTTCGCGGTATAGGCCTGCTGAGTGACAATCAGTTTGGTAAATTCATCTGCAATATCGGTATTGGAAGCTTCCAATGCAGACCCGATAATCGTGCCGCCAGCCGATGAATCCGTGATGGGGACGCCTGAGGCAACGGTTGCTGCAAAAGTACCACCACCATCGACTCGTTCCAGACCAGAATCGTTATCGAAAGTGACAATGGAAATTCTGGCAATATCAAGATTGGCACCATTGGTGTATGAAATAGAGACATTACCAGAATCGGAAATGCTAACACCACTAAACGACCCCAATGGGCTACCATTTGAACTAATCGAAGTATTAGAAACAGTGCCTACACCACTTTGGGTTGCCACCTGTGTGAAACCAGAAGAACCAGCATCAAGAGTCAAATCACCAATATCTAATCCATCAACGGAAAAGCCTGAAATAACAACTGGTGCAATTTGCGGATCAAGCTGGCCATCTGGACCAAAGACATAATCCTGTGCGACTCGAGTGAACGCCGGCTCCGTGACGCCGTCTGTATTAGAACGGAAGTAGAGATTATAGGTATCATCGCCACCTACCGCAGGATCAGATGAATCGGTTTTTGCAAAACGGAACTCAACGTTGACTGCTTCACCGCGCGCATCAAGAACAGTCGTGGTGCCTCCAGCAATTGAACTATTGAGGAATGTCGTTTCATCTGCGTTGCTAATGGTAGCCGGACCAGAAGTCGCCCCAGCGAGCAACGTCGCATCAAGCAAACCAGAAGCTGCATCACCATCAATAGATGCCGCTGTATCAGGATCAATTGGCAAATTAGCCCTGAAATTAATTTCAGAAGTCGCAACTGGTGCTATCGGGTCGGTCGAAATTTGAATGGGTTGCGCGATCAATGTATCAACGGCACCGCCGGTTGCATTAATAGGAAAACCACTCAGGAAAAGCCCCGCGCCATTTTCCAAGAAGCCACTATTAGAAATTTGGAAATCACCTGCACGTGTGTAGAGTTCAGGGCCATTAAAAATAGGTTCACCATTATTCAATCCCGATGAATCACGAACAGCAAAATAACCGTCCCCTTGAATGGCAATGAATGTTTCTTGATCTGCACCAACGATATTACCTTGAATGTCGTTCGTCGCCCTTGAAGACGCCAAGACTGAACCTGAATTTTGGAGTCGCTGGCTTGAGTCGGTATCTGACACTAATTCCGCAAAACTTGTGTCTTGGCGTTTAAAGCCAGTGGTTTGTGAGTTAGCGATGTTGCCCGAGATATTTTCAAGCGCGAAAGCCTGCGCTCTCAGACCACTTACCGCTGTATTAATTGCACCAAATACACCCATTATATTTCTACCTTTTCTGACTACTCGTTACGTACCGACTATGAAAATTGCGCTAAAACGCTTCTTGCGCTCCTACCCGCAAAGGTCGTGCCAGAAAATTAAATTAAATTTTATAAATAATTTCAATTACTTACGGAATTTATGGTTTCCAGCGTCTATGAAGCACTCGGCAAAACCGACCCTAATCGGCAAAACTTGCCGCCCCTCACGCTGCCAATAATGCCTTTATACCCAGCCTATAGTCGCTTAACGCCCAGCGCTTAACACCCAGTATTGACAACCAATCATCACTTAGCACTAATGTTAGGATGCGAACTTTACTTATCCTCCGTCATGCTAAATCTTCTTGGGCAACACCTGGCATGGACGACTTTGATCGTACGCTGAATGACCGTGGCAATGACGATGCCTGCCGGATGGCCAGCTGGATTGGCGAGCAAGGTGTGGAACTAGACGAAATTATCTGTTCTCCAGCAGTCAGAACACGCACGACAGCGAAACACATAAAAACAACACTTGATATCGATCCTAAATTGAGTTTTCCAGGAGAGTTGTATCTCGCTTCATCTGATACCCTTCGAGACTCACTTGCGACAATAAGTCAGACCACCACAACCGCGATGGTTATTGGTCATAATCCAGGTTTGCATGACATTTCTCTTCGCCTTTTAAAGGAAGAAGAACGCAGCCAAGCAGGTTTATTGCGCGTAGCCTTCCCAACAACAGGATGTGCACTTATAAATCTGCCTATAGATGAGTGGAGCGAGATCGCTTGGAATATAGGCACACTGTCGTCATTTATGGTACCTAAGTCCCTCAACAACACTCAAGAATCCTGATCAGAAGATGGACTGGAAGGAAAACGTTGAAGCTCACTAACCTGGGAGATGATGCACGCATCGCTCTTGAAAATTTCGGAGACTTCGCTGCCGGTTTCGTTAATCCGAACATCAGGCTTGGCGTCACCGGCCTGTCGCGCTCAGGCAAGACCGTCTTTATCACAGCACTCATCCACAATATGCTGCATCAAGGACGCCTGCCTGAATTCTCGCCACAAGCTGAAGGCCGCATTGCGCGCGCTTATCTTCAGCCGCAACCTGATGATGCTGTCCCTCGGTTTTCCTATGAAGATCACGTGGAGCATCTTGTTGATGGGCTGGAATGGCCTCAATCCACCAACCGTATCAGCCAGCTGCGCCTTACCATTGAATATGAATCAGCCAGTTTCCTTTCCCGCGCAGTTGGCGGCGGGCGCCTACACATCGATATCACCGATTATCCTGGCGAATGGCTTCTCGATCTACCGCTTCTGGCGAAAGACTATGAAACATGGTCACGCGAAGCCCTAGAGCTTGCCCGGTTACCCAATCGAGTGAAGACCGCCAAAAAATGGCTGGCAGCTCATGACACCATTGATCCGCTGCAAGCGGGCGATGAAAAGCTCGCGCAGGATAAGGCCGCAATCTTCACTGACTATCTCAACGCCTGTCGCCTTGATGAAAACGCTTTGTCTATGTTGCCCCCAGGCCGCTTTCTCATGCCCGGTGATCTGGCGGGCTCGCCTGCTGTCACCTTTGTGCCACTAGACGTACCCGAAGGGCCTGCGCCAAACGGCTCTTTGTGGCACCTCATGCAACGGCGTTATGAAGCCTACAAACAAATTGTGGTCAAACCTTTCTTCCGCGACCACTTTGTGCGCCTTGACCGGCAAATTGTCCTCGTTGATGCCCTGCAAGCACTAAACGCGGGGCCAGCAGCAGTGCGCGATCTAGAGGGAGCCATTTCCGAAATTTTGAACTGCTTTCAGCCTGGTCAAGCTTCATGGTTGTCATCCATTTTATCACGCCGCATAGATCGCATCATTTTCGCCGCTACCAAGGCCGACCATCTGCACCATACCGAACACGACAAACTGGAGTCCCTGCTGCGCCAGATCATTAATAATGCAATCAACCGCGCAACCCTCAAAGGCGCTTCCATCGATGTTGTGGCTTTGTCTTCTGTTCGAGCGACACGAGAAGCTGTTTTCAAACAAGATGGTGAAACATTGAATTGCATTGTCGGCACCCCAATGAAGGGCGAAACAATCGACGGCGAGACTTTTGACGGCGAAACAGAAAAAGCAATCTTTCCAGGCAGCCTCGATATTGATCTCAAAGCCATGATGACATCTAACGACAAGGCCAGCTCGCCCGATCTTCAATTTGTCCGCTTCCGCCCACCAAACTTACAAAAAACGGCCGAAGGCCTGACTCTCTCCCTGCCGCATATTCGGCTGGATAAGGTGATGGACTTTCTGATCGGGGATAAACTGTCATGACCGAAAAAGCGCGTCCAAAACCTCGCTCATTTGATATCAGTGATGGCAAGCCTGAAAAGGTAAGCAAATCGACAAAAACAAAGAGGCAAACAAAGACAGAATCTCCAGCAGCCAAACCCAAAGCACTCAATGTAGAAGATGTCACCCTAACCAATGACGTCGTTGAGACGCTTGATGAGCGCATTGAAATAAACAAAAAGCCCAAACGTGGGATTGGCTGGCTATCAATTTTCTTTGCAGCCCTTGGTATGCTTGCCTCACTCGCCATAGGTCTCGCCGTTGATCAATTGATCCGTGACCTATTCTCTCGCCACGAATGGCTTGGCTGGTTTGGCGCAGCCCTGACACTCATCGTCATTATTGCCGCCCTCGCAGTTATTTTGCGAGAAGTGTTTGCGCTCTCGCGTCTTCGCAGCATCAGTGCCCTTCGTGAACGCGCAAACGTAGCTTACGAAAAAAACGACAAGGCACCTGCAGAGGACATTGAGCGTGAGATCACGATCCTTTATGAAGGCCGCGCCGATATGGCCGCAGGCAGAGCCGCCCTTCACGCCCATAAAGACGATATCATCGATGGGCGCGGGCGTATTGCTCTCGTTGAACGGGAGTTTTTAAAACATCTCGATGACCAAGCGAATAAACTTGTGATGAACTCAGCAAAACGCGTGGCCATTGTTACGGCTGTCTCGCCGCGCGCATTGGTGGACATCATCTATGTCTTGGCCGAGAACTTGCGCCTGATCCGCGCCCTCTCCACGCTTTATGGCGGTAGGCCCGGCACACTTGGTTTCTTTCGCCTAACTCGTAATGTCCTAAGCCACCTCGCACTAACAGGCGCGATCTCGATAGGCGATGGACTGATGCAGCAAGTCGTCGGTTCGGGTATTGCAGCGCGTCTATCAGCGCGATTTGGCGAAGGCGTCGTCAACGGACTTCTCACTGCCCGCATTGGTCTGGCGGCACATGATATATGCCGACCTGTTCCTTTTCTTGCCACAAAAAGACCAAGTATCGCTGTCTATATGAATGCTCTAATCGGACTGAATGGCAAAAAAGATGCGCCTAAGTGATTAAGGTTGAGGAATAACAAAGCACATCACATTCAATCACTTTATTAGCTAAACAGAGAATTTCTCAGTCTTATACTTGCAGCATCATATCTGCGTAACTACTATAATATGAAGGCTGACAACGAGTAAGTGAAACAAAGAAATAATGTTTAACCGTAATATCCGATCATCCTTTAAAGCCGCAAAATCTGCGACCATAGCTGTCTTGGCCAGTGCTATATTCATAGCAACTCTAACGACAGCCAATGCTGATGTCCTTTTCAATCAAGAATTTAAATTCTTTGAGATTAAAGGAAAAAAATGGCAGCAGATTTTCAAAGACTTTCAAAAAAAATCTCCCATTAAAGCCAAGGGACTGCATGACGCAACACTCGGTGTCGCAGCCATCAAGTTAACACCCGAGGTGGAATATCAAATTCGCGGCAAACGCTGCCATGTCAAAGGCGCACGTGTAACTGCAGATGTTGTCATTCACCTACCAAACTGGGTGAATTACAACAAAGCAGACCAGATTGATAAATTGAGCTGGGATAAATTGTTTAGTGACGTCAAGACCCATGAACTTCAGCACGCAGCCATCGCCAAAGACTATGCCAACCGCATACAAAAGAAAATGAAAAAACAACGCTCACACACCAGCTGTGACAAAGTTGAGGCGGCCTTAAAAAAATCAACAAGTAAACTGCAAAACAAGCACGAACGTGCACAGCTTAAGTTTGACAAAAGAGAATACGGACGCCTTTTAAAAAGAAAATAGTTTTCACAACTAAATATACTTATTTCTGTTAAAATAGATGGCTCCACAATATTATAACCCTTAAAGCGCCGATTTTATGCAGCTCTGCGCTTTGATATCTGATGATCATAAAAAGGAACAACAAATGAGCGCATCTGACGAACTGAATAAATTAGCACCTCTCGCAGGGCTAAAACCCGAAATGATGAACGCCTTTGGTGCATTTGATGCAGCCGTCATGGCTGATGGAGCCTTAAATAAAAAAACCAAAGAACTCATAGCTATAGCCGTTGCTTTGACAACGCAGTGCGAATATTGCCTGACAATACACAGCGAATTTGCCCGTAAAGCAGGCGCAACAGAAGAAGAACTGGCAGAGGTGACTTTCGTTGCAGCCGCTCTTCGTGCTGGCGCTGCAATCACACACGGCGCGAACAAAGTGCTCGACTAAACGCACTCCCTCAAATGCCATGACTGACACTATTAGTATCGGTAATTTGAAGAATAATGGTGACAATAAACGCTCGGGAAACGTTGCAATCAACGTTTCCCGAAATTGGTTTAACTATCTTGTTTCATGATAGGTTGCCGAGTTGAGGAAAGACATTCTTGATGTTCTTCAAAACGATATGGATTGTTTTTGCAACACCTAGAATTGCCACCCAAGTCAGCACTTCATCCCAAAAGAAATCAAAATAGATCCAATGAATAAAGATTGCGACGATGGCAAGGTAACTAAGCTGCTGTAGCCGCTTCCACTGTACACCGAGATGTCTCACTGAATAGGCATTTGATGTCAGGAAGGCAGGCAACAGGAAGATAAAGCCCAGCCAACCAAAGAAAATCGCGATATCAAAAAACTCTAAATAGATAACATAGAGGCTGTACGTCTCACGAATATAAAAGACCAAATGCAGCAAGCCATAAGCAAAGCCTGCAACACCAAAATAACGTCGGTTTTTGATAAGCCATAAACCAATATGCTTGCCAATTTCCCATCGCTTCAAAAGCAGAGAAACTGGCGAAATCGCGAGTGTCCCTACCAGCAATTGAACCGACAACACACCTGTAAGGTGCATGATCTCTGCATAGTAACGGTTGTTGTCATAAAGATCCCAAACCAGCGGCAACGACGGCCAAGCAAGCACAAGCCACACCAAAAAAGGCGAACCGGTGATATTTTTGATTTTGCTAATAATAAGTGACAATGGACCAGATAAAACTAGTTGCTAAATTGATATCATATTGGCGGCTTTCAAACACAAAGGCCAGAGACAATAATGTCTCTGGCCTAAGCTTAATTCATTATGTGGACTGTGACTATTCAGCGTTAATCCGAACTTCTTCAGCAGGGTAGCCGAGGGAGTCTTGGTCTTCATAAACACCGTGGCAATCGTGGCAGAATTTCTGGCTAACTTTGAAGTTTTTACCAGTGCCGTTGACACCTGAATAAAGCCAATTGCCGAATTCATCAGCTTCGCCTTTAGCAAGTTTTGTCATGATAAGAAGCGGGCCTTTTTGTGGCTTACCTTCTTTGTTCACTTTCCAGCTTGCTTTAGCAAGAACTGAGCCGACAGGAAGTGCGAAGCCACCTTCGTCGCGCCATTTGATGTATTCATCATAGGCGATGTCGTTTGAATATGTTTTCAAAAAGCGGTTGCCGTGGCCAGCAAAGGATGGGCCAATACCAGTCTGCGTCACTTTCCAATCACGAAGATTGGCACCAATTTCGTGACCAGCCTTAGCATAGGCACCATAAAGATCTTCTTGGATGCATTCGTAAAGCTTATCGATTTCTGCTTGTTCAAAATCATCAGGAGCTTTTGGGAATGTACAAGCGGCATTTTGATCTTGCGCTTGGATGGGTGTCGCAACCCATGCTGAAAGGCCAAATGCCAGACTAGCTGCCAGAACGGCGGTTGATTTTAAAATTGTTTTCATCGCTTTATCCTATTTTTATTCTATTTCTTTGAGGCTATTACATGAAAAGAGTAGTTGTTTGAATTGATGCCATTGCAAATTCTGACGACCGTAAATGCCTATTCGTGAACCTATGAACCCGATAGATTTCATTTTTCGCGAACTTTAGCTATAAAATTTTTCGTGATCGAAAGATCGTATAGCATCAAAGGCTTGTTTCGCATGCAACATCTAATCTTCAATCAATTAAGGGCTTAAAACGATTTTTTAATGCAAAAACGCCAAATTGAAAATGCACAAAACGAACTCGTTTAAACCATTCAAAACCAGCTTATTTAACACCTAGTTTCTTTTGAAGATTGCTTGAAGAGGTCGTATATTGAAACACGATGCGTTCATCAGGCGAGATAACTTTCTTCGCGGCATGAGCCATGAGAGCAGCTTCGTGAAAGCCTGACAAAATTAGCTTCAGCTTACCAGGATACGTGTTGATATCTCCGATTGCAAAAATACCCGGCTCTGATGTCTCAAACTTTTCAGTATCAACGCTAATCAGGTTCTCATTCAAATTAAGACCCCAATCAGCCACTGGGCCAAGCTTCATTGTGAGACCAAAAAACGGCAATATGCGAGTGCATGGTATTTTAAACTCGCCATCGGCATTCTTAGCAAGAGCTGCAGTTACCTTCCCATTTTCACCTTCGAGAGCGGTGGCTTGCCCCAAAGTAAAGGTCACTTTGCCCTCTTCAGCCAGCTTATGCATTTTGTTGACGCTATCAGGTGCTGCCCGAAACGCGTCACGTCGGTGCATCAATGTAATGCTTTTCGCGATAGGCTGCAGGCTCAAAGTCCAATCAAGAGCGGAATCTCCGCCCCCAATAATCAGCACATCTTCACCGCGAAAGGCTTCCATTTCGCGTACAGAATAAAATACAGACGTGCCTTCATACGTCTCAATCTGTGGAATAGGCGGGCGTTTGGGTTGGAATGACCCACCACCTGCGGCAATAATCACAACCTTGGCACTGAATTCCTGTCCAACATCGGTTTTAACAAAAAAACTGCCATCATCTTCGCGGCGCAACTCTTCAACCATCTGGTTGAGGTGAAACTTTGGATCGAAAGGCTCGATTTGATCCATCAAGTTATCCACAAGCTCCTGCCCAGAAACGACAGGAAACGCAGGGATATCGTAAATTGGTTTTTCTGGATAAAGCTCTGCACATTGGCCGCCGGGCTTATCGAGAATATCCACCAGATGACACTTTATATCAAGCAGACCAAGTTCAAAAACAGCAAATAAACCAACTGGCCCTGCGCCAATAATCAGCGCGTCCGTTTCAATCTTATCCATAGTAAATTTCCTAATATCAGGCCTGGTTTTCAGGGACGTTTACAACCAAACCATCCACCTCATCGCTCACTCGGATCTGGCAGGAAAGGCGCGAACTTGGCTTAATATCAAAGGCGAAGTCCAACATATCCTCTTCCATGGAGTCAGCAGCGCCTAGTTTTTCCAACCATGCGTCATCAACATAAACATGACATGTCGCACAGGCACACGCTCCGCCACATTCTGCGTCAATGCCCGGCACAGCGTTCTTAATAGCGGCCTCCATAACGGTACTCCCGTCATCCGCATCCACTTCATGCTTTACGCCGTCATGTGTGATAAAAGTAATTTTTGCCATATGCTGCTCCACGCCCACTTAACTCAATCTCACAACGGAGATAAGGATACTAGCCCAAGTGTCAACCCAGTTCCGGCCAATCTGGCATGATCGTGAACGCTAAGATACCTCTTTAGGCAAATTTCTGTTTATTAAGTCTAGACTTAGGCTTCTTCGAGAATACCGCTAATAAAGAAACACGTTTCGCTCAAAGCTTCTTTCAATGCGGCAATATCAGCAGTGATTTTAGCTTCTTTAGCTGTCTCTACCTCGGCAGCAGCATCAGCAACAATCCAAGCACCAATATTGCGAGCCGAACCTTTAATCGTATGTGCGGCAGCAAAACGAGTATCGTCATCATTCGCCTGTTCAACACGCTTCATGTACACATCTGCCTGTGTCATGAACAAACGTAAGACTTCAGTCTCTAGTGAGCGATCACCTAATGTTTGCTTGGCCAAATGAACCAAATCTATTGGACGTCTTTCAACATCATGATGCATCTTGTCTTGCGTTACTATACTCATTGCCATCATCGCTTAATTCCACCACCTGTTTTGGGCCCCAGCCGCATTTGTAGATGATTAGGTTCGCACTCATCACCTAACGCTAACTTAAAAAATCGACCGTCAACGAAGTTCCACGGTTAGTTTCTATAAAGATGGTTTTTATTTTGTAAAATTTAAATCAAATCAGATGCCATTTTCTTGATAATACCGCCATCCGAGTGATTGGAGCAGTTCATTAACTATAACTTTGAACAATTTCCAACTTTTCACATAGGCAGTTTTCAAATGCTTAACAAAAGGTTAATATGCATAAGCGGTAATAACAAAAAATAGGGCTATAGGTGCAGGGTAACTAAGGTAAAAATACCTTTTACGGTATGAAATATATGAGCTTTTATCTTAACCAATAAACTAGCATTCCCATGACACTTTAGCCAATTTTTGATACCACGCACGAATGGAAACAAGGTGTCGTTTCCAAAAATAAATTTTTAAGGCATAAAATTATGGCGAAAGCTCCAAAAGCGATTGATACAGCCCAAGCAGCAATTGATGCAGTTGAAGATGCTCTTAAGCTAGATTTCGAGAGCCCAGAAAGTGAACTAGGCTCTAACGATCAGTCTTTGAAGTCAGACTCTGATGACTTGCCACGCGATAAAGCAAAATTAGCATCATCTGCCAAAAAGCCCCCTGCCAATGATGACCGCCGTGCGATGGGTAAAATTATTTACAATCTCCAACGTCGCCCCTCTTCCAGCCCTTTCTGGTGGGCTTTTTTAGTTTCTGTTATCTGGCTCGTTGGCTCAGTCTTTTTGGGCACGAAATACTTCAATGTCTCCATCGCCACACTTACCAACCCCCAAGAAGCAATTACTCTGATTAATCAGGCTCCAGCTATTGCATGGTTGGTTGCTACATTCGTTCCAATTTTGATCTTTTTCGTAATGGCCTCTTTCGTATGGCGTGCGCAAGAATTACGCCTTGCCGCGCATTCCATGTCCGAAGTCGCTCTGCGTCTTTCAGAACCTGAAAACATGGCAGCAGATGCTGTTGCAAATGTTAGCCAAGCCGTGCGCCGTGAAGTCGCTGCAATGGGCGACGGCGTTGAGCGTGTATTAGCACGTGCTGGCGAATTGGAAGTGCTTGTTCACAATGAGATGTTGTCTATTGAGCGCTCTTACTCCGACAATGAACTACGCATACGTGGCCTTATTGATGAGCTATCCAATCAACGTGAAGCCATCATAAGCAATGCCGATCGCGTCAGCACTTCATTAAACACAGCTAAAATGGATCTATCACAAGACCTTTTGTCTGTTGGTGAAAAGATTGCAGCTGACATCCAAGGCATATCTGGATCAGTCCAAACCGTTGGCGACGATGTGGCCGCAAAATTATCGATGACATCGCAAGAAGTGGCAAATGAATTAAGTTCAACTGGTGACGGCTTGGTCTCTACGCTGGCAACTCAAAGCAGCGCATTAATGAACGAGCTTAAATCTACAAGCGAAAGCACAATTGAGCAGCTTAGCAATACAAATAATATTTTCAAAACATCGAGTGAAGAAGTGTTGGCGGATCTGGCCAATGCAAGCAATACATTGAGTGATACATTACATGGGCACTCAAGTGAAATCACACAAGCACTGTCTTCAACAGGCGAGCAAATAGCAACGAGCATATCCTCACAGACAGATACCTTTAAAGAGTCAATGCACTCGACAACCGCTGCAATGATGGTTGATCTGTCTTTGCGCAGTTCAGAAATCACTGACAACATCGACAATATAAGTAACAAAGTAGCGGAAACACTCTCCACAAAGAGCGATGCAATGGCATCAAACTTCGCAACCGCTGGTGATCGTATCGAGAATCTCTTTACTAATGATGGCGCTCAACTCGCAGAACGCATAACAACATCAGGCGATGGCATTGCAAAACTGATCGAAACCCGGTCAATCAACCTCCTGGGTGACATTGAAGAATCAACGTCGAAAGTGAATAAGAAATTCACTGAAACCCAAGAAGAGATAAATACAAGCCTGGCCTCAGTGGGTGAACAGGTTGGCAAGGCTCTCACCACACGCAGTAATGCCTTGAACAAGCAACTTGCCACATCAGGTATAGAACTTGTCCAAAGCATCGATGAGAAATCAACTAGTCTGAATAAAGAAATTGATAGCCGTCTTATTCAGATTGATACGGTCATTGATGAAAAAGGGACAAATCTGGCTAACATTTTAAATGAACGTGTCAGCCAAATGGACAGTGTACTCACAACCAACACGGACGCATTATCCAGCACACTTCAAAGCCACGTCGATCAGGCTTCAAATAGTCTTAATGCTAATTCACAAGAGATTACCAACGCTATTGGTGGCCACGTCACTTCACTGGACGAAACACTTAAAAAACAACACCTACAAATTGGTGAAACACTGGCAAATCAAGCCCAGAAATTAACGAACACATTCTCAGAAAGTCAGGATGATCTACAATCGGTTCTTACAGCCCGCATTGATACAGTAAAAGATACATTTGTGACTGAAACAAATAATCTAACTGACACAATCAATACTCAATTAACTTCCTCTGTAGAGGCCCTCGAGGGTCAAGCAACAGAAGTTACAAGCAAGCTGTTGGATAGCGTTGACTCGATCAATATTTCGCTCTCTGGAAATATAGATAGCCTGACGACAAACTTGGATACACTCAACGGAACTTTGGAAACCAAAGCCACACGCATGAACGAGATTGTCGAAATTGATCTTGCTAACGCCAGCGAAAAATTAGTCGATAAAGCAGAAGCAGCCCACACGCGTATTATGGAGATTTCTGAAAATTCAAGTAAGAACTTCACTGCTGCCGCTGATGAAGCAGCCAGTACATTCGCTGCTAAAACCCACGAAGCCGGACAGACGCTCGTTGGTGCTCTATCAAATCTCACAACTGGCATACGTGCACAGGCAAATGAGACTGCAAGTACAATTGAAGACACAACACTGCGCCTACAAGACACATTGAAATCAAGCACAACGTTAGCAGAACAGTCCCTCGGCCAACATGCCAGCGACCTAGAGACAATGCTTCGTGAACGCACAGAGTCTCTAACACATTTATTCAACAAAGACGGTGCAGATCTTCTCAATGCATTGGATGAGAAAAGCACCTCTGTCACATCGAATATCTCACGTGTGACGACCAATATGATGGAAAGCCTTAAATCGCAAACTGATCAGATAGTCGACCATCTCACAGGTCAATTTGGTGATGTGAACACGCTCTTGTCCCGTATCAATGGAACAAATGAAGATATGCGCAATGCGCTAACTGCAGCAGATCAAAACCTTGCAACCATAGAGGCTGGCCTTACAAACAGATCAGTAGAGATCCGCAACGCCGTTGCTCAAGCAACAAACCAGTCTGAAGAAGCAAACCAGAACCTTGCCCTTGAGATCGGTAAATTGCGCGAGCTATCTGAACTCACAATTCGTGATACAGCAGCTCTTGCCTCACGCTTCGATGGTCAAAGCAGCGCCCTCACCGATGCGGCTGCAATGCTGATGTCAGCGAGCAACAACATGGACACTACCGTGGAAGAGCGCCAAAGCATCATAGAAAATCTTTCACAAGGTTTGGTCACAAAAAGCGCGGACATCGAACAATTAATGGCATCATTCTCTACACTCATGAATGACACCGTCAAACAAGCCGAAGACCGCGCAAGAATGGTGAATTACAGCCTGTCATCTACGGCAGAAAAAGCATCAGAACAAATCGTCAATCAGCTTGAAGAATTGCGCGCAGGCGCAAACGCACAATTGAATGAAGCCGTTCATGAAGCAACCAATCGATTTGCCAGTGCCTCGGAAGAAATGCGCAAAACCGCACAGACACTCCAAACTGATTTACAGGCAACGAGAGCCGAAATTAAACGCGGCATTTTTGATCTACCGGAAGAAACAAAAGAAAGCACAGCAGCAATGCGTCGTTTGGTGAGCGATCAGGTGCGTGCATTGAATGATCTTAGCGAGATCGTCAATGCCCAACGTAGCCGCCAACCAGAGGCACCTGCACAAGCCACAGCGGCAAAAAAAGAGACCATTTCAGCTAAACCAGCTGCCCAAGCACCTGTTACAAAGGCAACCGTTGCAGAAACAAAACCCATTGCCCCGACGCCTCTACCTGATCCAACACCACCGCCAGCAGTAGTGCCCACGCAAATTGAACGCACAGCCAAAGCGGAAACAATAAAAGCACACCCAATACCACCAGTAAGCGCTTTAGAAGCACGCCCGTCTGCATTTGCTCCCAGCGAACGCAAGGCCGGAACTCTAAGAGCAACACCATATGACATTCAGCCTGACGCAAACGCAGCCGACAACGGTGGTTGGGTCAAAGATTTGCTGCGCAGAGCATCTAATGAACCAGATGCCACACCCGCAGTCGAACCTGAGAAACCAGCGACATCAGGTCAAGCAGATCGTTCACCTGAGCATGTTATTGAATCTCTCTATTCACTCTCAGTTGATATTGCTCGCGTCTTAGACCGCGATGCTACAGTTGAGCTTTGGGAACGTTACCAACGCGGTGAGCGTAATGTCTTCACTCGCCGTCTACGTACCCTTGAAGGTGTACAGTTGAGAGATGAAATTCGTCGCAATTATTCATCGAGTTTAGATTTCGGCAATAACGTAAACCGCTATATCAACGACTTTGAAATTCTTATTCTTGAGATATCGCGTAGACAAGATGGCGATCGCCAAACAGAAGCATATCTCAATTCAGATGTTGGTCGTCTCTACACAATACTCGCTCAAGCCACAGGCCGCTTCAAATAAGGGCTCAGCCCCACGTACTCCAAGCGCATCATTCCTGTCTCGCACGCGTCATCATCGGACTTGATCCGATGATCCAATGCGAAAGCTCAAGTGCAATAAATGCCAAGATCAACTCAGGGCATGACAAAAGTGAGAAAATGAAAGTGCAGATGCCTAAATGCGTTTGTAAACCCAACTGATAAGATCAGCAGCCACAGCATCAAGCGCTTTATTTAAACCATTGATGCCATTCACAGGATCATCACTGGTTGGCACTTTCGCTGAGAACTGGTTGGTCGCGATTACTTTGCCATTTTTATCGTTCAAGATCTGCACAGCAATCTCGACATGAGCAACCGCACTATTGCCTTCTACTTCAACTTGAAAAGCACTCACATCGAACAACAATTGATGGTCAACTAATAGACCATCACCTGGAAGTCCTACAGCGCGAGCACCATTTGTTTTCGAGAATGCTCGGCTGAAATAAAGCTGCACAAGGCGCGGCAAACGATCGCTCCAGCGTACGTCACCAAAGAACGATATCTGGGCAGCGGAAGGCTTAATAACAATACGGTCATTATCAAGCGAACTTAAAACCTTTGGGTTGGCAATGAGAATTTGACCGCCGGTTGAGCCTGCCACCTGTGTAACAGAACTACTTATAGAAAGATCATAAACGTCAGGCGCTACTGGAGGCACAACCAGCGCACAACCAGAAAGCACCACGGCAAAAACGCCGGATGTAAAAGCCCGATAAGGAGACATTATCTTTATTTTGTCAGATATAAACACGTATACATTGCCTCAATCATAATTCATTTACCGCCGCTGGCGCTTATATTCCGGTACGGTTTTACCACCCAATAAAAACTGAGACGGATTATTCTCAAAATTTTGCACAACGCTTTCAAGCCGGCTGACAGCCCGTTGGCTCTGTGTCACCAATGTCTCAATATCACTCAAGCCGCGTGTTGAAAACCTCTCCAAGCCACCAGAAATAGCATTCGCGCGTGCCTCAAAGTTTTCGGCGATCCGGCGTATAGATTTGGCGGCATCAGTTGCCTCAAGCACAAATCCGCGACCATCCGCATCCACAAGTCCATCAACCCGTCCAACAAGTTTGGTCACGGCTTCACTCGTCTTGATCAAACGTTCTGATATAACTGTTGCGTCTTTGATGATCTTGTTGAAATTATCTTTGTTGTCACTCAGTGTGTTTGTGAAATCTGTTACATTCTCTGTCGCGCTCTTCGCATTTGCAATGATAGAGTCAATTTCAGTGCCCGTTTTATCAAGCCTTGATGTGAAGCCTTCAACGCTGGCCACAACTTTGTTGATACGTTCCTCATCAAGCGCACCAACCAACCCATCAACCTTCTTCAAAGTCTCATTCAAATTACCAGAGAAATTTTCTACATTCGTCAGCGTGCGAGCCAACTGTGCACCATTTATGGCTGCAACAGTGGTATTAAGGCCCGACATAATGCCAGACAAATCATTCACTGCCGTTTTGGCATCATCGACAATAGTATCAATCTCACCAGAATTACGCGCGAAATCACCAGTGATCTTATCCACATTGGCAATCGTGCTTTTAAGACGCTCAGGCTCAATAGCTTCAACAATCAAATTGACATTTTTTGAAACGCCATCAAGCGTAGTGCTTAAAGCACCAATCGATTCAGATGCCTTACCAACATTTTTCAAGAAACTATCAATGCTCTCAGAATTACTAGCAATAGCCGTACTGAATGCCTCGACATTTGAGACCGTTTTATTAATTGAGCCTTCATTCGTCTTGATCAAGTCATCGACACGCGCAAGCATTTCATTTGCCAATTGAACCGTTTTTCCTGCCGCTTCCAATGTATCATTCAGCGATGATTGTCTGGCAGTTAAGGAGGGGATGGTTTCGCGTTGAAGAATAAGGTCTTTATCCGCTGATCCGCCGACAAGGGCTACATTGGCGAGTCCTGTTAAAGGTTGGCTAGCAATGGTCACGCTCGTATCTTCACGCAGCGGGGTCTCACTGTTAATTTTCAAAACTGCATATACATTGGAAGGGTCAGTCTGGCTTAGCTTTACAGAGACAACACTACCAACGCGCAGCCCGTTAAACAAAACCCCATTACCGCGTTTCAATCCACCCGCATTACCAGGAATGACAAGCTCCACAAGGCGTGCTTCGCCTGTCTCGTTATAGCGGACAAGCCAATAGATAAACCCAAACGCCATAGCAAAGGCGAGAAGCGTAAAAATTCCAATAGCAATGTAATTTGCGCGGGTTTCCATCAATTTCCTAGCGTCTGTTCAAATTCAAATCATCGATAAGCACGTTTGGCGCGATCTCCATTAAAATATGCATTGACCCAAGGGTCTTCGAATTCAAGCATTTCTTCAGGCTTGCCCGAAACTAATACACGTTTTTTACCCAAAACTGCAATCCTATCGCAAATTGCAAAAAGACTATCCAAATCATGGGTCACCATAAACACCGTCACACCCAGTGTTTCACGAAGACTGAGAATCAATTTATCAAACTCTTGAGCGCCTATTGGATCAAGGCCAGAGGTTGGCTCATCAAGAAAAATCACCGCTGGATCAATGGCAAGTGCCCGAGCCAGTCCAGCGCGTTTTATCATGCCCCCTGAAAGTTCAGCAGGAAACTTATTGGCGGCATCAAGCGCCAATCCCACAAGCTGCATTTTCATCAAAGCAAGCTCATCCATGAGCGATTGGCTCAAATCAAGATATTCACGCATCGGCACTTGAATATTCTGCATCACTGTCAGCGATGAAAACAACGCACCATGCTGAAACAAGACACCCAGCTTTTGATCAATAATCCGACAATGTTCAAAGCTCGCTTTGTCGTAATCAACATCCAAAATATGTACGGTACCCGCCTGCTTGATATTCAGACCCAAGATCGTGCGCATCAACACAGATTTACCCGTGCCAGATGCCCCCACTACGCCCAGAATTTCCCCTTGATAAACATCCAGATCAAGATCTTCCAGAATAATGGTGTCACCAAAACCAACTTTGAGCCTTTCAACTTCAATGACAACTTTCTGATCAGTTTGAAAATGTTGCTCTGCAATCGCCATCGTTAATACCCCAGACTTGCCGAAATAACGGCAAAAATACCATCAACCACAATGACCATGAAGATCGATTTCACCACAGAGATCGTCGTATGACGCGAGAGGGATTCAGAGCTGCCCTCAACCTTTAACCCCTCAGACATAGCAATAAGCCCGATGATCAAAGCCATGAACGGAGCTTTGATGATACCCATCATAAAATAAGGCAACGGCACCGCATCACGCATACGATGCAAGAATATTTCCCATGACATATCAATATAAACCCAAAGAGCAATTTGCGCTCCCAGTAGTGAGGCATAATCAGCAATAACCGTCAAAAACGGTAAAACTAAAATCAAGGCGAGAATGCGTGGAAATAGCAAAACATCGACCGGATCCAAGCCGATGACTTTTAGCGCATCAATTTCTTCACGCATTTTCATCGAGCCTATTTCTGCAGTATAGGCAGAGCCGGAGCGCCCAGAAACCATGATCGCTGTCAAAAGCACGCCCATATCGCGTGTGACCAACACAGACACCATATCGACCGCCATAGGCTCCGCGCCATAAAAGCTAAGCTGATATGCCCCTTGTTGAGCAATAATCGCGCCAATGACAAAAGACATTAAAGCCACAATGGGAACAGCCGTTAGTCCAGTGCGCATCATGTGCGTAACAAGCGCTGGAAAGCGAAAAGCACCAGGCGTGACAAGACGGCGGCCGAAGGCTGCCGCCAAAGCACCAAGCAGCGAGACGAGCCTCAAAGCATCTGCACAACCATCGCGAAGCCATTGGCGGGTCATGATTATAAAACCGCTTATTCTCTTTCGCGGCTCTGTATGAAGCTTAACTTTATCAGCGGCATCAGCAATAGCCGTCAACAAGTGCTGATGCTCCTGCGTCATATCAACAAAATCAACGCTCCCGCCTTTTTGCATCCACTGCGTGCGTAACTTCAAAAGAAGCCATGCACCCGATGTATCAAGTTCTTTGATGTCTTTGAGAGAAATAGCGATATTAGTTGATGCTGGCGCTTCTATAGATTTCACAACACGCTCAATCGTTTTGGCATGCGCAACTGTCCATTCGCCAATAGCGCGTGACACGCTATTGCCGCCTAGAGTGCCGGCTGGCACAATAGAGCCAGCATTTTCATCAAGTAGATCAGCCATAATTAATGTATATAACGCTTTTTATCCGATCACATAGATAAACAAATATTTTAATTTATAACAAGATCGCGTACTCACAGAAAATTATCACACCAGCGTAGGGCTACAACACAAATATAGAATTGGCTGTGATAACTAACTCTCTAAAAACAAGACACTATAAAACCTTAGGACGCTCATATATGTCGCAACTCGTCTTAACTGCCCGCCCTCATAGCTGGCCTCTTGCCAAGCCATTTCGCATTTCGCGTGGCGTTAAAACCAGTGCTGATACCGTGATCGTTGAAATCAGCGATGGCATTCATAAAGGCTTTGGTGAATGCACCCCCTACCCACGCTACGGTGAAAGCGTGGAAAGCGTATTGGGACAACTCAATGGTATTGCTGAAACTCCCGCGCAATTTGAAACAAGCCAAGCCGCAAATGAGGCGCTACCCCCCGGTGCTGCACGCAATGCTCTTGATTGCGCCTTGATCGACTTTGAAGCAAAACGCAGCGGCATAGCTGCAGCTAAGCGACTTGGCATCCCGCTCACCCCGCGCAACACCGCATTTTCTCTCAGTATTGAAACCCCAGCGCAAATGTATGAATCAGCGAAAGAGGCAAGCACACGCCCAATTTTGAAGATCAAGCTGGGTGGCGGAGACGAAGATCACGAACGCCTTTGCGCCGTTAGAAAAGGCGCGCCGAACGCCAAACTCATCGTTGATGCGAATGAAGGCTGGAACTTTGATAACTGGGATGCTCATTTGAACTCGTGCATTGAAAACAAGGTTGCCCTCATTGAACAACCCCTGCCCGCGTCACAAGACAATGATCTCATAGACGTTAAATCCCCTATTCCAATTTGCGCAGATGAAAGCCTGCATACCCGTGAACAGCTGGAGCATATTGCAAAGCGCTATGATGCAGTGAATATCAAACTCGACAAAACCGGCGGCCTAACCGAAGCATTGGCTGTTTTAGAAGAAGCTGAAAAGCGAGGGCTGGTCATCATGGTCGGCTGTATGGTTGCCTCATCCCTTGCCATGGCACCCGCCGTCTTGCTTGCGCAACGGGCTACATGGGTTGACCTTGATGGCCCACTCTTGCTTGCTGAAGACTATCCAAATGCACTTCATTTCAAAGGCAGCCTGCTTCACCCGCCCACATTTGATCTTTGGGGATAGCGCAATAAAAACAGTGGCATAAGACCGATTAGAGAGACGCCTGCCATTGCCAAAAAAGCATCTGTGCCAAAAGCAAAGTATAGCCTGCCACAAATCAGTGTCAGCAGGGTCATAACCACGCCAGCAACAAGCACCATCACACCTTGGGCCGCTGGTGTATCACTCTCGCTAACACGACCCGCTATGAAAGACTGCATGCCCAGATGGGTCGCGCCAAAAGACAGACCATGCAGGCATTGCAACACCAAGATCGCGATAAATCCATCCACCTCGGCATGAAGCAACCATCGCAAAATCGCAGCCCCACCACCAAGAATCAATAAAATATAAGGCGCCACTCGCTTAAAAAGATGCGTCGCTTGTGTGAATAACAAAACTTCCGCAATCACTCCTATCGCCCAAAAAGCGCCGATTTCACGGGTTGAATATCCGCGCGCAATCCAGTCAATCGTTCCAAAACCATAAATCAACGCATGAGATGACTGGAGCAAACCAGCACTGAAAGACATGGCCACGAAAGACCGGTCTTTGAAAAAAGCGCCAAGCTCTGCTGAAAGCCTCAATCCAGCTTTAGGTCGCTCGTCGATTGGAACGCCGTAACTTGGCAAGAAAAACGAAACCATAAGAGCAACTGCGAGCATTGCGCAAATCAACAAATGCGCACTCGGCGTACCAACCAACCCTAAAACATAGCCAGCCCCTACATTGGCAAGAATGAAGGTGATCGACCCCCAAAGACGAATGGCACCATAATTAGCCTCATTCAACCGCACTTCCGTGAGCGCAAAGGAGTCTCCCAATGGGATCAAAGCATGCCAAAAGACACCGAAAACGCCAAGCAAGATCAAGACCGGCCAAAATCCGTCGATAAATGCGATGGCGGAAAAAGCGATAAATGAAATCGCACAATAGCCGATTGCGGCTTGTCGACGCTGGGGCAAACGACCAGCTAGTGCAGTGACGAGAGGCGTAAACACAACTTTTACCGCCAAAGGAACGCTCAAAAGAAACGCAATTTGTTTGCTCGAAAAATTCTCTGATTCGAGCCAAAGTGGAAAAAAAGGTAGATAAATACCTAGACTTAAGAAAATCGCCCCCACAAAAATTGCTATTTTTGCCGCAGATGTCACTGGAAACCATTCATTTTGGGGCGAATCTTATAAACATTACCATTAAGTAACTCTTTTCATGTCTAACTGGAAAGATAATTACACGAAAATACACTGATTATCAGGTGATGAGCATGGGTGAATTAGTTCCCACAGACGACATTTCAGAAGAAGATTATCAAGCGATACAAGAAGCCGTTATGGAAACGGCACGTGGTCGTTGGTTTCTTGCTGAATATGCTAGACGCAATCGTGTTTCCGAGACGGATAAAGTATTGAGTGCGATTGAAGGCGTAAAATCCTATATCAGCCGTGAACATGAACCAAGCGACGCCATCCAAATGCGCCTCAATATTGTTGATATGACGCAAAAAATTGAGCAGATAAAAACAGAAATCGCAAACACTGACAAATCATCACCCAATATCTCGGATGCGCAAATAGCATTGAATGTTGTTTTGGATGAGACTGAAACGGCAACTTCGACAATTCTCTCTTCAGCCGAACAGATACAAGGCTTGGGATGGGAAATACGCGAACGCGGTGGTTCGGATGCTGAATGTGACAAGATCGATGAATTTGCAACAGAAATCTATATGGCGTGCTCTTTCCAAGATTTAACAGGTCAAAGACTTCGCAAAGTCGTGAGCTTAATTGAAGTCCTCGAAACCAGCCTTAATTCCATGGTTAGTCTATGGGATGAAGGTGAACTCGAAAACTATCGTGCAGAACCTGAGATACAAGATGAAGTCGCCTCCCTCATCAACGGCCCTGCCATGCCTGGGTTAGCGCAAGGACAAGACTTTGTAGATAGCGTTATGAGCGAAGCACAGGGTGCTGATATCAATAAACCGGATTACGACGAAATCCAGTGGAGTGATGAAGCCTCAGATTCTGAAGATAATGACCCTTTCGTTATAGAAGATGACTTTGATAGCCCGGTGGTTGCCGAAGCAATACCAAAAATGGTGACCGAAGCTGAAACCGAAACTGATGATGATGTCACTGCTTTTGAAGTTGACACATCCGAAGAGTTGAGCGACGCCCAAGCTGAAATTCAAAATGAAGATTCAAATGAAGTAGTAGACGCGCCACTTTCGCAAGATGCCACTTCAGAAGAAATGGCCCTACTTGAAGATCGCATAGCAAACTTTAACTAAGCTTCACTTAGCGCTCTCATCAACATACCCGGATCAATGTTGCCGCCAGATAGAACAGCAAGAACAGTTTGACCAGCAACATCAACCTTGCCACTCAATAAAGCAGCAAGCGCCGCAGCGCCACCAGGCTCCACGACTGTTTTTAATTCATGAAATGCGAATGCAACGGCTGATAATGCTTCTTCATCGCTGATAGTAAGTCCCTCATCGGCATAATCTTTCAAAATTGAAAAACTAATATCACCTGGCGAGGGCGTTAGTATTGCATCACACACCGATCCAACCGTCTTCTCATTTTCAAGTATTTCTCCAGCTAATAAAGAGCGCTTGTAATCATCAAAATCAATCGGTTCAACAGTATGAAATAGCGCCTTGGGGAAGCGCTCTTTAATAACAAGTCCTATACCGGCAGATAAACCACCACCACCCGTACAAGCCAAAACCCTATCGGGCGCCAAACCTTGTTCTTCAAACATATTGGCAGATTCAAGCCCGCTTGTCCCTTGTCCGGCAATCACCAAAGGATGATTATAAGGATGGATAAGCTCCGCCTTCAGCCGTGCTGCGTTCTCTGCTGTGATAACATCGCGATCCTCACAGGCGCGATCATAAAAAATCACGTCAGCACCAGAACGCCGTGTGCGCATCACTTTGATAACCGGTGCATCCTGCGGCATAATTATAGTAGCCTTAACACCGCGCAATCTAGCGGCTTCAGCAATACCCTGTGCATGATTACCAGAAGAACAAGCAAGGACACCTGTTGATCGCAAATCTTTACCCTCTTCCATAAGAGCGGTAATAGCGTTCATTGCACCTCGAAATTTAAAAGAACCCGTCCTTTGAAGATTTTCCGCCTTCAAAAAAATACGACCACCACAGCGTTCATCTAATAAAGGAGATGTCAAAAGCGGTGTTTGGATTGCAAAACCGTCAAAGCGTTTTGCCGCAGCAACAACATCTTTATATGTTGGAGGTATACGCATCATTTATAAATCCCTTATGCCGTAAATGAAGAAAAGCATGTGGCGCGGCTTGTCTCTATATTATCGATGAAAAGCTCTGCTGTCTTGGTCCAAGATCGTTGCAACGCAAAATTTCTGCATGCGTTTCGATCCCCTTTCAGCGCGCCGCGTATAGCATCATTAAGATCGTTGTTGAGAACACCAATGTCATGATGTTCACCCACAACATCAATCGGCCCCATCACAGGATGAGCCGCCACAGGAACGCCACTTGCAAGCGCCTCCAAAAGAACAATGCCAAATGTATCAGTCCTGCTTGGAAAAACAAAAACATCCGCACAAGCATAAATGTCAGCGAGCTCATCGCCAGTTTTAACACCTAGAAATTTTGCATCTGGAAAGCGTTTGGACAGCTCAGATCGCGCTGGCCCGTCACCAACGATCATCTTTGTACCGGGCACATTTGTTTGTAAAAATACTTCAATATTTTTTTCAACTGCAACCCGCCCCACATAAAGCTGGACTGGACCTTTAAAGCCGCGATCTATGCGGCGTTCAGGCTTAAAAAAATCAGCATCAACACCGCGCGACCAGCGCCTCAGGTTTCTAAAACCGTGTGACATTAAATCTTGTTCAAGTGTTTTGGTCGCGACCATGCAGCCTATGCCGGAATTATGAAACCGGCGCAAATAAGCATAACTCCAGTGTAGTGGAATAGGCACTCGTGCACTCAAATATTCTGGAAACCTCGTGTGATAACTGGTAGTGAAATTTAACCCCTTAGACAGACAATAGCCCCGCGCTGCCATGCCCAACATCGCTTCAGTGGCAATGTGTATATGGTCAGGGGCATATTTTTCTATCTCTAACGCCATATCATATTTTGTCGCAACCGAGAGCCTGATTTCAGGATAGGTCGGACACGGCACAGTGAAAAAACTCTGCGGTGAAACAATCGCGACCTCATGACCAAGCTTCACGAGTTCTTCGCGTGTGCGGTCAAGAGTTCGAACAACCCCGTTCACCTGCGGGTGCCACGCATCTGTAACAATAACGAGCTTCATAGTTTTGATCTCATTCGCACTTACGAATTAATAGGTCCTAATCCTAAGCAGCAATTACTTTGCGCTTTTTCATCTCTTGATCATCATTTGTGTTAATCGGGCTGACGGCATTTTTCAATTCAGTCCAACGAATAATCTCCATTGTTCCGTCATGGTTCTCTGCAACAAGTGTACAGCTCTCAACCCAATCACCCGTGTTGATATATTCGATACCATAATCATGATGCATGGTTGCGTGATGAATATGGCCGCAAACAACGCCGTCAACCTTAGTACGCTCAGCCTCATGACAAAGGGCTTTTTCAAATTCGCCTACGAAATTAACCGCCCCCTTCACCTTGCTCTTGGCCCAAGCAGACAATGACCAATATGAAAGGCCAAAAGCGCGGCGCAACTTATTCACATGTGTGTTCATTTTGATCGTAAAAACATAAGCCCCATCACCAAGGGTCGCCAACCATTTCGCGTGACGCACAACAATATCGAATTGGTCGCCATGTATCACAAGCAAACGACGACCGTCTGCTGTTTCATGAACAACACGATCAACAACCGTAACACCACCAAAATGGGTTCCCAGATAATCGCGCAAAAACTCGTCATGATTGCCAGGCAGATAAAAGACTTGCGCCCCTTTACGAGCCAGCTCTAAAAGCTTTTGCACAACATCATTATGTTTTTGTGGCCAGTACCAGTTTTTCTTCAATCGCCAACCATCGACAATATCACCGACAAGGTAAACTTTATCGGCACTGTGATGTCTCAGAAAATCAAGCAGCAGATCAGCCTGGCATCCTTTTGAGCCAAGATGCACATCGGAAATAAACAGGGTTCGAAAATGTTTCACATCCGGCATTTTAATCTCTGTTTCTTGTTCCATATATCTGTTTCCAGTGTTTAAATCTGAAAAGGCGATGAAATGAGCTAGTGGCAGAGTCGTATATCAAAATTATGACGATCAAAAATGCACGCACATCACAAATTATAGTATAGATTGAACAGACGTGTGGGAAGAGGGAAAACTATATTATGGACATGGGATTAAAAGGCCGTAGAGCAATTATATGCGCATCGAGCAAGGGGTTGGGCCGAGGCTGCGCAGAAGCATTGGCGCATGAGGGATGCGAAGTCATTATCAATGGCCGTTCACAAGATACGCTGGAAGCCACAGCGGCCGCGATCCGCGCTGCAACAGGCGCAAAAATTATAGCAGTCGCTGCCGACGTTGGCACAAAGGGAGGTCAACAACTGCTGCTGGAGGCTTGTCCCAATCCCGACATCTTGGTCAATAACAATGGCGGACCACCGCGCAAAGACTATAAAGAACTCAACCGCGAGGCGATGATTGATGGCGTGATCCAAAATATGATCACACCGATTGAACTCATACAGGCGGTTATAGACGGCATGATAGAGCGCAAATTTGGTCGCATTGTTAACATCACATCGCTCTCGGTAAAAATGCCAATTGAGGGGCTTGATTTGTCATCCGGCGCCCGCGCTGGCCTCACGGGTTTTATGTCCGGTGTCTGCCGCACATTCACAGCCCACAATGTAACTATGAACAACATTTTGCCCGGAAAAATGGATACCGACCGCTTGCGTGGCGGCATTGCAGGATCGGCCAAAGCCGCAGGAATAGATTTTGAAGTCGCCGCCCAAAACGCGCGTGATGGCATCCCCGCGCGCCGCTTTGGTACTGCGGAAGAATTTGGCAAAACATGCTGTTTCTTATGTTCTGACCACGCGAGTTATATCACTGGCCAAAACATTCTGTTAGACGGCGGTCTGTTTAACGGAGCATTTTAAAGAGCAAATCAAAGCAGCATCTTCATCACCAAATATCATGAAAATGGTGCGTGGGACCATGCCCCTTACCGATGCTTAGGTTATCAGCCCCTTTGATAGCCTCCGTCACATAATGCTTCGCCGCATTCAATGCCTCTTGCATTGAATGTTTCTTTGCAAAACCCGCTGCAATTGCCGACGATAATGTGCAGCCTGTTCCGTGCGTGTTTTGCGCCTCAAAGCGCGGCGCAGAAAGCCAGAAGCTCACACCCCCATCACAATAAAAATCGCGCGCTTCATCTCCTCCCCCGTGCCCACCTTTAAGCAAAACAGCACGCACACCAAAATCAAGCATCAATCGAGCTTGTTTCTCAATCGCATCATCATTTGTCGCCATCGGCAATCCGGTCAAAACAGCGGCTTCATGCAAATTGGGGGTGATGATATCCGCACGCTGCATGAGTGTATCTTTCAAAACAGCAATTGACTGTGACGTCAAAAGAGGATCACCCGATGTTGCCACCATCACCGGATCAAGAACAATCGGCAATTGATCAAAATCGGCAAGCCCATCTGACACCACCTCAATGATCGCAGGGTTAGACAGCATTCCGATTTTAATCGCATCAACCGCAATATCCGATAATACCGCATCCATCTGCCTACGCACAAAATCGGGCGGCACATCATGGATAGCACGCACCCCTTGCGTGTTTTGAGCGGTTAAAGCCGTCACCACGCTTGCGCCATAAACGCCAAGGGCGGAAAATGTCTTCAAGTCTGCTTGAATACCTGCTCCGCCACTAGAGTCAGACCCTGCTATTGTCAGCGCAATAGATGTCATTTCGCAGCCTCAATAGCAGCCCATATGCTCTGCGGCAGAGCTGGCATATCGATGTGCTTGATCCCGTAGCCATGGTGCAAGGCATCAACCAGAGCATTCATAACCGATGGGCAAGAGCCAATCGAACCAGCCTCGCCCGCCCCCTTTATTCCAAGCGCATTAGTGGTAGAAGGCACATTGCGGGTTTCAAAATATAAATAAGGCAGATCATCAGCACGCGGCATGGCATAATCCATAAAGCTAGCAGACAATAATTGACCACTTTCATCGTAAACCGTGCGCTCATGTAGCGCCTGCCCGATACCCTGCACAATACCACCATGCACCTGCCCCGCCAAAAGTAATGGATTCACCGTCACGCCAAAATCATCAATCGCCGTATAGCCTAAAATCTCGACGCAGCCGGTTTCCACATCAACCTCAAGTTCGCAAATATGCGTCCCATTTGGATAGGTTGCCTCATGCTGTTGGATTTCACCAATGCCTTGAAGCGCCTCATCACTAATGGTTGCAATATCTGCAAAAGAGAGAGAACGGTCGGTACCAACCACCCACACTTCACCATCCGTTAATTCCAGATCACCGGTAGACACTTCCAATTTATCACTGGCGACTTCCTTAATTTTTTTCGACAAATCAACCGCAGCCCTGTCCACTGACACACCACCAATCGGGATAGAACGCGACCCGCCAGTACCGCCGCCCTTGGCAAGCTCATTGGTGTCACCTTGACGCACATGGATCTGATCAAGCGATAGATTAAGCTGCGCCGATATGAATTGCGCATAGGCTGTTTGATGGCCTTGCCCTGTCGACTGTGTGCCTATGAGAAGCGTCACTGTGCCATCATCATTCAGATCGATGAAAGCGGGTTCAGAACCAGCAAACGCGCAAGCCTCAACATAAGATGCTTGTCCTATACCGCGCAGCTTACCGCGCGTTTCACTCTCAAGCCGCCGCGCCTCAAAACTATCCCAGTCTGCTACTTCCATGGCACGCGTTAAATGGCCGTCAAATTCACCCACATCATAACATCGCCCTGATGGGGTTGTATAAGGAAATTGTTCCGGCTTGATGAAATTGAGCCGCCGCAGCTCATTGGCATCCATACCGATTTCAAGTGCGGCATGATTGACAAGCCGCTCCAGTAAATAAGCTCCTTCAGGCCGCCCCGCCCCGCGATACGCATCAGTCGGTGTTGTATTGGTAAAAACGCTTGTCACATGAGCATGAAGTACGGGAATATCATAAAGACCGGTTGCCATCGACGCCCCAAACCACGGAATGATAACCGAATACTGAGACAGATAGGCGCCCATATCAGCCAGAATTGCCACATCAAGCGCCAGAAACTTGCCCTGCTTATCTAGAGCCAAACGCGCAGTTGAAACATTGTCGCGGCCATGGGCATCGGCAACAAAATGGTCTGAGCGATCCCCTTCCCATTTCACAGCCCGCTTCAAACGACGTGCGGCCACCGCGCACAGTGGATATTCATGATACATAAACCCCTTTGTACCAAATCCACCACCAACATCCGGCGTGATAACCCGCAATTTTGATGTGTCCATCTTGAGAATGGTCTTCGCAAGGCTGTCTCGAATAGAATGCACCCCTTGGGTTCCAAGCGTCATTGTTATCAAATCAACACGCGCATCATATTCAGCAACACAAACCCTCGACTCCATGTAATTACAAACAAGTCGATTATTGATAACTTTAAGTTCGATCACATGATGGGCTTTTTCAAAAGCATCCTTAGTAGCGGCCTTGTCACCCACCGCTGCCTCAGCTGCTATATTATTTTTGCCAAAACCCGGCCACACGCGGGGCGCGCCATTAGCCAGTGCGTTTTCAGAACCGACCACGGCCTCCAAAGGCTCATATTTAATATCGAGAAGCGCTGCTGCATCCGCCGCAATTTGTTTGTTATCAGCACAAATAAAAGCAATCGGGTCGCCCACATAGCGCACAATACCATCGCTTAAAGCAGGTCGAGGTGGCTCACGATAGGCAGCGCCCTCGCTATTCTCTCCAAGCGGTATCATACAGGGCATTGACCCAAGATCAGCGATATCTTCATGCGTTAGAATAAGATGGACACCACTGAGCGCCCGAGCTTCTTTCAAACCACCAATCAAGAAACGTGCATGAGCATGGGAAGAACGCACCATATAACCGCTAAGCGCACCCTCAGGCGTATGATCACCGGAATAGCGCCCTTGCCCTGTTACAAAACGGTCATCTTCCTTGCGCAATGCGGATGAACCGATACTTGTTTTTTGACCAAACTTAATCGGCGCCAATTCGTTCATGGAAATCTCTCATATATCCATTGGTAGTTTTCATGAATCTATATTTTTTTCGCCCTGCGGCAATGAAATAATTTGACGATTGTGTTTTTAACGATCAAGACAGATTAAATGGATACCTCACCCCCGCCTCCACCTTTATCAAAATTTCCGCTGCTTATCTGGTGGCAACGTCAGAACGGCAATGTCAGAGGTGGACTATGGATGCTTGTTGCTGCCTTAATGTTTTCCATTAGCGTCGCCATCATCAAAACAATTGGCGAGCGTATTTCTATTTTTGAAATCTTGTTTTTCCGCCAACTTGGCATGATCATCCTCGCCTCACCCGTCGTTATCCGTGGATTGCCCGGTTCCTTAATCACCAAACGACCAGATTTACAGGTTTTACGTGTCATCTTCGCAACGCTTGCCATGACACTCGGCTTTTCAGCCTTCATCCATCTGCCCTTATCGGAAGCCACAGCCATCGGCTTCTCAAAAACGATGTTCATCACCATCTTTGCCATCCTCTTTTTAAAAGAAACTGTTGGCATAAGGCGTTGGTCTGCGGTTCTCATCGGGTTTATCGGTGTTCTAGTGATGATAACGCCACAAGATGGCTGGATTTCTTTTTCAGGATTTAATATCTGGTCGCTTTCCGCATTGGCGGGTGCAGCAGCGGCTGGTCTTGTCATGGTGATCATCAGAAAACTGACAAAAGTAGACCAGCCAATCACCATTCTATCCTATCAAGCCGTTCTGGTCGGCGTCCTAATGGCTCTGCCCACCTATTATTATTGGATCATGCCCACATGGGAAGAATGGCTCTTACTCGGTGTTTTGAGTTTGTTTTCAGTCTTTGCTCAAATGTGCAACATCAGAGCCTATAAAGTGGGTGAAGCAACGGCCATTTCATCCATTGATTACACTCGTCTGATCTATGCATCCGTGCTTGGCTGGTTACTCTTTGCTGAAATACCACACCTCAACACATTGGCGGGTGCTGCCATCATTATTGCTGCCTCGCTCTATACCCTCAACCGCGAAGCCAAACGCGGCAAAGAACTGGCGCGAGCAAAAGAGAGCCGTGTGTACAACCAATGATACTCAGTTTTTGAGTTGATGCAGAGCTGCTATCAAACCCGATGTAGAAGAATCCTTATTCTCAACGGGCGCACCATCACGCACCATAGGCAAGAGCCGTACGGCAAGCTGTTTGCCCAGCTCAACGCCCCATTGGTCATAAGAATTCACGCCCCAAATAACGCCTTGCACAAAAACCTTGTGTTCATAAAGCGCAATCAGACTACCAAGCCGATATGGATCAAGCGTCTCGTATAAAAGAACATTGCTTGGTCGGTTTCCGGGGAAAACTTTGTGCGGTGCGAGCGCTTCAATCTCATCGTCACTCATCCCGGTTGCGCTCAACTCTTCGCGCACTTCTTCAATTGTTTTGCCCAACATTAAAGCTTCAGCTTGCGCAAAACAATTCGCGCTCAAGATGGCATGATGGTCCCCTAAATCTTCTTGTGCATTCGCCGCCAGAAGAAAATCACAAGGAATGACCATCGTCCCTTGATGGATCAATTGATAAAAAGCGTGTTGACCATTCGTCCCCGGCTCACCCCAAATAACGGGGCCGGTTTGATGAGAAACTTTCACACCATCCAAGCCCATTTGCTTGCCGTTACTTTCCATATCAAGCTGCTGCAAATAAGCTGAGAACCGCGAAAGGCGCTGATCATAAGGCATCACACCATGGGTTGGGCAATCCATAAAGTTACGATACCAGACCCCAAGTAAACCAAGTATCACGGGTAAATTTTGTTCAAGCGGTGCTTCAACAAAATGCTCATCCATCGCATGAGCACCCGCAAGAAAACGACGGAAATGAGCTGGTCCCACCGCCAACATCACAGAAAGGCCGATGGCCGACCAAACAGAATAACGCCCGCCTACCCAATCCCAGAAACCAAAAATACGCTCAGCATTGATACCGAATTCCTCGGCCTTGGCGATATTAGTCGAAATTGCAGCAAAGTGGTCTTTAACCGCCGCCTCACCCAAGGCCTCACTCAGCCATGCACGTGCAGAAGCAGCATTTGTCATGGTTTCATGGGTGGTAAAGGTTTTGGAGCACACCAGAACAAGTGTGGTCTCTGGATCAAGGTCTTTTAAGGTGTCGCTCATATGAGCGCCATCCACATTCGATACAAAATGGCAGCGCGGTCCGTCATGATATGGCTCTAAGGCAGAGACCACCATAACTGGCCCAAGATCAGAGCCACCTATGCCAATATTCACAACATCACGGAAAGCCTTGCCCGTTGCCCCTTTGATCGTGCCTTTGCGCACATCATTAGAAAAGGCTTCCATCGCCTCTAGAACGCCGTGGATATCACCCATAACGGATTTGCCATCGACACTAAAATCAGCGTCCCGTGGTGCGCGCAACGCCATATGAAGCACAGCGCGCCCTTCGGTTTCATTGATGGGCTCAGCGGCAAACATGGCTTGTCGCCTTTCAGCCACCCCGCGCTCACGCGCAAGCGCAAACAATCCATCCATCACATCTTGATTGATCTGATTTTTAGAATAATCAAGCAGGATACCTTCCGCATGAACAGAGAAATTCTTGAATCTTTGGGGGTCACGCTCGAATAAATCCCGCAAATGATCTGTACGTATTGCCTTTGCAAGCCGCTCTAACGCAGGTATCATTGTACTATTCATCATATGAAGTGCCTCTTAGACCTTAGACCAATTAATAGCTATTAAACAATTACAATTCTGATCATAAACTATCAGGTGACAACAATTGCAACTGCAACTTGCGCACTCAGCAAAAAATTGTTGCACGAGCGATGGTAAAACGAGAAATTTGGGCATGAAAATAATTCGTAATAAGGCAGATACTGAGCTGGTTCGCCAGCAAAACCGCTCGCTGGTTCTGGAAGCCTTGCGCACCCATGGCGCTTTAGCAAGCATTGAGCTTGGAGAAAACACAAAACTCAGCCCAGCGACCATTTCTGCGATCACCAATGACATGCTGTCCGAACGACTGATAGAAATGGATAAGGAAGAGACCGCCAAAACGCGCAATGCCATGCGCGGTCGCCCCAAGGTCAAACTAAAACTTGCTGCGGAAGCAGCCCTTGTCCTTGGCATTCGCATCACACACAACAAAATGTCTTTTTGGCTGGCTGATTTTTGCGGCGCCATTAAAGCACATCAAGCTATGAATATTGATACCGCCGATGTAAGTCGCGAGACTTTCAGTCAGGTCCTCGTAGAAAAAGCGACTTCATTCCTGTTAAGCCAAAACATCGATGCCGCACAACTCTCAATCATCAGTGCTGCATGTCAGGGGTCGGTTGATGCTGACAAAGGTGAAATTATATGGAGCCCTGCCTTCACCGCTAGAGATATCGCCGTTGGCGCACCTCTAACCCAAAAGTTTGGCTGCCCCTGCATTGTTGCCAATGATACCAATACAATTGCCCACCTTCTGCATGTGGAACATGAAACACTCACAGAATCATTCGCCGTTATGTATCTCGGGTCAGGGATCGGGTTAGGTCTTTATGTGAATGGTGCACTGATTGAAGGTTCTCATGGATCCGCGTCCGAGTTTGGCCATATGCTTTGGCAAGATGACGGTGCGCTGTGCCGTTGCGGACGCCAAGGATGCATTGAAGCTTATGCTTCTGATTTCGGTATATACAGAACAGCGAATGAACAACTGAAGGATACACCGCCCAAGGACATAACCCCCTCTCAACAAGAGATGGATGAACTTGCTATGACTGCGCGTAATGGTGACAAAGCGGCTCTTGCTGCTTTCAATCTGGCAGGAAAAGCTATCGGCGATGGCTTAAGTAATCTCGTCATGCTGGTCAATCCACGCGATATTCTCATAACGGGTCCAGGCGTGACTCAGTTTGATTTATTGAAACCTTCTATCGATAGCGCTCTTTTTCATGCAACACGCAATGGCCATAGGCCTAATATAACGGTTCTGGATGACGAGCGTGATTTAATAAAAGCAGGACTATTAGCGCTGGCGACCACGCACCTTGACCGCGAAATATTCGCTAGACGGGTCAGCGTTGCAGATGTTGCTGCCCGCCACGCAATGAGCTCTACTTAAAAGTTCAAAAGTAAATAATGAGAATTTTTCTCTAGCGGTTAAAAAGCTCAGTCCGCAATTCTCTCGCTTCAGAATATGATGGGCGAGACTTCACGCCAAAATCATCAAAAAACTCTTTACCCACAGCTGGGTCGAACCAAGCCAAACCAAGCATATATGTAGATAAATCAACACCTTCGATGTGTCGCACCCGTAATGACGTATCGCGCGCAGTACAACGCCACAAGAAATCAAGCCCAGCAAAATCATAACGGCACTCATCGCGATTATGAAGTTTGATCAAATCAGCAATAATATCAGAATGACCATTACGAGACCCTTGCTCTGATTTGACCGGTATCAGCGGTGAAGAGCCCGAAGTACCGTTTGAAGGTGCAGTTGAATTCTCAACTGGCAAAAAGCCTGCCATGATTGCAGGCGAAAACGTCAGATTTGGATTTCTTCCAATGCGCGCAACACCATAGCCCGAATATCTGATTTTGCCTGTTTCTTGGTCAAACTTGATTTCAGAACCAGCACCAAGCCCCCACCAATGTTTTGGAAACGATCCTTTACCTGCCTGCTCAAACCACTTCATATCCGCCTGGCGCAGTTCGTTCAGTTCTGCTTTGTAAACCGGATCATTCGCCAATTCACCACAGAAGTAAAATCCAAACTGATGCGTGAAATGGGAGGTGAAGTTTTTACCATTAACAGACAGAAGCGATAGGTCTCCAAACTGCGCTTGCGGCAGTGCATTGATGTCGGAAAAATATTGATCCCATAAGATACTCGCCGCTCCTCTGCGGCCTTGAGCCACCTCAACAGCACGACCAATGCAGGGTAAAACGACATATTCATCGAATGGAAGTGACCAGAAACGATTTTCAATCATCTCATCTGGACCACGAAACACCTGATGCATACCAGCACGGGGTGTAAAACGTATAGATTGCGCCCAATTGATGCTTTCAACCAGTTCATTAGCAAGCGCAACAGCTCTAGCTGCCATAGGGTCATTCAAAACTTTGGTATCAAAATAACGCGCGACCATCGAGGCGCCGACACCGAGAATTGCTGTATCTATTGTAGAGAAAACATCCTTGCTCGCATTCCTCGCCTCACCCGTATGAGCATTGATAAAATGCTTATACCAGCCACTTTTCGAACGCGGCGTGCGGAAGACAGCTTCTGGATCTGTATTCAACAGATTAATCAGCGTGAAATGCGCCTTCTCGGCCGCATTATCAATCACACCCAACTGGTCACCAATTGTAAGCGATATAAGCCCAATACCCGTGGATGCAATCGAGGAGACCTGTGAATCTTGTCTAATATTATTGGTATCAATTTTATCAAGATATTGACCCGTCGCCTTAACGCGCAAATGGTCATCATAGAGTTTAATGGTCGCTGTCAGCTGTTGCCGAGCAAATTGCTGATGGTTTGTGAGTTGTTGAAACTGTTGAACAGGCGCAGGCCCAACACCAAACTCGACCGCATGAACGGAAGTTGTGGTCGCGATTGTGCTTGGTAAAACAAGCGCTGCCACTGCAACGCAAATATTTTTAAACCACTTTTTCATCTAAAAACCTTCGTTTTACAAGCACAAGGCATAATAATGTCTTGAGATTTCAACCTCATTAATGAAGCGAAGTCACGAGAATGAGAAATAAATTATAGTTAAATAATCGTGATCACACGCTATGCAGCGCGCAATCACAATTGTTCTAGCTCGCTTTTAAAGCCTGTGGACGTGCTTTTTTCACTGCCAAACGATTAAGAGCAGACAAATACGCCTTTGCTGAGGCAACCAAAGTATCCGTATCCGCCGAACGACCTGTCACCTGATGGCCATCTTCTTCAAGCCGCACAGATACTTCCGCCTGTGCATCAGTGCCCTCGGTCACTGCATGCACCTGATAAAGCTGCAAAGTCGATTCGTGAGGTAATATTGCTTTAATTGCATTGAACGTTGCATCAACAGGGCCATCGCCCGTTGCTTCAATCGTCTCATGCCGCCCATCCATATCAAGGGTAATGATTGCTTTTTGCGGACCGCCTGTGCCAGCAATAACAGTCAGCGCCACAACTTTGTTTGTTTCACCGGCGGTTGCCACTTCACTTTCTACCAGCGCTTCAATGTCCTCGTCATAGACATTTTTCTTTTTGTCTGCCAAATCTTTGAAACGCTTGAATGCATCGAGAAAAGCATTGTCGCCTAACTCATAGCCAAGGTCGGTGAGCTTATCTTTAAATGCATGACGACCCGAATGTTTGCCCATCACCAGCGAGGTCGCTTTCACACCAACCGATTCTGGCGTCATAATCTCAAAAGTACCAGAGTTTTTAAGCATGCCATCTTGGTGAATACCACTTTCATGCGCAAAGGCATTTTTGCCGACAATCGCTTTGTTATATTGCACCGGAAAACCAGCAACAGCCGACACAAGCTTTGACGCTTTCATCAAATGCGTGGCTTCAATGCCTGTGTGATAGGGCAAAGCATCGCCGCGCGTTTTAACCGCCATCACGACTTCTTCCAAAGCCGCATTACCTGCGCGCTCGCCAAGTCCATTGATGGTACATTCAACCTGTCGCGCACCACCCGCCACACCAGCCAATGAATTGGCAACAGCAAGCCCCAGATCATTATGACAATGGGTCGAGAACACAGCCTTATCAGAATCAGGCACATTCTCACGAATAGTTTGGAACATCTCGCAATATTCGTCTGGCGTGGCAAAACCCACCGTGTCGGGGAGATTGATCGTCGTTGCCCCCGCTTTAATCGCAGCGTCAACCGCTTTGGATAAATATTCATGCCCCGTGCGCGTGGCATCCATCGCGGACCACTCAATATTGTCACAAAGCGAACGTGCAAGCGTCACCGTCTCGCTAATAATCTCCAGCACCTCTTCTTCATTCTTGCCCATTTGATACTGCAAATGGATAGGCGATGTGGAGACAAACGTATGAATACGCCCACGCGCAGCATGTTTTACCGCATCGCCACAGCGCATGATGTCACCGGGAATTGCGCGCGCAAGACCGGCAATGATCGAATTTTTCGCACGCTTTGCAATCTCGGATACGGCTTCAAAGTCACCATCAGAGGCAATAGGAAACCCTGCCTCAATAATATCGACCCCCATCTCGTCGAGTAGTTCAGCCACCTGAAGTTTTTCTTCCAGTGTCATGGTTGCGCCCGGCGATTGTTCGCCATCTCGCAAGGTTGTGTCAAAAATAAAAATACGGTTGTCAGCGCTATTCTGCGTCATCGGATTATTTCCTGCTAGTCCACGCTCATTTATCACCGAGCGTTAAAGTCTAATACATTGGATGAAGGCTGGTGAAAAGTGGCATTTCGCACACAAACTCGCCAGTGAATTTTATCCCCTGAGAGCTTGTCCTCTTAAAAAGCTGACTGCCGGCGCTCAGGGGCGCATAAGGAGGAGGTTTTGAAGGCGTAGAGAACGTGAAAACGCGTTTGAACGCGTTAATAACGCGCCATCCAACAGTTCTGATTTAAAGTTCAAACAAGCCACAGGCTGGTCCTCATCAACGTCTCATTGCCAAATTCTATACCCAGTTGAACCCGAAAAGACAACGAAATCGTTAAGGCGTGAACATTTCTTATCAACCTCACGCAAAAAATCTCCATTAATCAAAAGAGATCGCAATCCTTCTAATTGCCAAATCAGCAACACATTGCAGCCCCGTGCCCGCCACACGCAAAAGGCTTCCTAGCGCAACACCGCAAAACAATGTGCGGTTAGAGCCCCTAGAGAGGCTCGCCCATCAAAAAGAAGGAATAGACAATGTATAAAATTGCAAAAAACCCACTTGTTGGCTCAGCAATCACCGCCGCAGCACTATCAATTGCAGCCTTTACAACGCCAATTCATTCACGAGAACCAAGCTGCACAGCAGAATTGCAATCGATTAATTCTCTCCTTGAGAATACGAAATTAAGACCGGCGATCATGTTCAAGGTCGATGCTCTTCGCAAATCCGCAATAGCACGTAATTCACAAGGTGATGCAGAAGGCTGCATGCAAGATGTCAAAGACATCAAAGCATTGATAGGTTCCTAAAAGACTTGAAACCAAGAGCCGATTTCAAGAGCACAGCCAGCTTCAGGCATAAAGAGTACCCTCAGCCACAATAACCGCTGATCCTCCTATGCGGGCGGCGAAAAAATCGCCGTCCTCAACATCAATCTCAAGCATAATGTCAGACGCCCGCCCCATCTCAAAGCCCTGCTCAATCAAGAAAGAATAGTGACCGTCAGACAGGTTTTCAAATTCCATGATAGCACCTGCGAGAGCAGCAACCGCAGATCCAGTTGCTGGGTCTTCGGCAATACCAGCTTTCGGCCAAAACATGCGTGCATGAAACGCCGCATTGTCGCTTTCACCACCACGCGCATAAACAAAAGCATTGTCCCGCTCCGCCGTTTCAAAGGCTCTCTCCCACGCCGCTGGATTGGGCTTGATCTGCTTTATCGCATTGAGGCTACCCAAAGGCACCAGCGTAAAAGGAACACCTGCGCTATAAACGCCCGGTTGATATTTATCAAAGCCAATATCATCTTCATGAATACCAAGCGCTTCAGCAATATGCACCCGCGAGACGGCAGGTGCCACTGCTGCAGGACTATCTGGAAGCGTGAATATTGCATGACCAAGCTTACCCGGTTTCACCACCACACCAGTGCGCACCAACCCTACTTTTTCTTCTAAAGCGATGGCCACATCCGTTGGCAAATCAACGGCGCCGATTTTCTGTTTGGCTAAGAGCACAGCCGTGCCAACCGTTGGGTGTCCCGCGAAAGGTAATTCAGCGCTTGGTGTAAAAATTCTGATAGACGCGGCATTCGATGCATCATGTGGCGGAAAGACAAACACAGTCTCGGAGAGATTAAACTCCGCCGCAATCACCTGCATCATCTCATCTGAAAGCCCTTGCCCATCAAGCACCACAGCTAGTGGGTTTCCTTTAAACGGTATTTCGGTGAACACATCCAGAATGGCGTATGGGCGCTCCCTCACCTCATTCATTAGCTTATCCAACCGTTCGCCGCACAACTTCTTTTATCGTCAGCCCTTGCACAATGATTGAGAAGATCACCACCGCATAAGTCGCTGTCATAATAAGAGGTTTCGCGGCAACCGCCGGTAAGGACAAGGCAAGCGCCACTGAAATACCACCGCGCACGCCGCCCCATGTCAGCACCGGAATCACTCCACGCGAAAACGCAAAACCGAGCGACAAAGTGACAATCGGTATAGAGACCGCCGCAAAACGTGCGAACAAAACAATTGGAATGCTTGCAACGGCAACCCACGCGAATGAAGGATCAATCTGGATCACCAGAATTTCAAGACCGATAAGAAGGAAGAGAACGGAATTCAATATCTCATCAATCATTTCCCAAAAGCTGAACAAAGCATCGCGCGTGTCTTCGCTCATGGCACGCTCGGCCCCTTGGTTGCCAATGAAAAGCCCCGCAACCACAACCGCAATCGGTCCAGACAAATGAAGCCGCAAACAAAGTGCATAGACGCCCGCCACAAGACCCAGCGTCAAAAGAACCTCAACCATCTCGTGATCAATTTTCGCCATCATTTTATAAACGAGATAGCCGATAACGAGACCAACAACCGCCCCGCCAACCGCTTCAACAAAGAAAAGCTCCGCGATATGAAGCGCATCAATATTGCCGCCGTCGGCGCCAACCGCGACCGCCACAATAATGGTAAAAACAACGACACCTACACCATCATTGAACAAGCTTTCACCGGCAATCTTGGCCTCAAGCGTGTCGGGAATAGTGATCGACTTTAAAAGCGAAAGCACGGCCACCGGATCGGTCGGGCTGATTAACGCACCGAACACAAGCGCCCATGCAAACGATATAGGCACGCCAAACAGGCTTGCTGCGAAATAAAATAATGTACCAACAATGAAAGTAGATAGGACAACGCCAAATGTCGCCATCAGGCCAATCGGCCATTTTTGCTCCCGCATCAAATTCAAATTCACATGCAACGCACCGGCAAAAAGCAGAAAAGCCAACATGCCGTTCATCACAGTTTCAAAGAAATCTATCTGCCCGATTGCCGCTTGCACCGCATCCGTCACACCAAGTTGCGGCAAGAGCGCTTCAAGTCCAAGCAAAAGAAAAGAGGTAACCAGCGCCATCACCAGCAAGCCAATCGTATGCGGCAACTTGATGAAGGCGTTATTAAACCAGCTTAGACAAGCTGAGACGACTAAAATAAGAGCAATAATTTCAAATAATGTAAGCATGGCGACCCCGCAGAAATATCAATACAACAGTGATAGTTCGCGATTGAGCATCACGCAATTATAAAGATCGCCTCTGGTGAAAAATAGACTTTTTATGAACCACGGCGATCAGGAACATTACTTATCCGTCGCTCTTGGCCTTTCCATGGCTCGCCATCAATAGGCTGCGGCTCAGGCGGCGTCGGCTCAGGGACAACATCTGATTGATTGATATCATCCGGCACACTCGGTGCATCCCCTTCTAGAATATCAGTAAATTTCACACCCATAAACTCTTCAGTACGCCACATAACCTGGACGGATCGGCTAAGAGGGTTGGGATGAACATTTAATTCAAAATGCGATGGAATCAGATGGTTGTCATATATCTTTAAAAGCAGACCCGCCTCAGATTCATTACGGATCATACAACTCGCTGACGAATAGCGGTTATTGAACAAAATCGTACCCTTTTTCAAAGTACGTGTACGTTGGCTTGTTCTTTTTTCTTCTGGTTGGGACATCTGATAACCCTACCGCTCTTTTAAGGGGAATATTGCAAAATCGATGGTAAATTATTACTGAAAACGTTTAATTTCGACTTAATGTAATCTTGCCATCCAACAAAAAGGCCGACAAAAGCCGGCCTTTTCAACGATAATCCTATAAAAGAACTAGTTTTTAGACTTATCAACCAAAGCGTTGGATTTAATCCATGGCATCATGCCACGCAATTTCTCACCAACTTCTTCAATCTGGTGGCTATCGTTCAAACGACGAATACCTTTGAAACGTGCCTGACCAGCTTTACATTCCTGCATCCACTCAGAGGTGAATTTACCCGTTTGAATGTCTGTCAAAATGCGCTTCATCTCGGCTTTTGTTTCCGGTGTCACAACGCGCGGACCAGACATATATTCGCCCCACTCAGCTGTGTTTGAGATTGAGTAGTTCATGTTGGCAATGCCGCCTTCATAGATAAGGTCAACGATAAGCTTCACTTCGTGCAAGCATTCGAAATAAGCCATTTCTGGCGCGTAACCACCTTCAACCAGCGTTTCAAAGCCAGCGCGGATAAGTTCAACCAAACCACCACAAAGAACGGCCTGCTCACCGAACAAGTCAGTTTCGCACTCTTCTTTAAATGTTGTCTCAATAATGCCAGAACGACCGCCGCCAACGCCTGAGGCATAGGAAAGCGCAAGATCAAGCGCATTGCCAGTTGCATCTTGATCAACCGCAACAAGACATGGCACGCCGCCGCCTTTTTCATATTCGCCGCGCACTGTGTGGCCCGGGCCTTTTGGTGCGATCATCATCACATCAATTGTGTCTTTCGCTTCGATAAGCCCAAAGTGAACATTCAAACCATGAGCAAATGCCACGGCAGAACCATCTTTGATGTTCGCGGCAATATGGTCGTTATAAATATCAGCTTGAAGCTCATCAGGAGCGGCCATCATCATAAGATCGGAAGCAGCTGCAGCGTCAGCCACATTCATGACTGTGAAGCCATCGGCTTCTGCTTTAAGTGCTGTCGTAGAGCCCTCACGAAGAGCCACAATGATACCGGCAACACCGGAATCTTTAAGATTCATCGCATGGGCACGACCTTGTGAACCATAGCCGATGATCGCGACTTTTTTTGACTTGATAAGATTGAGATCAGCATCCTGATCATAATAAACGCGCATGGTTATTCTCCCTATTTGGCGTGTAGTTCTGTAAAATTCGATGCGCCATAAAGCGCAAAAAATTGATTTGTGGCGCGCGCAGCATCTTGGTCTATATCAACCAAAGAGGGTGTGACTTCATCCCCCAGCAGTGCACGTATTTGCATGTCACGGACAACAAGACCGAAAAACGCACGAAACGCTTCATCGATATTGTCAAATTCCAAAAGCTCGGCTTGCTGTCCCATCTCTAAAACGGGCTTTAAACGATGCGCCATAGCAAAAGGCCCATTGGTCAAAACAATGGTGCCAAGATCACTCTTTGAAGAAACCGCATGGCTTACCGCTGTACGGTTTAAGGCAATGGAAACATCACTCGATAAAACAGCAAGCCAGCGAGCAGCAAACTGCTCTAAGCTTTCACGCAAGCCTTTCAACGTCAGGCCTTCGCCCTTGGGCAAGTCGATTTTAACTTTTGAGGCTTGCCATTGTACGATTGCGGTCAACAGACCATCGCGGTCACCGAACCATTTATACAATGTCTCTTTTGAACAATTGGCGCGGCTTGCTACCGCATTCATTGTCAATGCATCCCCTGCCTCAACCATCAAATCAAGCGCTGCCGCCAGCACTTCACGTTGCCGCTTCGATAATTCCTGCTCAAAACTGGGTGTGGCTATATTCAAGGGGTCACTCACAATATCAGTACCGTACGGTACAGTACGATTTCTAACCCACTCCAAACAGTGACGCAAGTGAAAATTTCTACACGTTGGACTCTCTTCTGATTTGTCTTTTGTGTCGTCTTATTGTCCGCAAGATTTCAAAAAGCGTTTAACCGTAGCTGCCATACCATAAGTCAAAGCATCAGCCGTCAACCCATGACCAATAGAAAGCTCTGCAATCATCGGAGCTGCCTCAACGAGTGTCGGCACATTCGCAACCGTCAAATCATGGCCAGCATTAACTCCAAGCCCTAGCGCATGCGCAATACGTGCTGTACTTGCTAATATACTGACAGCCTTCATAGCCTCTAAGCTACCAAAGACTGCCAACCCATAAGCCCCAGTAAAGAGCTCAACCCGGTCAGCACCCACTGCTTTCGCATGTTCTGGAATGCTCTCATCAGGATTGATAAACAAAGCCACCCGCATGCCCTGCTCTTTCATGCGCGCAACCGTCTCTTCAAGTAAAGCTTGATTGGCAGGAATATCCCAGCCGTGATCCGATGTTGCCTGTGCTGGATCATCCGGAACAAAAGTCACTTGCTGCGGTTTGATAAGCTCGCACAATGCCAAAAACCGCTCATCGGGATAGCCTTCGATATTAAATTCTTTATTGGCAAATTGCGGTTCACTCAACAGCGCTGCCAAATCATCAACATCATGACGTTTAATGTGACGCTCATCGGGTCTCGGGTGAACTGTGATACCACAAGCACCCGTTTCCAATGCGATGCGGCTTAAATCAACTACGCTCGGCCACGGCAGTTCCCGCCTGTTACGCAAAAAGGCTATAGCATTCACATTAACAGATAATTCGGTACGCATTCAAAGGCCCTTCACAGAGATGATATCAGCGGCAAGCGGCCGTGTCTCACATCTAAAAATATCAAAGCTTTATTCTATGCCTCGTCATCCATCATGCCCCCTGCCCCACGACTGACAGCCGCGACACCGGTCTTACACACTTCAACAAGCCCAAGCGGGGCCATAACCTCAACAAACTGAGCCACGCGCGGTGAGCGGCCCGTCATTTGAAAAATGAAATGGTCCCTCGTCGCATCCACAACCTCTGCTTTGAAGGCCGCCGCAATGTGCAAGGCTTCAAGACGATTTTCACCGTTGCTCTTAACCTTCACAAGCGCTAATTCCCGTTCAAGCGGTTTGTCATGGCCTCGTTCGTGAGCAATAGCCGTCAAATCTTTGACCGCATGAACCGGCACAATGCGCGCAAGCTGACTTTTAATCTGCTCAAGCACGCCCAGTGTTCCCTTGGTCACGATGGTGATGCGAGATAATTGGCTTTCGTGTTCTGTCTCAGACACGGTCAAGCTCTCAATATTGTAACCACGTCCTGAAAACAATCCAATCACGCGTGCCAGAACCCCTGGCTCATCATCCACAAGAATTGAAAGTGTATGCGTCACTTCAACTTCAGGTTTGTCCACGAGGAAGTAAGCTGATTTCGGTTCTGATTTAGACATATTATGCCCCTGTTGAATCTGGTTTAAAACGTCTGCTTGCGACAAAGACGCCTAAAAGAATAATTAAAAGCGCTAGCCCTGAGTTAATGGAGGGTTGTTCAGAAAAAATCAAGAAGGCCCAGAAAACTCCAAACAGCGGGATCAACAAATTAATCTGACTGAAGAAGTTAGCACCCTGCCTGTTGATCAGCATAACCATCAAAAAAGACGCCAGAACCGTTTGGAAAATAGCAAGTAGAGCAACAGCCGCCAGCGGCGCAAAACTATAACCCAGCGTAAAAGGTCCCTCAATCAACCAAGCAAATAAAACCATAGGCACAAACCCATAGGTGATGCTCAGTGTAATCAATTGCGTCTTGGTGAGATGAAGCAAAAACTTGGTCACAACCGCATTCCCCGCATAACAGCCAGCAGCCAAAAGAATAGCGCCTTGGTGCAAGATATCACCTCCAAAGCCGACGAGAATAGAAGGACCAACCAATACGGCGACACCGATGATCCCCAAAAAAACACCAACCACCTTCGGTAAGGAAAACTTTTCATCATCAGTAAAAAAATGGGCGACGATAAGCGTCACCAGTGGCATAAAAGCCATCAAAACAGAAGTTAGCCCTGGCGCGACCACCTGTTGCCCCCACGCAATAAAGAAAAAAGGCATTGCCGTGTTCAGCAATCCTGCCAACAACAAAAGAACATGGGTTTTAAAGTCACGCGGCAAAGCCTGCTTCAACCACAAGAAAATCGCCCAAAGCAAGCCCACCGAAAGAAAAAGGCGATAGACCGTTTGGGTTGCAGGTGGAATTTCATCGACCGCTATTTTGGTCAAGACAAAGGCCCCTCCCCATACCGATGCCAACGCAAACAGAAGCAGATAATCGTAAACCTGAGGTGTCCGTCTTGTCACGGTGATCTCTCCTGCAACAGCGTTCTATGGGCAGAGCATTGAAAAAATAAATCCAGACAACATTCAGTGACATCCACCATAAAGCTGCCAGTCTCATTATTGCGCATAATTCCAGCACTCGCAGTCTAATAAAATACGGCTATAGCGAATTCATCTGGAAACAAATCAATTTTTGCCGAATGAACAAATATTTTAAAGAATTAATAAGAACTTTCGTTGAGCATGCGAATACAGCTGGCAAAGCCACATTCATTTAACGCTTAAAGTAACAGATAAACGAAAGATAAATATGCAAAACTTCTTCTCTAAGATCGGGATTAGTACAAAAATTTATCTAGTCGTTGGATTAGGCCTAATAGCTTTAATTGGCCTTGCGTTATTTTCATACAGCCAAGTCAAATTAATAGGCATTGAACTTACGGCTATCGCAGAAGAAGACATTCCACTTACCACACACGTCACCGAAGCAGCCACCAATCAACTTGAACAGACCATTCAACTTGAACGGATGCTTAAATACACAGCAGAATCTCGCCTTTTCACGGTAGACAAGACCCATTTTGAAAAAGCCAAGACAGCTTTCTTCTCATATGGGAAAAAAGTAAAACACGAACTTATTGAAGCAGAGCATCTCACACAAGCCATCCTCTCACATGCCAATACTCCTAAAGTTGAAGCAAAACTCAAAGCATTTTTGACCTTATTAAAACAGATTGAAAAAGAACATGATGTTTTTGAAACTCATGTTCATGATCTCGTCAAAATACTCGCTACAGATGATATCAAAAAAGCTCTAAAATATGGTGAGAAAATCGACGCTGAAGCAGAGAAGATTGACCATGAAATAAAAAAAGCTCTCGATGAAATAGCAGTCTTTACCAGTGAGGCAGCATTAAAAGCTGAGGAACATGAACACCAAACAGAATATTGGCTTATCATTGTATCTCTGTCACTCACCGCAAGCATCTTAATCATTGCAACTTTGATGATCCGCATAGGCATATCAAAACCATTGAAAAATATTGTCGTATCAATCAACGGTTTGTCAGCAGGTGAACTTGGGGAAAAGGTCACCGCTACATCCCATGATGAGATCGGCAGCATTGCAAAGGGTTTGGAAGAATTCCGCCTCAAACTTATTGACGCTCGACGCCTTGAAGCAGAAGCAACTGAAACACAACAGGTAAGCATAGAACGCTCAAATAAAATTGTACAGTTAAACAATGCCTTTGATCAAAATATCGGCAATATTTTAAGCACTGTTGCAGATGCCACCGAACAGTTAAATGGCACGGCAGAAACCATGTCCAGTGCGTCACAACAAACGAAAGCCCAAAGCGAACAAATCCTTTCCATGACCGAAACGGCGTCAAACAATGCTCAATCGGTAAGTTCAGCAGTTGAACAACTCAGCGCGTCAACCAGAGAAATTGGAGCGCAAACACAACGCGCAACCTCTGTTACAAAAGAAGCCGTTTCCGGCGCACAAGACGTTAAAGAACAAACTGCCACAATGGTTCTAAACGCAAAAAAAGTGAATGATGTCGTCGAAATGATCAGCTCAATCACAGAGCAGACAAACATGCTTGCCCTCAATGCGACAATTGAAGCAGCCCGTGCCGGTGATGCAGGCAAAGGCTTTGCTGTTGTTGCCGCAGAAGTGAAACAACTCGCCAATCAGACAGCCGAGGCGACAGAACAAATCACAAGCCAAATCGGTACCATGCAGAATATGACAGAGAAAACCGCCACCGCTATTGAAGATATTGTTGGTCGCATCACCAATGCAAACGACGCAATTGAAACAATAACGGTTGCCGTTGAACAGCAAGGCCTCGCCATTGAAGAAATTAACGGCAACGTTTTGCAGGTATCAAACAGCGCTCACGAAATCGCATCAACCATGGGCGAAGTAACGACATCAGCTGATGAGACAGGTAAATCAGCAATAGATGTTATGGGAGCAGCGCAACAGTTAGATGGTGAGTCAACCCATCTTAATGGGGAAATTCAAGAATACCTAAATTCTATCAAAACAGCTTAAGGGAAGTGCTGCAAGGTATTTAAGCACCCTATCTCTCACCAAAATCATCACCAACAATCACAGACGCAAAAGCATCGATCACTTGCTGTTTTGATAGCTTGCCCGGACGAGGTTCTTGAAAGGCGACCATGATCGGGCGTTCTTTTATATAAACGGCAATCCATTTTTCATAAAGAACACCGGCGTCATCCTTCTGTGTACCTCGAAACAAGATCATCTCATTATCGTTCCAAGTAATCGTCTCGGTACCCTCAACAACAATACCTCTATTGTTGAGCGTCGGCGTTGCGCGTTCAACAGATGCAAACATTTCCCCAAGAGATCCAACTGCTTGTATCGGGAAAGAGTTCACCGTAAAGGAGCCATCCGTTTTGACATCTTCAACACCAGGAAACCTGAATGACACTTTATAGTTCGCAGGCGGGACTATGGTGACATTGGTCGTCGGCACTAACACACGTTTTGATACAGGTGCAAGATAGGAGGCCAGCAAATAAGCAACACCCACAAGCACGATCAATATTGAATAATTTCTTATGGGATGTTTCATCAAGCTCTCCCGCACGACACACTTAAACCAGTGTTGCACCGCCTTCATCAATTGCCTTGTCGATGTCTTCGTCATTCACCTCATCGCTGAGCAGCATTTCATTATGCGCTTTGCCAGACGGGATCATCGGGAAACAATTGGTAAGATTAGCAACACGACAATCGAAAATGACAGGCTTATCGCAGTCAATCATCTCTTTAATTTTATCATCCAGCTCATCCGGCTTGTCACAAGACATACCAACGCCGCCATAGGCTTCAGCAAGCTTCACAAAATCAGGCAGCGCATTGCTGTATGAATTGGACAGGCGATTACCATGTAGAAGCTGCTGCCATTGGCGCACCATGCCCATGTACTGATTATTGAGGATGAAAATCTTCACCGGCAAATCAAACTGGACACAGGTCGACATTTCTTGAAGCAGCATTTGAATGGACGCATCACCAGCAATATCAATAACTAAGCTATCAGGATGCGCGACTTGCACACCCATGGCAGCTGGGAAACCATAGCCCATCGTGCCAAGACCACCTGATGTCATCCAGCGGTTTGGTTCTTCAAAACCAAAATACTGCGCAGCCCACATCTGGTGTTGGCCCACTTCCGTGGTGATATAGGTGTCATGCCCCTTGCTCATTTCGTAAAGTCGCTCGATGGCATATTGCGGCATAATAACATCGCTGTTTGACTTGTAATTCAAACACTTGCGCGCACGCCATTTATCAATTTGTTTCCACCAGCTTTTTAAAGCGGCAGCATCGACTTTTCGCTGCTCTTCTTTCCAAATATGGATCATAGCCGCCAGCACATATTCAACATCGCCAACGATTGGAATATCAACCATGATATTCTTGTTGATCGATGAAGGATCCATATCAATATGGATCTTCAAGGAATTTGGCGAGAACGCATCTGTGCGTCCTGTGATGCGGTCATCAAAACGCGCACCGATACAAACCATCACATCGCAATCATGCATCACCATATTGGCTTCATAAGTGCCGTGCATACCAAGCATACCAAGCCAGTTGTCACCGGAGGCCGGATAAGCGCCAAGGCCCATCAATGTGGATGTGACGGGGAAACCCGTCAGCTCAACTAACTCACGCAATTTTGCTGTTGCGCCGTCGCCGGAATTGATAACCCCGCCACCGGTATAAAGCACAGGCATCTTCGCTGAAGCCATTGCTTGAACAGCCGCGCGGATCGCATTTGCATCACCTTCAAGCTGTGGTTTATAGCTTTTATGATAGCGCCGCTGGCCGCTTGTATAAAGCCCACTGGCAAATTGCACATCTTTTGGAATATCAACCACAACAGGACCAGGCCGTCCGGTCGTTGCAACATAAAAGGCTTCATGCAAGATACCAGGCAAATCATCGACATTTTTCACCAGCCAATTGTGCTTGGTGCAAGGACGCGTGATGCCAACAGTATCGCACTCTTGAAATGCATCATTACCGATGAGATGGGTTGGCACCTGACCTGTGATGCAAACAAGCGGAATACTATCCATCATCGCATCTGTCAGTGCGGTCACCATATTCGTTGCACCGGGCCCTGAAGTCACCAGCGCTACACCGGCTTTTCCCGTTGAGCGCGCATAGCCTTCCGCCGCATGCCCTGCGCCCTGCTCGTGGCGCACCAATATGTGTTCAATATCGTCTTGCTGGCAAATCTCATCATAGATCGGAAGCACAGCACCACCGGGGTAACCGAAAATATGCTCCACACCATTATCGCGAAATGCCTGCAGCACCATTTCAGCACCAGTCATTTCGACGCCAGAACCCGCAGCCCCAGCTAAAATGGCATCGCTCATCGCAGTATCGGCACTCATCTTCATTCTCCCTCAGCGCTCCCGTGCGCCACTTTCTTTATTCCATTCAATGCTCATCTCATTCAATAGGCAAGCAACAAAAAAGGCTCCCTTTTGGGAGCCTGTTTTCCGCACATCACCGTTCCGAGAAGCTTAAAAAGCTTCTCCGGCAATGTGCTTAATCACCACAAGAATAAAATTAGTCATCTGATCTACTCAAGTTTCACGTTACACAAAGGGTTAATCCCCACAAGGATATGTGTCAAGAGTTTGTTCAACTGCATCAAATGAAACCTCTGATGCAAGACAACACTAGTGAGTAATATTTACCCGAAAATTATGGCGACCATTAGCTTTTACCAGATTGAACAAGGCACGTGCATTACCTGGCGCCAAACGGATACAACCGTGTGATGCAGTCCGACCCAAACGGCTTACTTGATTGGTGCCATGAATTGCATAACCGCGATAAAAGAAGATCGAATTTGGCATTGGTGCACCGTGATACTTTTTAGAAAAGTACTTTCTATGCATCCGCGTAACACCCCATCGTCCTGTTGGTGTTCTAAATCCTTTTTTACCAGAAGAGATAGAAAATGAATATTTCAGTTTCCCCCCGTGATAAACTTTCATCTTTTGCTGTGAAAGATCAATTTTAGCTTCTACTCTCGCCGCCCAAGAAGGAGCGCTCATAAAACCAAATACAATCATGAATGCTATAATAAATAATCTCATATCAACCTCAAAACTACGCTTACTACATCCGCCACACATACAATAATGCATAAAAATCATTTTAAATATAGACTTACACAAAAATTATTTTTTTATACTTAGCTCCTGAAAAATGAATTCACGAAGACTAAGTGTTTATTCAAGATATGCTTAAATTCATTCCATCTAAGCGCTTCCAAGCCTCACCCGTCTGGTTTCGCGCTCATAATATTATCTCTGAGGGATGTAATTAAGCTCACCATCTCATCAAGGGTTTCAAAATCATAGCCCGTTTGACCAATGATGCATTTGGTAATATCTCCAGCCTCTTTCTCGAGCGCTGATCCGCTATGCGTCAAAAACACAAACACCTGTCTCTCATCTGTTTTGCCGCGCCTTCTCTCAACATAACCCAAACCTTCAAGGCGTTTAAGAAGAGGTGTAAGAGTGCTTGATTCCAATTTGAGATATTCACAAAGTTCGCCAACGCTCACGCCATCCTTTTCCCACAACACGGTCAAAGTAATATATTGCGGATAAGTAAGATTAAGCTTCTTAAGCAAAGGCGCATAAGCCCGATTAAAAGCATGGCCTGCGGAATAGATAGAAAAACAAATAAGCTCTTTTGCGCTTTTAGGTAGATCGTCGTTGAGAACAGTTCGCGGCATAGGCCTCTTCCAAAAAATATAATTCAATCATCACGGTTGAATTGCCTATATCATCATTGACAATAGAGCCAAACCTTCCCTAATATATCGCACACGATATAATCGCTCAATATAAAATAACGGTAAAATGCAACCACCGACAAAGAAAGATAATAAAAAATGAAGTTATCAATTGTAAGCGCATTAGCAGCACTGATTATGAGCACAACAGCACAGGCAGAAGAGACAAAAATTGCATTGCCTGCTGACTATCAATCCACTTTCACGAATTATCTCAATCTGGATAGAGTCCAAAATGACGACCAGATAATTCATCTATATGCCAATGATATTGCCATGAAGGGTCGGGATGCTTCTGGCAAGTTTCCTAATGGGTCAATCGTCATCGGCGAAGTTTATAAAGCAAAAAAAGACGAAAATGGTGATGTCATAGAAAGCCAACTTGGCCAACGCATCCGTGGCAAACTTGCTATCATAGCAGTTATGGAAAAACAGGAAGGCTGGGGCAAGGATTTCAGCGAAGAACATAAAAACGGTGACTGGGATTTTGCAGCCTTTAAACCTGATGGAACTGATGCAAAAAAAGACCTCAATAGCTGCCGAGCCTGTCATGCGCCATTGGCAGAACAAGACCATCTCTTCTCATTCGAACATATTGGCCAGCATATAGGTCGCTAGTTCCGCTTGTTTTCATCATCAACGTCGATACGCTGCCAATCTTCTCCCATCTGATTGCGTAGCCATGTCATTTGCCTCTTGGCGTATCGGCGGCTTTCTTGTTTTGCATCAAGAATAGCATCCTCCAACGGCATTGTGCCCTCAAGATGGGCCATAAATTGCGGCACGCCAATTGCCTTCATAGCTGGCAGGTCCCAATCCAGCTGCAATTTGGCAAGCGCTGCAACCTCCTCAAGCGCGCCCTCACCCACCATCGCGTCAAAGCGAGCATTAATACGCTCATAAAGAACATCGCGCTCAGGCAAGGCAATAATTTTGCGGCAGTCTTTCGCTGATAAAAGTGGCGAAGCTTGCGCCTCTTGTTGCCAATGCAAAATCGATTTGCCTGTAGCCTCATAGACTTCAAGAGCCCGCAAAATGCGCTGGGCATCCGTCGGCTTTAAGCTATCAGCCATTTGGGGGTCAACAGCCGCCAGCCTTTGATGCATTTTTTCCGCATTCTCTTCTAAAAAGAGCGCCCTTAAGCCAGCACGCACCTCATCAGCTATGTCGGGAATGCGCGCAAATCCTTCAAGCAACGCCTTAAAATAAAGCCCTGTTCCGCCAACAATGATCGGCAGTTCATCTTCAGCCAAACCCGCCAGAAGCTCGCCCATTTCATCCAGCCAGCGGCCAGTATTAAAAACTTCCTTTGAGGACACGAATCCATAAAGTACATGCTTCACCTGCGCTTCATCGTCTACGCTTGGTCGCGCGCTAATAATGCGCAATTCACGATAAACTTGCATAGAATCCGCATTGACTATAATTGGACACAAACCTGCACGCTTTACGCGATCGGCTTCAAATAATGCCAATGACGACTTGCCGCTCGCCGTTGGTCCCGCTATCAAAACGGCACGTTCACTCATTCTGTAAAGTTCCTTCATGTCTCTTGTAACAACTCTTATATCTGATCCTAGAAATCCACAAATCACGGGTGAAATCATTGGTATGGTAGCTGACGCCTTAGATCGTATGATCGTCGTCTCATGGCTCGACCAACAAGCTGCATGTGATTTTGATCTCAATGCCAATGAGGTCGAGCGCATTCAAGCGCTGGCGCCACAACTTAATGCGCTTAAGATCGATTGCGCCATTCAAAAGGCGAGCGAGCGGCGCAAAACTGTTTTGGTGGCCGACATGGATTCCACTATGATCGAACAAGAGTGCATTGATGAACTGGCAGATGCCATTGGCATTAAAGACAAAGTGTCGAACATCACGGAGCGAGCCATGCGCGGTGAGATCGAGTTTGACCCCGCCCTTCGCGAACGCGTCCTGCTTTTAAAAGGCCTGCCTCTATCCAAGATCGATGAAGTGATCGAAAATCATATCACACTGCGTGCCGGCGGACGCCAACTTGTTCAAACCATGAAGGCGAAAGGTGGATATACCGCTCTTGTCTCTGGCGGCTTTACAATGTTCACCAGCCGCATCGCAGCAATGCTCGGTTTTGATGAAAACCGCGCGAATACATTACTCACCGAAGAAGACAGATTGAGCGGCATGGTGCAGGAGCCAATTCTGGGGTCTGATGCAAAAGTAGCGGCCGTTCAAGAGATCTGTGCCAAACTCAAAATTACACCATCAAATGTCATGGCGATCGGCGACGGGGCAAATGATCTTGGCATGATAAAGCTGGCCGGATCAGGCGTTGCCGTTCACGCCAAACCAAAGGTCGCTGAAGAGGCCAATATCGCCATCAACCACGGCGACCTGACAGCTCTGTTGTATCTACAAGGCTACTCAAGCAATGAATTTGTGACTTAGGGCGCAAGCCGGTATCAAGTTCTATTCTGTTTTAATGGCAACAAATCTCAGTTCACCATCAATACCTGACATCAAAAAGAGGACTGACTTTCTGTCTTCTTGTTTTAACGCTTCAAGCCGCGCCACAATAGCGTCGCGTGTTTCTACAATGCTTTGGCCAACTTCCATGACGACTTCGCCGACCAACACGCCTTTTTCAGCGGCTTTAGAATCCGTCTCGACATGCGTAATCACGAGTCCTTTGATGCTATCGGCAACTTTATATTTTTCCCGCAATTCTTCTGTTAGCTCAGTGACGGTCATACCCAATATAACAGTCGGATCATCCGAATTTGGCTTTTCTTTTTCAGTGCCTAAGCGGGTTGAATCATTATTCGCCAGTTTCTCGCCCTCTTCCAAACGGCCAAGGTCAACCTTGAATTTCAGTGTTTTTCCTTTCCGGAAAACCTCCACATCAACGGCTTCACCAACCGGCGTATCAGCAACCATACGAGGCAAATCTTTCATCTCTTTGACAGGGCGGCCATCAAAGGTAACGACTACATCACCAGCCGCAATACCAGCAGCCTCTGCCGGCCCTGTTGCTGTCACGCCTGCCACCAGCGCGCCGCGCGGTTCGCCAAGCTCAAGACCAACCGCAATATCTTCCGTGACCTGTTGAATGCGCACGCCCAACCAACCACGACGGGTTTCACCAAATTCCCGCAACTGAGAAATAACAGCTACAGCCGTGTCACTAGGAACAGAAAAACCAACCCCGACGGAACCACCGCCTGAAGGCGAGAAAATTGCTGTATTAATACCAATCACTTCGCCCTTTTCGTTAAACAGCGGGCCACCTGAATTACCTTTATTGATCGCAGCATCGGTTTGAATGAAATTATCATAAGGGCCAGAATTTATGTCGCGATTAATCGCAGACACAATGCCCGCAGAAAGTGAACTGGAAAGGCCGAACGGATTACCAATCGCCATCACCCAATCGCCAACCCGCATTTTTTCAGACGAGCCAAAATTCACAAAAGGCAAAGGCTTGTCAGATTTAACTTTCAAAACCGCCAAATCAGTTTTTTTATCCGTGCCAACAAGCTCCGCAATCAACGCGTCTCCATTAGCAAAATTGATTGTAATTTCATCAGCACCTTCAATCACATGATTATTGGTAATGATGATGCCGGATGAGTCGATAACAAAGCCTGACCCTAAAGATTGCACGCGTCTTTGACGCCCTTGGCCTCTTTCTTGACGCTCAAAAAACTCATCAAAAAACTCTTCGAAAGGCGAACCATCAGGGGCTTCAGGGCGCTGCGGTCCACGGTTGCGTCTTGCCTCACCACCAACATTAGTCGCTGTTGAAATATTCACCACTGCATCAAGCAAAGTTTCAGCCAGATCAGCAATGGAGTCTGGACCATTATGAGCGCGAACACTCTGACCGCTTGTTGATATAAGGAGAGCAAATGCCGCAAGTAACGGGATCAAATAGGAAAATTTTTTGCCAAATGCGGCTGATATCTGCGCGCTCATCTAAGTGCATCCTTCAAGGTGTCATGTTGATTTATAACATGATGCTAAATGGATTGCATATCAACGCGACATAACGTGCTTTTGATAAATAAAATGATTTTTCCGCAGTTCAACAGTCACTTTTTAGCCGCGCATCAACCAAACGATGAAAACGCCGGCGCCAAGAGCGACCAAGCCGCCCGTCCTTAATGATGATGATGGCATCTGTAAAAAACGAGCCATCATCGCTTTTGTTTGATCGGGGAACGCCGCATAGACGATCCCCTCAATCACAAGAACGAGGGCAAGACCAACAATAAGATCACTCACCCTCAAACCCTACCTAGTTGCCGCTTGCTGATGGCAAATCCGGACGGGTTGCCCCATCGTTTTTAAAGTAACGGAAAAACTCAGAATCAGGAGACAAGACAAGCGTTGTATCCGTGCCTTCAATCGCATTTTCATAAGCACTCATAGAGCGATAAAACTCGAAGAATTCAGGATCACGGCCAAACGCCTCCGCGAACAAACGGTTCCGCTCTGCATCACCTTGACCACGAAGAATTTCGCTATCACGATTGGCCTCAGCCACAACTTCAACTGCCTGACGGTCTGCGATCGCTTTGATACGCTGCTCCGCCTCACGACCGCGCGCACGCAGTCTTTCAGCTTCGGCCAAACGTTCAGCCGACATACGGTCAAATGTTTGTTGCGAGACTTCTGCGGTCAAATCCGTACGACGTACCCGCACATCAACAACCTTCATACCAAAGGCCTTCACCTGTGGAATAAGGAGCTGGCGTACCTCAAGCATCATTTCATTGCGTTCTTCTGAAAGAGCGGCCTCAAAGCCACGACGACCATAAACATCACGCAATCCATCATTAAGACGGGTTCTTAAAAGGCGCTCTGCCTGTTGAATGCTACCGGATGCACGCTCTTTAAACAGCGACAAATCTTCAATGCGATACACCACGAAGGCATCAACCACATAGAATTTACCACCACTCACTTGAAGTGTAATATCTTCAAGGTCGAGACGAATAAACCGATCTTCTACAACTTGAACTGTTTCAACAATATTGGTTGGAACTTTGAAATATAGACCAGGCTCTTTGATGATACGTTTGATCTCACCAAATCTCAAAACCAGCGCCTGCTGTCGCTCGTTGATAACAAAGACCGACGAATAAACGATAAAGAAGAGAATAAGCAATGCGCCTAAAATTAAAGGAAAACGGTTGGCCATGATTATTGTCCTTCATTTGTATTTGTAGAGTCTTTTGCTCGCTTTTGAATTTCAGGCAATGGCAGGTAAGGAACAACGCCCTGACCACCTGATTCACCACCAAGTATGACTTTATTAGAACTGCGCAAGACGCGCTCCATTGTCTCCAAGAACAAGCGTTTACGTGTTACGTCCGGCGCTTTTGAATATTCATCATAAATAGACACAAAACGCTGTGCTTCACCGTTTGCTTCTTCAACAACACGTTTTTTATAAGCCGCCGCACCCTCACGGATACTGGCAGATTCACCACGTGCTGCACCCAGTTTTTGGTTTGAATAACGGTTTGCTTCTTCAACAAAACGATCTTCGTCCTGCTCAGCACGTTGCACTTCATCAAAAGCATCAGCCACTTCGCGTGGCGGCGCCACGTTTTCGATTGTGATCCGGTTGATTTGAATACCTGTGCCATAACTTTCAAGCGTTGCTTGCGTAATAGCCCGCACTTCTTCAGAAATTGCCGCTCGTTTGTCACGGAAAATATCCTGCGCCAGACCACGACCAACCACCTCACGCATAGCGCTTTCAGCGACTTTCGTTACCATCTCTTGAGGGTCTTCAACATTGAACAAGAAAGCCTGAGGGTCGACCATCTGCCACAAAGCGGCAAATTCGACTTCCACAATATTTTGATCACCTGAAAGCATGAGCCCAGCACCAGCAGAACCACGTGTTGAGACACCACCAATCACAATGCGATTTTCACTCACCTGTGCCACTTCTACTGTTTCAAACGGCCACCAATGAAAATGCAATCCCTGATTGGAAATCTCAGTCTTCGGCTTACCGAACAATAATTCAACACCAAGTTGATTTGGCTGGATTTGATAAAAGGACTGCGTCAGCCATAAACCAATCGCGAAGATACCTATTAAAGCCATCATAAACATATTGGGTTTGTCGCCGCCGCCAGGCATTACCTGTTTGATGCGGTCTTGCCCCCTGCGCAGCATTTCTTCCAGATCAGGTGGTTGATTGCCACCACCGCCACCATTGCCACCTGAAGGACCATTGCCCCATGGGCCACCGCCATTACCGCCGCCATTGCCCCAAGGGCCTTTATTGCCGCCGCCGCCATTATTATTGCTCCAAGGCATTCAGTTATTCCTCAAGTGTTGGGGATTGTTATGATTATTTATCAATCCCAGTTGCTCGTCCTAAGTAAACCTAAAAACAGAATAGTTTCAGATAAATTTAGGGCTTTATAGGTTAGGTTTCGCATGCTTACAACGCACATTAACAGCTAAACGCTCTCCTATAGAATATGGCCATTTTGTAGATAAAGGAAAGTCATGAGCCCCATTTGGGTAGAAACAAGGTAAATTCAAGCCACTTTACGCTCATAAATACGATATATTGTCGCCGCATTGTCTTTTTCGCCACGCGGCACTTCCTCTTCAAAAACTATTTTCCACTCTTCTTCATCAATTTTTGGAAAATACGTGTCCCCGTTTGGGGTAGCATCCACATGCGTGATGTACAATCGATCCGCATATTCCATTGCACTCGCATAAATCTGACCACCACCAGTAATCATCAATTCATCCTGCCCGGTTTTGAACGCCTCGACTTTTGCAATGATGATCGCATCATCAAGCGAGTTGGAAAGAACAGCACCCTCAAGCTTAAGTGATTGATTTCGAGTAACCACGACATTCAACCGGCCTGGCAATGCCTTACCGACGCTTTCAAATGTGCGCCGACCCATGATGATCGGCTTGCCCATCGTCACCGCTTTAAACCGTTTCAAGTCGGTCGAAAGCCGCCACGGCATATCATTATCTGCACCAATAACATTATTGCCAGCAACCGCTGCTATCAGTGAAATTGTGATATCACCCATACCTTATACCGCCACAGGCGCTTTAATATGAGGTGCGGCAACATAATCAACCAACTCAAAATCATCATAGGTGAAATCGAAAATCCCCTGCCCTCGGTCTTTAATTAACATTTGAGGCAAGGGGCCCGGCGAACGGGTAAGTTGTTCTTTTGCTTGCTCAACATGGTTTGCATAAATATGGGCATCACCAAAAGAATGGACAAATTCCCCCAGCTGTAGCCCGCTCACGCGCGCAACCATCAATGTTAAAAGTGCGTAAGACGCGATATTAAATGGCACACCTAAAAAGATATCAGCCGAGCGCTGATAAAGCTGACACGACAGCTTGCCATCAGCCACATAAAACTGAAAAAGCGAGTGACATGGCGGCAAAGCCATATCGTCCACTTGCGACGGATTCCATGCTGATACAATCAAACGCCGACTATCGGGATTTGATTTAATCTGCACCATCAATTTACTGATTTGATCTACACTACCGCCATCAGCCTTTGGCCATGAGCGCCATTGGTATCCATAGACCGGCCCCAGATTACCATCCTCATCTGCCCAATCGTCCCATATTGAAACGCCATTTTCTTTCAGATAGCTAATATTAGTATCACCATTCAAGAACCATAAAAGCTCGTGAATGATTGATCTCAGGTGCAACTTCTTTGTTGTCAACAAAGGAAAGCCGTCCGCCAGATTAAATCGCATCTGATAACCGAAAACAGAGCGTGTACCCGTACCAGTTCTGTCTTCTTTGACAGCACCATTTTCAAGCACATGACGCATGAAATCCAAGTATTGCCGCATGAAAATTCCTAATTCAGTGAGAATGCATGCCACAGTGCCAAAAACAAAACGAGCGGGTCAAACCCGCTCGTTAAATGCTTATTGTTACCCACAGCTTTCAAAAGTTTGCGGGACTTAGAACCTTACAGGTCGCCGAGTTTTCCAACTTCTTTTGCGCAAAGATAATAGAAAGTAACCCGTGATTTATTGGATTTAGAAGGTTTCATGATCTCACATACTCGAGCAATGACTTTATCGGCAGCAGCGCCATCGCTTTGGCCAAGCTTTTTCTTCATCCAACCGTCGCGCACTCGTCCAAGTTCTTTATCGTCAGAACAAGAAACCAATGACGAATCACGATTACGCAGCGCAATGCCCAGATGTTTGACAATCTTTTTGACAATCTCTTCACTTGCACCGCTATCGTACTTTTTCACGTCTCCAAAATAATCACTCATAATTTATTCTCCTCATAAAATCAGAACTCGACAAGGTTCAACATGCATTTTGCATACTGAACAGAAAATTAACAACACATTAATTGATCTTCATTTCAAGTATAGATACACCAAACCCACAACTTATAAGTGCAAAAATTCGTATTTTCTCGGTATTTGATTAAATGTTCTTTCCTAAAATCGCTCAGAAAACCGTCAAAATACAACCTCAGATTGATATGGTTAATGTCTTATAAATACTTTGCTAGTAGAACCATAATTTGAAATTAACAGCGTTAACCAGCCTATCTATAGATGAATAAAATGCGTGATTATCCATTACCCGACAACGAGCATGATCGGTTAAACCAACTCGAATCACTGCGCATATTGGATACGTTACAAGAAGAAGCCTTCAATCGTATTACTCGCATCGCCTCCCATACACTCGACATGCCTATTGCTCTCGTTAATTTCGTCGGTGCAGATCAGCAATGGTTTAAGGCTAAGGTCGGCGTTGATATTTCACAAATGCCACGTGACCATGGTTTTTGTTCACATGCAATCTGTAGTAATGCGATATTAGAAATAAAAGACGCGACAAAAGATCCGCGCTATGCTGATAACCCACTTGTACTGGGAGGTCCTAATGTTCGTTTTTACGCAGGCGCTCCCCTTTGCGTCAATAACACTTACAATTTAGGAACACTCAGCATTATTGACACCAAGCCTAGAAGCTTGAGTGCAGATGAAAGAATTCTCTTAACTGATCTTGCCGCAATGGCGACAGAGCTAATAGAACTACACCAAACAACTCAGCGCGCAATCAAGGCTGAAGAACGATTGATTGATGCGGTTGAGACCATACCAGATGGTTTTGTACTTTTTGATAAAGACGATAAACTCGTCATGTGCAATCAACGTTATAAAGATCTCTATTCCGAGACAGCAGAACACTTGTTACCCGGCATGCTCTTTAGCGATATGATTCGCAAAGGTGTCGAATGCGGCCAATATCCAGAAGCCATTGGCAATGAAGAAGCCTGGATTGAAAATAGATTAGAGCGGCATCGCGAATCGAACAGTACCCTTGAGCAACAATTGCCGGGTGACCGTTGGTTGCGCATTCAAGAACGCCGCACAAGTGAAGGCGGCATGGTCGGTTTCCGAGTAGACATTACACAGTTAAAACGACAGCAAAGAGAACTATCTCGCCTTGCATGGACCGACGGCCTAACGAACTGTTTGAACCGTCGTCGCTTTGTTGATCTGGTCAACGGCGAAATCAACCGCGGACAGCGGTCGAACACACCAGGCGCATTGATCTTAATTGATATCGATCATTTCAAAAAAATTAATGATGTGTTTGGGCATGCAGCAGGCGATCAGGTTTTGGTCGAACTGGTAAAGCGTTGGAATATCGAATTGCGGGAGTATGATCAACTTGCAAGAATCGGCGGAGAAGAATTCGCAATTCTTCTACCTCAATGCGATGATAATGGGGCCGAGCTCGTTGTTGAGCGTCTTCTCAAGATAACATCAGACCAACCAATACGCGTTAAAGGTGTTGATATTTCCATTACAATGAGCGCTGGATTAATTATGTTCTCATACCGCGAAGATACGGTAGACACAGCCTTGGCTCGTGCCGACGAAGCGCTGTATACAGCCAAAAGACAAGGCCGTAATTGCTACGTTACAAAAGCAGCATAATCATTGAATTTACTTAGCTCAATATCTTGCCTGGATTCATAATATCCCGCGGATCAAGCGCTTGTTTAATGGCGCGCATATAGTCCACACCATCGCCCATTTCATCAACCAGATATTTTTGTTTGCCTTGTCCTATTCCGTGTTCGCCCGTACAGGTACCGTCCATAGCTAAAGCACGCTTATTAAGACGAGACACAAAGGCCTCGACCGCTGCAACCTCGGCTGGATTGTTTTCGTCCAGTAAAACAAGCACATGAAAATTACCATCGCCAACATGCCCAACGATTGGCGCCAGAAAACCTTGATCTGCGATATCTTTTTGAGTCTCCACCATACATTCAGCTAATCTGGAAATTGGAACGCAGACATCAGTTGCAATAGCTTTTTTGCTAGGGGCAAGCTGCAAAGCGGCCCAGTAAGCATCATGTCGTGCCTGCCACAGCTTTGTCCGCTCTTCGTCATCCGTGGTCCAGATAAATTCACCACCACCGTGTTCAGTGACAATCTCAGCGAACATATCAGCTTGCTCACGAACGCCCGTAACAGAGCCATGAAACTCCAAAAGCAAAAGTGGCTCTTCACGCAAAGCAAGCTTCGAATAAGCGTTCACCGCCTTCACTTGCATTGTATCAAGAAGCTCAATACGCGCCACAGGTATACCCATCTGCATGGTTTCAATAACGGCATTACAAGCCGCCTCTTCTGTCGGGAAAGAACATGAACCACCCGATACCGCTTCAGGTATTCCATAAAGGCGAAGTGTCAATTCAGTGATAATCCCAAGCGTACCCTCAGCCCCTATCAAAAGCCGCGTCAAATCATAACCGGCAGAAGATTTTCGTGTCCGTTTCGCAGTCTTAATAATGCGCCCATCAGCCATCACCGCAGTGAGCGAAATGACATTATCGCGCATCGTCCCATAACGAACAGCATTAGTGCCAGAGGCGCGCGTTGATGCCATGCCGCCAAGGCTCGCATCAGCGCCCGGATCAATAGGAAAAAACAACCCCGTATCACGCAAATAAATATTGAGTTCTTTGCGAGTAATTCCCGCTTGAACCGTGCAATCAAAGTCTTCAGGATAAACCTCAATCACCTCATTCATATGCGACAAATCCACACAAATACCGCCAAAAGGTGCATTCACATGACCTTCAAGAGAAGTACCCGCACCAAAAGCAATCACCGGCACATTATAATGCCCGCAAGTTTTCACAATCTCGGCCACCTCTTGCGTGGAATGCACAAAAATAACCGCATCAGGAGCTTGGTTGGAGAGAAATGTTGTTGTGTGCCCATGCTGTTCACGCACAGATTGCGCGGTAGAAAGCCTATCGGCAAAACGTTGACGCAAAACATCGATGGCCGTCTCAACACCCGAAATGTTTCTTTCATCCACAGAACTCATCAGCTTCCCTCCTGCATTTTGTTTATCCTGAGGATTAAATGAAATTTTGCAAATTCTTTTGCGCTTGACCCTAATCATTTTTTGCTTTCGCTCGCCGTCAGGCGTACCCTTTAAAAAGAAAGAGAGATTCTGAATTTAGATTATGACGCCGCCAGAACAGAAACCACCACGCGAAAACCCCATCAAGGCCCGTATCTTATCCATACTGGCATTGCCTTTATTTGCGGTTGTTATCCAGTGGATAAAGCCCAACCTGACCTATTACCAAACCACCCGTCAGCCAACACTATGGCTTTTTGGTCTTATCGCTGGAACATGTGTGGGTATAGCCACAATAGGTTTTCGTGAACTCCTTGGGCTTTTTCAATTAATCTGGCTTCAAGACATGAGCGAATTTGTGGCAACAGCAGCCCGCAAACAACCTTGGTGGGTAATTCTCATCACCCCGACAATTGGCGGCCTGATTGTCGGTATTATGCTTGAAAAACTCATGATAGGAAAACGCGCTTTAGGTGTGCCAGATGTCATAGCTGCGCGCGCCCAAACCACCCAGCGCCTATCGTTCAGACAAGGTATCTATAGCGCGCTGATCTCCGCCACTTCTCTCGGCTTTGGTGCAAGTTCCGGCCGTGAAGGTCCAGTTGTTCATCTTGGTGCCACCATTTCCACCTTCTTTTCCGAAAAACTTGGAATGGGTGGACGTGGCACCCGCATTATGTTGGCGTGCGGTGTCGCCTCAGCTGTATCCGCATCCTTTAACGCACCCATTGCCGGTGTTTTATTTGCCCATGAAGTTATCCTTGGACATTATGCCGCCAGCGCTTTTGTGCCTATCGTCATCTCCTCTGTTGCCGGCACAGTCATCTCAAGGCTGTACTTCGGAGAAACCGCCGCCTTTATCATCCCCGATTATCAAATTACATCTTATTGGGAATTCCCTGCCTTCGCGCTTCTGGGTGTTGTTTGCGCGCTTGTTGCAATTGCCTTTCAGGCAACATTAGTCGGTGCCGACTGGACCGCCCGCCACATTAACATACGCCTATGGATGCGCCCTGTCCTTGGAGGGCTTTTGATCGGCTTTATTGCCATGTTCTACCCTGAAATACTGGGGGTAGGATATGAGGCAACCAACCAAGCCCTTCATGGTCAACTGACTCTCACTATTCTCATAAGCTTGCTCATCTTAAAAACAGTGGCCACCGCCATAACACTCGCCTCGCGCTTTGGAGGTGGCGTCTTTTCGCCCGCCCTTTATCTTGGCGCCATGACAGGCGGAGCCTTTGGACTGGTAGCAGCAGGTTTCTCGCCTGATCTGGCATCGAGCGGCGGTGTTTATGCCATTCTCGGCATGGGCGCAGTGGCGGCCAGCGTTATTGGCGCTCCAATCTCAACCGTTTTAATCGTTTTCGAGCTGACTGGCGGCTATACGCTAACCATTGCTTTGCTTATAACGATCGCTATTTCCCATGGCTTAACACAAGCCTTGCATGGGCGTTCGTTCTTCCACTGGCAATTAGAAATGCGCGGGCTATTCGTGCAGGAAGGACCACACAAATATCTCGGCAAAAACACCTATGTCGGCGAAATCATGCGCCCACTTGCCGATGACGAAGAGGTGGAACCCTTTGACCCAGGCAGCGGGGAGACCTATTTACGCCCTGGCGATACATTAGAGACAGCTTTGCGCTCGTTCGATACAAGCGACAACCATCGCATCCCTGTCGTTGACCCTGGGGATGCCACCAAAGTTCTCGCCTTCGTGGTTCACGTCGACGTCCTCAGTCGTTTCAACTCAGCCCTCATCAATGCAAGCGAAGAAGAACATCGATAAGAGATTAGCCTCTTGATGATCGCATTATTCATTGGATAAGAACCACAAGCGCATGAGTTGCCTTCTGCTTGTCAAATGAATGTTGCTATAGTGTCTCACTAATAGAGATTCGAAATCTAAAGCACATTCATGAGCCGTCATCCAACCAAGCCCGACAATGAGACACTAAGCCCCCCATCGAGCTGGGATGATGTGCCTTTACACGATGGTGCAAACCTGCCACCGGAAGCCTTTGATGATGAGAGGCAAGATCACGGCCCGCAAGATACATCTGTTGCACCCGCGCCGAGCAATGACGCCCCTTCACTTAATAGCGGCATCGCAGCGCGTGCCCTCGCCGCGCGTTCTATCGGCCACAACGCCGACTATTTAAATGGTCTAAACCCTGAACAGCGCGATGCAGTGGAAAGCCTCGATGGGCCAGTGCTGGTATTGGCTGGAGCTGGAACCGGCAAAACCCGCGTCCTCACCACACGTATCGGCCATATCTTGGCGACAGGCAAAGCCACCCCGTATCAAATTCTCGCGGTCACCTTCACCAACAAAGCCGCGAGAGAGATGAAACATCGCATCGCCTCAATGATTGGTGATGGCGTGGAGGGCATGCAATGGCTTGGCACCTTCCATTCTATCTGCGTCAAAATCCTGCGCCGCCATGCAGAACTTGTCGGCCTCAAATCAAACTTCACGATTTTGGATACAGACGACCAAATACGTTTATTGAAGCAGCTCATCAATGCAGAAGACATCGATATTAAACGCTGGCCCGCACGCCAATTTGCCAATCAAATCGACGGCTGGAAAAACAAAGGCCTCATACCGTCCATGTTGCCAGAAGGTGAAGCCCGCGCATTTGGCAATGGCAAGGGCCGCAAGCTTTATGAAGCTTATCAAGCACGCCTAAAAACACTCAACGCCTGCGACTTCGGTGATTTGCTCATGGAATGTCTGCGCCTGTTTAAAGAAAATCCAGACGTGCTCACAAAGTACCAAACCCGCTTTCGTTATATTCTGGTCGACGAATATCAAGACACCAATGTCTCGCAATATATGTGGCTGCGCCTCTTAGCTCAAAAACCGAGCGAGCGCAGCAAGCTCACGGCCGAAGAGGCCGACGCGGCAACCGCCGCGTGCATGCGCAGCCAAAGCGAAGCTTCTGGCGCGAGCTCAAACAAAGCCAACATATGCTGCGTTGGTGATGACGACCAATCGATATATGGCTGGCGCGGGGCTGAGGTTGATAATATCCTACGTTTTGAAAAAGACTTCCCTGGCGCAAAGATCATAAAGCTCGAGCGCAATTACCGCTCCACCAGCCACATCCTCGCCACCGCTTCTCATCTCATCAGCCACAATGAAGACAGGCTCGGCAAAACTCTATTCACAGACAAGACCGGTGAGGACGAAGAAAAAGTCTATGTTGCCTCTGCATGGGATTCCGAAGAAGAAGCCCGTTCAATTGGTGAGGAAATAGAACAAATAGAGCGCCAAGGCAGCAGCTTGAATGATATTGCGATTTTAGTGCGCGCTTCATTTCAAATGCGCGAGTTCGAAGATCGTTTTGTGACCCTTGGCCTCAACTACCGTGTCATTGGCGGTCCGCGCTTTTATGAGCGCATGGAGATCCGCGATGCGCTGGCTTATTTTCGCGCAATCGTACAACCCGCTGATGATCTGGCATTTGAGCGCATCGTCAACAAGCCAAAACGCGGACTGGGCGATGCCACCATCCGCCTCATCCATGACACAGCGCGTGCGCGCAATATTCCCATGATGCAGGCTGTCATGGAACTTGTGCAGACCGAAGAATTAAAACCCAAACAGCGCACAACCTTACGCGGTTTGATGGAAAGCTTCGCGCGCTGGAACCAGCAAATCGAGAACATGTCACACACGGAAGTGGCCGAAATCATTCTCGATGAAAGCGGCTATACAGAAATGTGGCAAAATGACCGCTCTGCCGATGCACCTGGACGCCTTGATAACCTCAAAGAATTGATCCGCTCCATGGAAGAGTTTGAGAGCATGGAAGGCTTTCTTGAGCATATCTCGCTGGTGATGGACCGCGACAATAATGAGGCGCTCGATGCCGTCTCGCTGATGACACTCCATTCTGCCAAGGGGCTTGAGTTCGACACAGTGTTTTTGCCTGGTTGGGAAGAAGGCCTCTTTCCCCATCAACGTGCACTAGATGAAAGTGGCCGTGCTGGCCTCGAAGAAGAACGCCGCCTTGCCTATGTCGGCGTCACACGCGCCAAGAAACGCGCTAAAATATGGTTCACCTCTAACCGCCGCATTCATGGATTATGGCAATCTTCCATTCCTTCCCGCTTCCTCGATGAACTGCCTGCAGACCATGTGGAAATTGTCGAAAGCGGTCAATCCTACAGCGGCTATGGGGCTGGTTCTTCAGCTGGTCAATATGGCTCATCGCGCTTTGATCTGCGCGATCCGTTCCAAAACACCTATGCCACACCGGGCTGGCAACGCGCCCAAAAAAACAACGCAGACAAAGAAGCCTTCTCGGAGAGTGGCGGTTATCGCGGGCAAAAGAAAAAAGTCAGTTCACCATTAATCGAAGGCAAGGCTTTTGCCAAAACCACTAAAAAGGTGAAATCAGACTTTGCTATAGGCGAGCGTGTCTTCCATCTCAAGTTCGGTTACGGACAGGTCGCAGCCATCGACGGTAACAAGCTAACCATCGACTTTGAAAAAGCTGGACAAAAACGTGTCTTAGACAGCTTTTTAGAACGTCATTAAAAGAAACGGGAGCAGTCGCCTGCCCCCGCTTTTATTAACTCTCTGACTTACCTGACAAAAGTGCTTTCCATAAAATAGCACCAATCGCAGCGCCCGCTAGCGGTGCCGCCCAGAAAAGCCATAGTTGCTGCAACGCCCAACCATCTGCAAATAAAGCAACAGCGGTTGAACGCGCTGGGTTAACTGATGTATTTGTCACCGGAATAGAAATCAGATGAATAAGCGTCAACGCCAGCCCTATGGCGATTGGTGCAAATCCGGCTGGAGCCAGTTTACTGGTAGAACCCAGAATGATTATCAAGAAGAAGGCGGTCAGCACAACTTCGATAACAAGAGCCGATAGAAGCGAAAAACCGCCCGGTGAATGCGCGCCATACCCATTGGATGCAAAACCTCCAACACCGGAAAAATCACCCTTGCCAGAAACAATGATGAAAAGCAGAAAAGCCGCCAGCGCGCCGCCGACTACTTGGGCAATTGTGTAAGGAATAAGGTCTTTCCAATCAAACTTGCCTGCAACAGCAAGCCCCAATGAGACAGCAGGATTAAAATGCCCGCCAGAGATGCCCCCAACAGCATAAGCCATTGTCAAAACAGTCAGACCAAAGGCCAGCGATACGCCAGCGAATCCGATACCTAGCTCCGGCACACCAGCTGCTAATACAGCACTGCCGCACCCCCCAAAGACCAACCAAAACGTTCCAAACGATTCCGCTGCTAATTTATTTATCATGGTATTCTCCCCTCATTAACGAACCCACCATTGGGTAGTAATAGGAAATAATAATAGTAAGATTACTAAATAATGCAACTCAGGATTGTATATGGCTGAAAGCGCACACCATAGAGCAAATTAGAAGACATGCGGCATAAACATCGCCTGCACCAAGGGTGTGTATCCCTTCAAACAGGGCGGCGTGCCAATCATTGACGGTATCAATGATGTGAGAGGGCGCTGATTGAAGCGATCATTTTGCCGAGATATCAAGGCCCAAAGCATCAACAATCAAAGTTGGTGCTTGCTGCATCATTAGACCCAGACTAACCACAGGAACAGGTTGCGGCGGCTTTGCTGATAAAGAGATCGTGCCCGGTGCGGCAAGAAAAGTCTGAATGGCAGTTTCCGCTTTTTTACTAAACTCTAAATTTTGAAAAATCGCCAAGGGAGCTGTTGCCAAAATTCCATATTGCTTCCTAAGCGCATCAGTTTCGACGCCAGCCTGACCGGCGACAAAATCAAGAAACTTATTGATAAAAGACGCATCATCAAACGACACACCAACCTCTTTCAGAAGCAGGGTCGGCAGATGAATCGCCGCTTTATCTGGGTTTTCTATCAAAGCACGTGACACACCACCAATAATGCCCGACAAGTTGATCTGCCCAAGATCGCCCGCATTTATACTGCTTGGCAAAACCGTCAAATCACCACTTGCCTCATCCCAATTAGCCTCAATAACACCGTTCAAAACAAGCTTCTCATAACCAAGCGAAATTAAAACCTGAGCTGCTTGATTGTTCTCCGGAAGGCTGCTCATCAACACATCCACATTCGACAAATCAATCTTTACTTTGGTCGGAATAAGTTTGATGTAGTCTTTTAGCGTGACCGATAAGCCATCGATATTGAAAGACCCAGCATCACTGCGTTTGAAATCAAGCTCTTTAATCGACAACTGCCCAAGGGTTGCCGAAAATGCTGCCAAAGATTGATAATCAAGTTTTCTTTTCGAATTCGCGTCAAGAGTATCGAGATAGCCTAGAATAGAGGCGCGTGTGGGGAATTGGATATCAGTTAGAGAAAATGTCTTAAGCGCCAAATGCCCTGCATCCTCACTTGAAGGAACAACATTCATATCTGTTACCGACAATTCTGCTATACCTTTTTCAAAGGATGCAGTGCCCATGCTTATAGTACCAATAGCGATATTTTGTTGGCCTGGCGCATTGAAATCAAATTCCTTGATTTCAAATCCGCCATATTCGAACATACTATAAAATGACAAAAATGCCTTAGTCATCTGTTTTGATCTGTCTAAAGGATTTTCTACTCCCTGCGTATTTGTAATAGGATCAAGCAAAAGCTTAAAAGCATCGAGGGGTGGCTCATCAAACTGACGTATTCGAAAGGCGCCTAATTCCATTCGCGCCATATGCGTTACGCTATTACCAAAAGAATAACGCATACCATCTACAAAACCAGCGCCAGAAACCTGCAACCACACACCATCGCCCTTGCCATCCTTATAAGCATCGGCATCAAGCACATGGTTGAGCGAATTGAAATTATATCCTTTCAACTCTGTGCGGCCTGTCACCGCTTTGAATGTGGGTTGAGGCGCCCCAGACGTTTCTATCTCCGTTGAATCGACCGCATAAGAAGCCAAAATACCATCGCGCATATTGTCAAAAGAAAGGGGACCAAATGCATATTTAACAGCGAGTTCCCCAGCCTCTAAATCAATATCCAAGCCCTCGGCTTTGATAGAAGCGAATGTCATATTGGCAAGAAATTTATAAAGACCACTGATCAATAATTCTAAAAAACCATTTTTCGTTGTGCTCACCACACCGACAGGATTTGCGAGATTGTCCAGCAACATGTCAAAATTGGGAAAATCAAAATCAACAGCATTAAATCGATCAATTTTCGATATTGTAGAACCACGAGAGAAATCAATTTTGTCCGCTGTAAAGATATCCCCTTTCAGGCCGCCACCGCTCGCTTCTTCAAGGTTTTTAAAAGTGACATCGTGAAACGTCAAAGACCATGGCGCCTCTCCTTCTTTACTCATCATCAGCTTGGCAAGAGCACCCTCTTCCCCGTTCTCACTCAGCCCATCTAATGAAACGCTTAAGCCACGGCTTTCCATGCTTGCAGCAAAATTGCGCAAAACCTGTTCATTGGCCACAGCGACTTGAGCAAAACTCAGCACCATCGCGACAATGAAAAAACTGATGACTGATGAGAATAAACGATGCATCTAAAACACTCCAAAGAGAAAACCAAACAAGTCTTTGATATATGTATCAAAAGCACATATTAGTGTCGAGGAACAGGCAATCAAAACACTCTATAAAACATCCACTTAAATGTGATAGTGAGAATGTAATGAAAGTTTGAGGAACTGAAATGGACGATATTGCATCAAAAATGGCGCTCATAGGTGCACTTGGTATTGCTGCACAATGGATCGCTTGGCGTTTTCATCTTCCTGCCATAGTGCTTTTGGCAACGGCTGGCATTTTGGCCGGCCCCGTGTTTGGTTTTATCGATCCGCGCGAAGACTTCGGCGATATCCTAAGGCCTGCTATTGGTCTTGCTGTTGCAGTGATTTTATATGAAGGCGGCCTGACCCTTAATTTTTCCGAAATCCGTGACACATCAAAAGCTGTACGACGTCTGGTTTTTGTTGGGGCACCCATCGCTTGGGGCTTGGGCGCATTGGCCGCACATTTCGTGGCAGGACTTGGCTGGCCAGCGGCTCTGATCTTGTCCGGTATTTTTGTAGTCACCGGTCCAACAGTCATCATGCCACTCTTGCGCAATGCCCATTTAACAAAACGCCCCGCCGCCCTGTTACGATGGGAAGCCATTATTGCAGATCCCGTTGGAGCGCTCTTTGCTGTTCTAGCTTTTGAACTCTTCTTGGTATTCGGCACGAGTGATGCGCACCATGATCTATCAACGGTTCTGATCCGCTTTGCCATCGCCATGCCAGTGGGTGCCATTGGTGGCTGGTATCTTGGCAAGCTTGTCGCCATGACCTTCATTCGCGGTCTGGTTCCAGAATTTTTAAAAGCGCCAGTCATCTTGATGGTGCTTTTGGCAGCCTATGTTGCCACCAATCATATTTTGGAAGAAGCTGGCCTTTTAACGGTCACGGCCATGGGCGTTGCCATGGGCAATTCGCGCATTGCGAGCCTATCAGAAATGCGACGCTTCAAGGAGGTCATTACCGTCCTCTTAGTCTCCGCCCTCTTCGTCATTTTGACCGCCACACTTGAGCCTTCAACACTTGCCGCTCTCGGTTGGCGCGATGCATTTTATATCTTACTGCTCTTGGTCTTAGTGCGGCCAGCGTCTGTGTGGTTGTCAACCATTGGCGCGGATTTAACGTGGCAAGAACGCTTGTTAACAAGCTGGATTGCACCGCGCGGTATTGTGGCGGTTGCCGTCACCGGCCTTTTCGGTGCGTCGCTGGTCGATATGGGTAATCCCGACGGCGAACGCATGGTGGCGCTTGCCTTTGCTGTTGTCTTTGTCACAGTGATATTGCACGGCTTTTCTCTTAAGCCCATCGCAAAAGCACTCAAGCTCTCATCCGACAGCAACCCTGGCGCCTTGTTAATTGGCGGCAATCCGTTTTCAGTAATGCTCGCGCGAGAACTAATCGAGATTGATGTACCTGTCACAATCGCTGACAGCAATTTCAGCCATTTACGTGATGCGCGTTATGCGGGAATTCCTGTCTATTTAGGCGAAATTCTCTCAGAGACGCGTGAATATAAAATTGACCTACATGCTTTCAGCCACTTGCTGGCAACCACAGACAATGACGCTTATAATGCGCTTGTATGCACTGAAATGTCACATGAATTTAGTCGTTCCAATGTCTTTCAGTTTGCAGCAGAATCTGATGAAAAACATGCAAACCAAACCATGTCATTCACTGTTGGCGGCAGGCGCTTGTTCCTTGAATCCATGAGCATAGAAACCGCCAAGCATAATATTTTCAAGGGTCACACCATGCAAACCACGCTGCTCAGCGACACCTTTGGTATAGATGATTATTTGGCTGCACGGAACGAAGAAAACAAGATAGTCTGTGTTATAGATCAAAACAACAAGCTTGAATTTGCCTCACCAAAAGGCATACCAAGTGCTCAGGCTGGTGACCGCATCATCGCTTTCGGAAAGCCGCAGAAGACATCTCAGGAAAGTTAAATATGACAATTATTCTAAGCGGTTTTTTCAGCCGTGAAGCCGCCGAGCAACTGTCTTCAAATGCCGCCAATTCTGACGCGCTCGGCTATCCCTCTTGCGCAACATTTGAAGAAGAGGACGATGCGTCAAAGTGGCGTGTTGATATTTATTTACAAGAAGAGGCCACTCCAGAATTACTGGTGCGTGAACTTGGCGAAAATGCCAAAACCCTCGCCGCCACCCGCCTGCCCGAAAATGTGGACTGGGTGAGTGAAGGGCTGAAAGATTTAAAACCTGTATGCGTTGATCGTTTCTTTGTTCATGGCGCCCATGATGCAGACCGCGTTCAAACGTTCCATCACGCCATACAAATTGATGCCAATCAGGCATTTGGCACCGGTCATCACGGCACCACGGCGGGATGTTTAGAGGCAATCGCGATTGTCACCAAGCGCCACCAATACCGCAATATTCTTGATCTTGGCACAGGCTCCGGCGTGCTGGCGGCAGCTCTTGCAAAACAAACCCGCCAACCGATACTTGCCACCGACATCGATCCGACTTCCACGCGCATCGCTCGCAAAAACATGCATATCAACATGGTTGCTGATCTTGTCAGTTGCGAAACCGCAGCAGGCTTTCATCACCCTGTGTTCAAAGAAAAAGGCCCCTTTGGCCTCGTGGTCGCTAACATTTTGGCTGGCCCTTTGCGGATTCTCGCCCATCCGATGAGTACCCATTTGGCAGACAATGCGACGATCATCCTCTCTGGCCTCCTCATTCGCCAACAAGCCGCTGTGTTGTCGGCCTACCGTGAACAAGGTGCTTATTTGGTCAAAGCCATCCACCGCGAAGGGTGGGCCACCTTGATCTTGAACCGTCCATGACACCAAGAAAAAACGGAGCCAAAAGGCTCCGTTTAAATAATCAATAGAGTGTCAAAAAACGTCTCTATAATCTCTAGAGACCGTTTCTAGAATTAGCTTTTTTAACAGCCAAATCTTTGCGATTAAAGCCATTGCGTGCCAAAGTTTCGTCATCCAATGTCAGCAAGTAGCTGTTGACGAAAGCATTTGCTTGGCGCTGACGACCGGCAACAAGACTAGAAAGAAATTTATTAGCCATGATTTTGTTTCCTTTATCGTTTCAGTATCACTTGGGAGGGAGCGATTATCTGTTCATGAGTTGAATATAAAACTTTATAGAAAACACACCAACGCTAAGATCAGGAAGCTGTATTGCGTGAAATGCATGAGTCATTTTAGCCACTTCCACACACATTTTAAAAATTGAATGCAAGGGCCCTTCATGTTTCAGGATTTCTCATCTCCCCCAACAGATGCAGGCGACCCAGCACGCATTGAAAAACTACGCAAAGCCATGAAGCAAGCAGATGTCACCGGCTTTTTGATCCCACGCGCTGACGAACATCAAGGCGAATATGTGCCCGCCCATGCCGAGCGCCTCGCATGGAGCACCGGCTTCACCGGATCAGCGGGCATGGCAATTGTTCTTGAAACAAAAGCCGCAATCTTCATTGATGGTCGCTACACGCTGCAAGTACGTGATCAAGTGGCGGTTGATGTTCTCACCCCGATCAACAGCGCCGATGAGCCACCGGCAAAATGGTTAGAGGCCAATTTAAGCGCAGGCGATAAACTCGCCTATGATCCATGGCTGCACACAATCAATGAAGTAAAGAAGCTAGAAAGCGCTGCCGTGAAAGCAGGCGCCGAACTCATAGCCCATGAGAATTTGATTGATAAAATCTGGGACGACCAGCCAAGCCCACCCAAAGCGCCTGTCATCCTGCAACCGCTCAAATTCACGGGCAAGCCGACGCTTGAGAAAATCAAAGCCGCCCAAGACGCCATCAAAGACATGGCGGCTGACGCTTTTTTGCTAACACAGCCCGATTCCATTTGCTGGCTTTTAAACATCAGAGGCCGCGATGTGCCGCACACGCCGCTCGCGCTCTGCTTTGCGCTCATCCATAAAGACCGCCCGCCTGAACTCTTCATTGATGCCGCAAAAATCAGCCAAGACGTGCACGGTGCGCTCGCTCCTCATATCGCTTTAAAATCACCTGAGGTGCTGCTCCCCTCATTGGCCGCGATCAAAGGAACAATCGCGCTTGATCCTGCTTCAACGAGCCATATTTTCAAAACCGAGATCGAAGCCGCTGACAATAAAATCATTGAAAAAGCCGACCCTTGTCTTTTACCAAAAGCGAAAAAGAACGCTGAGGAACTGGAAGGAAGCCAACAAGCCCACCTTCGCGACGGGGTTGCTGTTACGCGCTTTTTAAGCTGGCTATCGCGCGCACCACTTGAAAACTTGAGCGAGATTTCTGCCGCCCAAAAGCTCGAGAGCCTGCGCCATGAGGCAGGCAATCAAGACTCAATACCGCTACAAGATATTTCCTTTGATACGATTTCCGGTGTTGGACCGAATGGCGCGATTGTCCATTATCGTGTCACCGAGGCGACCGACAAAGCCTTTTCAAAGGACACGCTTTATCTGGTCGATTCCGGTGGTCAATATCAAGATGGCACCACCGACATCACCCGCACCATTGCCATCGGCACGCCAAGCGCTGAGATGAAACGCCATTTCACGCTTGTCTTAAAAGGCATGATTGCGATCTCGCGATTGAAATTTCCAATAGGTACAAACGGCGCACAAATCGACGCTTTCGCCCGCACGGCGCTTTGGCAAGAAGGGCTTGATTTCGACCACGGCACCGGCCACGGGGTCGGCTCGTTTTTGAGCGTCCATGAAGGACCGCAGCGCATTTCAAAAATGTCTACCATCCCGCTTGAGCCGGGCATGATCTTATCCAATGAACCCGGTTTTTATAAAGCGGGCGCCTATGGCATTCGCATTGAAAATCTTATCATCGTGAGAGCGCCCGAGGCGGTTGATGGCGGCGAGCGGAAAATGATGAGCTTCGAAACCCTCACCTTCGCCCCGATTGATCGCGCACTCATCGACCCATCGCTCCTCACGAGCGATGAACGCGACTGGCTGAACGCCTATCACCGCGAGGTTTTCGATAAACTAAGCCCGCGCTTGGAAGAGGAAGATAAGGGATGGTTGGAAGGGGCTACACGGGGGATTTAACCCCCTCACCCGATCAGTTCAAACCAGCCATCTTCATCTACTGTATCAACCCCTAGGTCAGCGGCTTTCTTTAGCTTAGAGCCTGCCCCCGGTCCGGCGACCAATAGGTCTGTTTTTTTAGACACGGAACCCGCCACTTTTGCGCCTAGCCGTTCGGCCATGGCTTTTGCTTCATCGCGGGTCATCTTCTCTAATGATCCTGTAAAGACCACCGTTTTGCCCGCAACGGGTGAGCTGGCATCGGCTATTTCAGGGGCAAGCGGCGTCACCTCGGCACTCAGCGCATCAAGCACCGTTAAATTATGCGGCTCGCTTAAAAACTCAATAAGCGCATTGGCCGCGACCTCGCCGATGCCATCAATATTGACAAGATCGCTATAGGCTTCGCTCTCTTTGTCTCGCGCCAAAAGCCCCGCCTCGCGCAAGGCCTCAAAAGAGCCATAGGTGCGCGCCAGAATTTTCGCGGTCGTGTCGCCAATATGGCGAATGCCCAAGCCATAGATAAAGCGATGTAAATCAATCACGCGCTTTTCGTTGATCGCGGCAAAGAGGTTCTTGACCGACGTTTCACCAAAACCCTCTTTGTCTTTAAGGCGTTTCAATGAGCGTTTATCGCGTTCTTCCAGCGTGAAAATATCCGCCGCATTCATGATCCGCCCATCTTCATAAAAGGCTTCGACCTGTTTCGCGCCCAAGCCCTCAATATCGAAAGCATTGCGCGAGACAAAATGTTTGAGCCGCTCAATCGCCTGCGCTGGACAGATCAAGCCGCCCGTACACCGACGCACCGCATCTTGTTTGCCGGTTTTCTCATTCACATCGCGCCGCGCCTCAGAGCCACAGGCCGGACATTTTGACGGATAAATAAAGGGCATCGCGCCAGCGGGTCGCTTATCTAAATCAAGATCCACAATCTGCGGAATAACATCGCCCGCCCGCTGCAAGACCACCGTATCACCGACCCGCAAGTCTTTGCCCTCGCGCAAGGGCTGGCCGTCTTGACCAATGCCCTTGATATAATCCTCATTATGCAAAGTTGCGTTAGAGACAACCACACCGCCAACGCTGACAGGCTCCACTTTCGCAACTGGCGTCAGCGCGCCCGTGCGCCCCACTTGTATCTCAATATCATTTAAAACAGTGGTCGCTTGTTCAGCGGCAAACTTATGCGCGATCGCCCAGCGTGGTGCCTTGGTGACAAAGCCAAGCCGCCCCTGCCAATCAAGCCGATCGACCTTATAGACAACGCCGTCAATATCGTATTCGAGCGCTGCGCGGTCACTGTCGATTTGGCGATAATGCGCAAGCAGCACTGCCACATCATCAAACCGCGCCATATAGGGGTTTACCTGAAAACCCCAATTGGCAAATGTTTCAACCATCTGCATTTGGGTCGCCTGCGGCATGGTGCTCATCTCACCCCATGCATAGGCAAAAAATTTCAATGGCCGTGTTGCTGTGACCTTGGGGTCAAGTTGGCGTAGCGATCCCGCCGCCGTGTTGCGCGGGTTCACATAGGTCTGCTTGCCTTCCGCCTCCATGCGTTCATTGAGTGCCAGAAAATCACTCTTGCCCATATAGACTTCACCGCGCACCTCAACCACATCAGGAATATCATCGCCCAAAAGCCGCTCAGGAATATCATCAAGCGTGCGCAAATTAGCGGTGATGTCTTCGCCGGTTGAACCATCCCCGCGCGTGGCACCGCTTACAAGTACGCCCTTTTCATAGCGCAGGCTCGCCGAAAGACCGTCGATCTTAGGCTCCGCCGTCAAGGCCACAACCTCATCAGATGACAAACCAAGAAAGCGCCTGATACGGGTAACAAATTCCTCAACGTCCTCATCATCAAAGGCATTATCAAGCGACAACATCGCGACCTTATGCGTGATTTTGCCGAATTTCTCAGAAGGTCGCGCGCCGACAAGATCGCTCGGGCTATCCTCTCGTTTAAGCTTCGGGAAGCGTGCTTCAATCGCGCTATTGCGCTTCTTCAATGCATCATAATCAGCATCGTTCACAAGCGGTGCATCCTCAGTGTGATAAGCAAGATTATGCGCCGCCAGCTCGCGAGCAAGCTCTTCAAGCTCACGCTTTGCCTCTTCTTCGCTCAATGTCTCGATATCTGAGTTGCGTAAAGTGCTCACCTAAAGCCTACCACCAGCCATCAATTGATCTGCGGCAGCGCGCGCTTCATCGGTGATGACTTGACCGGCAAGCATGCGCGCAATCTCCTCGCGGCGCTGCTCCTCATCCAGTAATGTCAAATCAGTCGACACGCGCTCTTCTCTCTCAACGGCTTTTTTCGATATCAGAAAATGACTGTTAGAACGTGCTGCCACCTGAGGCGCATGGGTGACAGAAAGAACTTGAACATTTTGCGCAAGCCGCGCCAACCGCGCACCAATCGCTTCTGCGACCGCACCACCAACGCCTGTATCAATCTCGTCAAAAATCAGCGTAGGTGCTGAGCCTTTGTCGGCCAATGATACTTTAAGCGCCAATAAAAACCGCGACAATTCACCGCCAGAGGCGACCTTCATAATAGGTCCGGGGCGCGTGCCGGGGTTTGTCTGCACATGGAACTCAATGGTGTCATAACCATGGGATGAGGGCTTATCCGTATCGCTGGTCAGAGCAACGGAAAAACGCGCCGCTTCAAGCTTCAAAGCCGGTAATTCATGCATCACACAATTGGCCAATGCACCCGCCGCATCACCGCGCCTTGCGCTAAGATTTAAGGCCTGTTTGTTAAAGTCGTCATAAGCGGCACGCTCTTCTTGCTCAAGCACCAAAAGCCGTTCTTCTCCGCTTTCAATCGCCTCAAGATCATTCATGAACTGCACCGTCAAATCAGGCAATTGATCAACCTGCACTTTATGCTTGCGAGCCGCTGCACGAAGCGCAAAAAGTCGCTCCTCGGTCTCCTCCAACTCTTTAGGGTCAAAGTTGGTTGCGCGGATTGCCTCTTCCAATGCGACATTGGTCACATCAAGCGCATCAAGCGCCTTACTCAAGCCTTCAATCGCCCCATCAAGCAAGCCGGGGGCTTGTTCTCTTTTGCGCTCCAATTGTCGCAAAAGGCTGGATAAAGTTGGCACCGGTGAGGCATGGCCTGCGACTGTTTGATGCGCTTCATTAATATCACCAGCAATCTTCTCAACACTCATCATTGTTTGGCGGCGAGTGGCCAAAGTTTTCTCTTCGCCGACTTCCACTTGAAGAATATTCAACTCGTCCAAAACAGCGCGCAAATAATCGCGCTCGTTCTCGCTTTCTTCAATTTTACTCCGAAGCTCATTCAGCGTCCGCTCCTTCGCGCGCCACGAGCGATAAGCCGTTCCCACCTCATCGGCCTCATGAGCTAAACCACCAAAGGCATCCACTAAAAGCCGATGGCTGTCTGTGTCCACCAGCGCACGGTCAGCATGTTGGCCGTGTATTTCCACCAGCAGCACACCCAATGTGCGCATTAAACCCGCACTCACAGGCTGGTCATTGATGAACCCTTTGGTTCGTCCATCAACCCGCTGCACACGGCGCAAAATAATATCACCATCATCTTCTATATCGTTCGCCCGCAACAAAGCGCGTGCGGCATGGTTCATCGGCACATCAAAGACCGCCGTCACCGAGCCTTGCTCTTGGTCAGTGCGTACCAATCCACCATCACCGCGCCCCCCAAGCGCCAGCGACAAACTATCAAGGATGATGGACTTCCCTGCCCCCGTCTCACCCGTCAAAACAGACAAGCCCTCACGCCAGTCAACATCAAGACGTTCTATCAGGACAATATCGTGGATGAGAAGTGAGCTAAGCATAACCAGTATAAAGGAATCGAAAAGAAAGGGCCTCGACGATGATTATACATCGTCGAGGCCCATAACTTCTAGTCTATAATTTAAGGTTATGCTCTGAGTCTATTTATCTTTGTCACCAATGAATGGCACAAATCTAGAGAGGCTCTTTTTCTTTTCTTCCGCTACTGCAGTTTCGGTCACAGCTTGCGAACCTGGTGCAGGCAGGAAGACATTATCGCCAGTAGGCGCAGGTACTCCTGCAGCTCCATTAGCCGATTCAAGACCCGGCACACTAGGGAAAGAAACATCTTGGGTTATATTTACACCAGGAACTGTGCTGGGTGTATTATCAACTGGAACAAAAACCGACTCTGGCGCAACTGGCGGCTGACCAGTGATGTCATCAAGACCTGGCACCGGAGGAAACGAAACGTTTTCAGATCCATCTTGGCCTGACGCTCCGCTACCAGCTGGAACAAAATCTCCATCACTTGGTGGAGAATAGGTCCCAGCACCTGTCGCAACTTCGTTCTTATCGCCAAGGAAAGGTACTAATCGGGAAAGACCACGTTTCTTTTCAAACACTGGCTGGGTTCCAGCAGGCAAAATACCTTCTGCTGGGACAAAATCTGGATCAGAATTTCGTATTGATTCATCACCCTTTTTACCAACAAAAGGAACCAAACCTGCGATCCTTGAGCCCACACCTTGCCTGCGCGAGGCCACTCTACTTCCTGTGGTTAAGCTATAGGCATCAGAATACCACTGCGATTCAGGGTAATTATGTCCGAGAATTGATGTTGACGATTTTGCATCATTCACAAGACCAAGTGACAAATAGCTTTCTGTCAAACGATAGAGTGCTTCTTCCACATGGCGTGTTGTCTGGTGCCTATCAACGACTGTTCTAAAACGGTTGACCGCTGCTAAATGCTGGCTACGTTCTTGATAATAACGACCGATCTGCATTTCTTTACCGGCTAATTGATCAGCCAAAAAAAACACTTTCCGTTTTGCGTCACTCGCATATTTTGAATCAGGATAGAGGCGAACGAGATCACGATAGGCCTGCAATCCCTTTGCCGTGTCGCCTTGATCCAAAACAACAGAGCTAACATTTGAGCTGTATGATTCACCGATCAAATACTGCATATAGGCAGCATCTTTATTGCCAGGATAAAGCTGAATAAATTGCTCCGCTTTGGTGATGGTCTGCTCATATTGCTTTGAAGCAAAATGAGTATAGGCCGATAAGACCAATGAACGTTGCGCTTCTGTAGAAAAAGGATGCAGCTTGTTCACTTGATCAAAGGCTTCTTGCGCAGTCTTTGCATCGCCTTTATTCACATTTTTAATACCACTATTCAGCAGTACACTCGGTGGTAATTCCGCTTTGGCAGATAGAGCCGCAAGCTTCTTGTTTTCTTTGCTCGTTAGCTTACTGCTTTTAGCACTGCTGCTTTTATCGCTGTCGCCAAAGCGATCAGCAAACGGTATCACAGAACACCCCGCAAGAATTACAGGTGAAACCAACACAATAGAAACTAGTAATTTACGCAGCATTCATATCCCCAAAAAAGCTTAATTTGGCCCCGAGCGCTTATAGCACAAAGAAAACGGCAAAAAAACGTCCTAAATCGTTTTCTGACCAAACACGCGCAAATATGATTAATCTATTAGATTTGCGTTACTAAGGCCGTTATTTGGAAGGTTGTTAGCGTGTCGAAGGTGACAAGGCAACTACAGGCTCAGACATGACACCATGACCCGTACCGTTTGGCACAGCACTGACAGATTCAGCGAATGACCAAGAATCTTTATTTTCAAATAAAGCCTTCAACATCAAGAAGTTAAGCTTATGTCCACCGCGATATGATCGATAAGCACCCATAATAGGCACGCCACTGAGAGCTAAGTCACCGACTGCATCCAACAATTTATGGCGAACAAATTCATCATCAAATCGAAGTCCATCCGGATTCATGATTCCTTCATCACCAATGACAACGGAGTTTTCAAAGGAAGAGCCAAGTGCATAACCTGCTTCCCAAAGTTTCTCCACATCCTTCATGAATCCAAATGTACGAGCTCTAGAAATATCAGAAATAAAACTGTCCGGTGTGATGTCTGTCGCAAACCGCTGACGGCCAATTGCTGGGTCATTAAAGTCAATCTCGACATCGAAATAGCACCCATCATAAGGGGTTAGTTCAGCAAAAGAAGGCCCCATATCAACGCGTATTGTTTTTTCAATGCGGATGTACTGACGACGCGCTGTTTGCGCTATCAAACCAACTTCAGTAATGCTTGTAACAAAATCATGCGAACTGCCATCCATAACAGGCACTTCAGCACCATCGATATCAATACGCACATTATCGACACCCATCGCACGTAAAGCTGCCATCAGATGCTCAATAGTGGCAACAAAAGTACCCTTCGGGTCTCCAATGATAGTGCAAAGCTCCGTTGCACCGACAGCTTCATATGTCGCAGGGATTTCAATCTCGGTTTCATCAGCGACTGAGCGAATAAAATAAATACCGGTATTAGCACTAGAAGGATGCAACGTCATCGAGACAGGAAGATTGCTATGTACGCCCTTGCCTTTAAAGGTAATCGGAGCATTGATCGTATGTTGTACTGATTTCTTCAATTTCACACTTTTAGATCGACCGTTTAAGGTGACCACCCTTAAGAAAGAAGCTCATAAAAGGAAAACTTGCCCAAGATGACCAGTGCCATCCATACAAATGTCAAACTTTAGGTTTCTAAACCATTCAAGCTCAATATCCCCAAACAACCTTCATTTACGTTAGTATTGAATCAAACAATACCTCTAATTTAGCCTACTCGCCAATCACACTTTCTAACCAAATATTAAACCTAATAAACATTAAAAAACAATCACTTATACAAATCACCCGACACAATGTAACATACTGTAACAACGCGAATAACAAAGGCCTGCACAGGTAATACACCTATGCAGACAAATTAAAGAATCTACCAAACAGTAAAACTGTCTACTGTGCTTGCCTACGCAGGAAAGCAGGTATTTCCAATTGCTCTTCCGCACTTGTTGCAGAAGCAGTTGGGCTTACCCGTCCTTGTGCATCAAGATTACCGGTTGCAGGCGCATAATTTGTTGCCAATGATTGACGTGAAGGAGCGCTAGATGGTGCGGGGTCGCTCGGCGCAACAGCTTGTGGTTGAGCCGGTCTGGCCTGTACGCTTTGTGGTGCAGCAGGTGCAACAGGTTCAGGAGTAATAGGTATTGTTGCAGTTTGCGGTACTGCTACCGGCATTTCTGCTTCATTTTCCATCTCGTCATCATAATCTTTACGCCCGCCCAAAGTCGCATTCGTAATACGCTTCAGCAAACCAAGAGCACCACGCTCTTCATCATCACTAATTTCAAGGCTGCTAACGGACTTGGCTTTGATCTCTTCACGTACGATCATTGGAAAGTCATCAACACTTGGCATTTTTTGGGCAACGGCTGGCGCTTCTGCAAGCGGTGGTATGAAGGGAGCTTCTGATACTTGCTCATCAGCAACCGGCGTCACCGCCATTACGGCATCAAGATCATCCATTACTGGCACGTCATAAGAACTTTGAGCCAGTTGCAACGCATCTTCACTTGGCGTGAATGGCGAAATTGTAACCGCAGCATCTGTCTTTGCTGTTTCCGGTTGAGCAACTGCTACTGGAGCCACTTGTGGCTGCACTGTTTCTGGTTGCGCTAATTCTGCCTGATGAACTTCTGGCTGAGGGCTTGGTATTGAAGCTTGTGGTTGGGCAGCCGGTGCAGCATGTTCTTCAACTGTTGCAGCCACTACAGGCTCAATGCTTGAGTCAGCCACTACCGGCTCACTGCTTGCCTCAGCCGTTAGACTTGCACTTGTTGTAATCGGACGCATAAATGTTGACGCCTCTTTAACTTCAGGCACCTCACCGGAGGAAACACCATGCTCAATGCCTGTCGCAACAACAGAAACACGAACAACACCTTCGAGCGCTTCATCAAATGTTGCACCAAGAATGATATTAGCTTCCTGATCAACTTCCTCACGGATACGGGTTGCAGCCTCATCCACTTCAAACAAGGTCAAATCATTACCACCTGTGATAGAAATCAATAGGCCTTGCGCACCTTGCATAGATGTTTCATCGAGAAGAGGATTGGCAATGGCAGCTTCAGCAGCTTCTGTCGCCCGGTTTTCACCAGACGCTTCCCCTGTACCCATCATTGCTTTGCCCATTTCGCTCATCACCGAACGCACATCAGCAAAATCAAGATTGATGAGCCCTTCTTTGACCATCAAATCTGTGATGCAGGCAACGCCAGAATAAAGCACCTGGTCAGCCATAGAGAACGCATCCGCGAATGTCGTCTTGTCATTGGCAACACGGAACAAATTCTGGTTTGGAATAACAATCAATGTATCCACATTGGCCTGAAGTTCTTCAATGCCTTGCTCAGCCAAGCGCATACGGCGCGCCCCTTCAAACTGAAATGGCTTTGTCACAACACCAACTGTGAGAATACCCATATCACGCGCAGCACGTGCAACCACTGGAGCAGCACCAGTACCCGTTCCACCGCCCATACCGGCGGTGATGAAGGCCATGTGGGACCCTTCGAGATAACCATTCAATTCGTCAATTACTTCTTCTGCCGCTTGACGGCCGACTTCGGGTTGAGATCCTGCACCCAGACCTTGGGTCACCTGCAGACCCATTTGAACCAATCGCTCCGCATTAGAACTGGTCAAGGCCTGAGCATCTGTATTGGCAACGACAAATTCAACGCCTTCCAGTCCAGATTTGATCATGTTGTTGACCGCATTACCGCCAGCGCCCCCAACACCAAAAACAGTGATTTTCGGTTTCAGTTCAGTGATATCCGGCATTTTGAGATTTATAGTCATGTTGTCCTCATCTGGTGTATTAGGCGAACTGAGTGTCTGTGAATTCGTCGGTTCTAAAAAAGTTGGGTTTGTTTCTGCATTTTGTTGTTGCGATAGATTAGTCTCTATTGTCGGCTCGGCTGCATCGTGGGTTGTGTCATTATCTGTTGTCATCAAAAATTCTCCGCTAACCATCGCCCCATGCGACCAAAATAGCCGCCTGTTCCAGTCATATCTCTTGATTGGGGACTGGAGCGGTTAGGCAACCAGCCAATATCTTGTTTTGAATCAGCCGTTTGTGGGTAAATCATTAATCCAACGATTGATGAAAATGCCGCACTGCGCGCTTCTGTCGGAAGACCGGACACGCCGAGTGGCCGCCCTAGGCGAACATTTTTACCGAGAATCGAACGCGCCAATTCAGTCATACCTGTCAGCTGACTTGCACCACCTGTTAAGACAACACGGCGCCCCACCAGGGCCGCAAAACCTGACGCATTTAAACGGTCACGAATAAGCTCAAGTGTTTCTTCAACACGTGGGCGAATAATTTTAGCAAGCATCGATGGAGAAACATCACCGCTAATACCGCTTTCATCACCAATTTGCTGAAAAGGCACAGAAACAAAATCATTCACTATTCCAGGCAGAACACTACCGTGTTTCACCTTAATCATTTCGGCTTGCCGCAAAGACGTTGAAAGTCCACGGGCGATATCCATCGTCACATGCTGCCCACCAAGAGCCAGACCATCGCAATGGACGAATTTACCTTCCATGAAAACAGCCGCCGTTGTTGTGCCGCCGCCAAGATCAATACAGGTAACACCAAGTTCAGCTTCGTCACCAGCAAGACAAGCAAGACCACTTGCATAGGGCGAAACAATAAAGTCTTCCACCGCCAAATGGCAGCGGTTAACAGCAACTTCAAGATTGCGGAGTGATGCATCATTAGCGGTCACAACATGCATATCAACTGCAAGGCGCTCACCTATCATACCGCGGGCATCCTTAATGCTGCGATTACCATCAATGGCATAGCCGATTGGCAGGGAATGAAGAACCGCTGCATCGTCCTGAGTTGAATGGTTACGTCCCGCTTCCAAAACCCGCCGAATATCGTTTTCAACCACATCCTGGCCGGCAAGCGAGACACTGGCAGAAAAAGCATTGCTGTGCATCCGGCTTCCAGAAACGTTCACTATAAGCGATTCGATGGTCATACCAGCACGGCGTTCTGCGGCGTCCACAGCCAATCTGATAGCCTGTTCAGCCTCATCGAGATCAACCACAACGCCGCCCTTGATGCCGCGAGAGCGCTGATGACCAAAGCCGATAACATCGACAACATGGGTTCTGCCAGAAAACTCGATACCATCATGCTTTGGATGAAGCCGCGCAATGACACAGCAAACCTTCGCGGTTCCTACATCCAAAACGCTGATGACCGTCGAGCGGTTGGCCCGCAAGCCTTTGTTTTTTGCACCTGATTTAGATCCAAATTGCAGCATTAGATTTTTTTCTCCTTGCTGCGCGCTTCTTTACGGCGCTTCAATGTGGCCCGTCGGTTGACCAATGCCTCATCTGACAAACGCATAACCATGCGATCAGTCAATCGCATGTCAACACTGATCAAATCTTTGGAAAGAATAGACTTTTCTTCATCAAGTGTGAGTAATTCCACCAAAGCTTCACGCACCCCGTCTTCCGGCAATTTTATGGTGATTTTGTTGTCCAGCAAAATATCCCACCGCCGCTCTGAATGGAGCATGGATGCCTGCACGCGGCTGCGCAAAGCTGGAAACTCATCTATCAATGCTAAGAATTCCGGGCCTTTGCGCTGAGCCCCATGGCCAACAACAATAGGAAGGCTGCCATGTAATTCTTTTTGAAAATCATCAAGAACAAGCCCGTCATTATCGACGATCGATACCACTCGCCCGCGCTGCCAAATCGCAAAGGGTTCTCGTTCATTGAGTTGAATTGTTAGTTTGCCTGGGTAAATCTTACGCACCGATGCCGATTTTACCCAAGGCTCGCGCAAAAGCGTTTGATGAGCGCTTGCAACATCGAATGTCACCATAGAAACACCGGGTGATAATCCCAATATATCGAGAATATCCCGTACCTTCATATAACGATGACCAGAGATCGTGACTGAATCCACATCAAAACCAAGAGAGGCTGTAACGGTTGAAGTCACAGCTGCTGCATGACCACCAGCGATAGCCCCGTAAGTCGCAAAAGCGCCAATAATGCCAGCACTCGCAAGTGTCATCGCAAATTTTGGTAAAGTTTCAACCCGCGCTTGAAACCTGTGGAACAGTCGGCGCACAAAAAGTTGGCGCCGAGAAAGGTTCCTACCCTTCTCAAAGCGTTCTTTTCGCACATCGTGCGGTATTCGTTGCTTTTTATTGGCTATCGCCCGCAACTCGCATCCTCCACCATCCAACTGACAAGATCACTGAACGAGTGCCCCACATGAGCAGCCATTTCAGGAACCAATGACGTCGGCGTCATTCCGGGCTGGGTGTTTACTTCGAGACAAATAAGATCGTGATTACCATCCGCTTTTTCATCAAAACGAAAGTCTGCACGACTCACTCCACGACATCCCAGCGCAAGATGCGCCTTGGAAGATAGATTCTGTATACTTTGGTAAATATTTGGTAAAATTTTTGCCGGAAGAACGTGTTTTGACCCTCCTGGTGCATATTTAGCATCATAATCGTAGAACTTGTGATCGATTGAAACAATTTCGGTCACATCGAGAGCCACACCATCCATCACCGCGCAGGTCAATTCACGTCCAGCCACATAGCGTTCAATCATGACTATATCACCATAAGGCCAATTACTCGCCATGAGTTGTTGTGGCGGATGATCCATATCTTCGCCCACAATCAAAACCCCGAATGAAGACCCTTCATTCACAGGCTTCACAACATAAGGCGGCGCCATCGGATGTTCTTTTGCAGCCTCTACACGGTGCATGATGCGATGCTCGGCCACAGGAACCCCCGCATCTTTCAAAACGGCCTTGGCACGATCCTTATTCATGGCCAATGCAGAAGCCATGACACCTGAATGAGTATAAGGAATATCCAAAACCTCTAAAATGCCCTGTATCGCACCATCTTCGCCAAAGGGCCCATGCAGCGCATTAAAAGCAACATCAGGCTTTAACGAAGACAGCACAGCGGCCACATCACGGCCAACATCAACGCGCGTCACTTTATAGCCCGCCTCCTCCAGCGCTTTTGCGCATTCACCACCGCTAGACAAAGACACTTCACGTTCTGAAGCCCACCCCCCCATCAGGACAGCTACATGCTTTTTGCTCATCATAAATCCCTTAAATTAAAATAGAGACCCCCAAAATGTATGATTCGGGTTAATAAGTTAAAACATAATCGTCAGTTTCGTTGGCAATCTACAGCCGCAATGCTAATATGAAAGCATACCAAAAAAGGTAAGTGATAAGAAAAAAGGGGAAGCATACAATGGAAAATCTAATAGCACAGCTTGTTGGTGGTGCAATTGGCGGCACAGCGGGTGGTAAAGTGAATTCTGGTGGCTCAATGGGCGGCATAGGAAATCTTGTCGCTGGTGCAGTTGGCGGCGTTGGCGGCGGTCAATTACTTGGTGGTCTTTTAGGCGCAGCCGGTGGTGATGCAGCTGGTGGCCTAGACATAGCAGGGATGGCCAGCAACTTAGTCGGCGGCGGTGTCGGTGGCATGGTTGTACAGATGGTCGTTGGCATGGTCATGAAGAAAATACGCGGCTAAAGCTAAGCCTCTTTCACTAACGAAAGAGTATAGTTCATAGATAGCTACAAGCAAGAATAGAGAGCATGTCTGAGATGGAATTTCAAAAGGACATGCTCTTTTTGAGAAAATAATTTACAATCATAGAATAGAACACGACTTATCACAGTTTACTTCACAATCGCTTGATAATGCAAAATTTCGAGCCAACTTAATTAATTTAGAAATATTTTATTATATTCTTTAGCCTACATAGATAACTCATAGTGCAGTATACATGTGGACTGAAAATATGGAGAATATTCTCATGACGACCGAAGAAAACAAAAAAGAAAAACCAATGCCATACAGAAGCAACACTGAACGTCGCAGTGGAATAGATATCCGTAGCGAAGATCTAAAAAAGCAACAAGGCGAAAGACGTTCTGGTACGGAGCGCAGACGATAGGCGTCTATTAATCCACATAAAGAAAAAACCGCAAGGCAACCAATCTGCGGTTTTATAAATGACTTCTTAGCGAACTACGCTTAGGTCTAAAGAACAAAACCTTCAAGATTTTCAAACATTAGATAATCACCAATACCCGCAACAACCAGCTAGTAAGACCTACATTCATGGCACAAAGCATCATTGGCGGCCATGAGCACAAATCTACGTCTGGTATTCTTCGTCGGTCACCGGCTCCATCCAATCAGCATGCTTACCTTCCAACGCTTCCTGTATAGCAATATGGCACATCGCATGATCGGGTGCAGCGCCATGCCAGTGTTTTTCCTCTGGCGCGATCCAAATCGTGTCACCTGGTAAGATTTCTTGAATAGCTTCGCCTTGCTTTTGAATGAGGCCAACACCAGAAAGAACATAGAGCGTTTGTCCCAGGGGATGAGTGTGCCAATTAGTGCGGGCACCAGGTGAAAAACTAACACGCAAGGCGCGCACTCTGGCTGGTTCGGGTGCTGTAACGATGGGATCCATCATGACCGTGCCTGTAAAATACTCAGCATTGACAAATGTGGTTGAGCGGCTGTTCGCTTTGTGGATATCCATATGGGGTCCTTACGGTTTATATTTTTTCAAACAACTACAACAAATCATGGAAGCTATATTGAGCCAAGGTTTTTTAATGTTTTCAGATCGTGCCCCACTCATAGAGACGGATGTACGTAATCCCATAAACACAAAAGCCGCAAGTCATCTAACCTGCGGCTTTAAAACTAATCATGTAACTTGCAGCCATTAAGCGCCGAGAATAAAACCCTCAAGGTTTTCAAGTGTCAGATAAACGCCAATGCCCGCAATCAACGCACCGGTAAGGCGCGCATTCATGGCAGTTGCTTCACTGGCCTTCATCATATGTTTCACAACATAACCCGCCCCAAGCGCGATGCCATATTGAATAACGCCAAGGCCAAGCAAATAACCAACCAACACCGTCGTCCCGACAGCTACTTCTTGCGTTGCGATGGAATCACCGAAAGCTGAACCGTGGAAAAGACCGAAGCCTGCAAAAAGCACCAATGCTGAAACGATACCAAGCGCGCGACCGGAAAGCACAACGCCGCCGACCACAAGAAGCGATAAGCCGATAACAACTTCTTTGATCGGAAGACCCGAACCAAAGCTCATCATCAAACAACCAACGACCATAGCCACGATATAGGCCGCAGGCGCAAGCCGTGCAAAGCCTGTGTAAAGGGCCGCAACCCCGACAGCGATGACAAAGAATAGATGGTCAAAACCCAAAAGCGGGTGACCCACACCAGACAAAATACCATGTGTGAATGTTTCCATCGGCAACCCGCCGAGTGGGTGGTGAGCAAATGCAGGCGTTGCAAATGTCGCAAGGCTGGCCGCTGCCAAAATATATTTTTTCATGAGAAATCCCCTTCGCAGTTGTTTGAAGAGAGGCTTATCGTCAGAAAGAGAAAAACATTCTTTCACTTTCCCACGGAACACCCCGTCCGTCGTTTAAAGCCAGCCCAAATGTGGGCTGTTGCTCGGCTGGTCTCCTGGCTTACGGGTCAAAGCGATTTCATCTCCTTCCCGACAGCTGTCAGTGGTTTTTGATGAAACGCTCTCCGCTTACAGTCGCGGGGGCGGCTGCAGATTAAGGCCCCGACTTGGGTCGTCCCCTTCTGCATTCCCATTTGATCCCCAATGCATAAAGCACCATGCGGGGAACCGAACATTTTCCAATTGCAATCAATTTGCCACAAAGGTCAATGCCAAAGTCGCAATCAAAGACGACTTTTCTACTGACAACGCAAAAAGAAGAACACTTCGCTTTGTTAAGACGCGAGAACGTTTATAATGTGAGAAGCAATAAAAGTAAGGAACGTTATGACAAAGCCAGATATCCATTTTGATAAACCTATACGTGGCCGCATATACGACAGTATTTTAGAGACGATCGGCAATACCCCGCTTGTGCGCATTCCCACTCTTGCCGCAGAACATGGCGCGCTCGGTGACATTTGCGTTAAATGCGAGTTTTTCAATCCCATAGCCAGTGTGAAAGACCGCATCGGCGTGAATATGATTTTGGACCTTGAGCGTCAAGGCATAATCAAATCAGATACAACGCTGGTTGAGCCAACCTCCGGCAACACCGGCATTGCGCTTGCCTTTGCCGCTGCCGCGCGTGGCTATCGCTTGATTTTGACCATGCCAGAAAGCATGTCTATTGAACGCCGCAAAATGGTGGCTCTGCTTGGTGCGGAATTGGTGTTGACCCCACGCGAAAAAGGCATGGGCGGCGCCATCGCCAAAGCCGAAGAATTATTGAGTGAAATTGATGGCGCGGTTATGCCAAGCCAGTTTTCCAATCCCGCCAATCCGGAAATCCACAAACAAACCACAGCCGAAGAAATCTGGAATGATACTGGCGGCGATGTTGATGTAATTATCGCAGGCGTTGGCACCGGCGGCACCTTCACTGGCCTTGGACAAGTGCTCAAAGCCCGCAAACAAGATATCAAAATGATCGCAGTAGAACCCACAGCAAGCCCTGTCCTATCAGGTGGTAACCCCGGCCCTCATATGATCCAAGGCATTGGTGCTGGCTTCGTGCCTGACAATATGGACACGTCTTTCATGGATGAGGTCATTCAGGTCGACAATGAAAAAGCTTTTGAGATCGCTCGTCTGGTTGCAGCAAAAGAAGGCCTTCCTGTTGGCATTTCATCAGGCGCCGCCATCTTTGCAGCTCTAGAGGTCGCAGCCCGCAAAGAGATGCAAGGCAAACGCATCGTCGTGATCGCTGCCTCTTTCGCTGAGCGCTATCTCTCAACAATATTGTTTGAAGGTTTAGGCGAATAAAACATTGAGCGAAACATCTTGGTTCTTTGGTTATGGGTCGCTTGTTAATTGCCACACCCATGATTACCCCGACCCTAAGCCGACAACATTAAAAGGTTGGCGGCGCAGATGGGTGCAAACGCCTGTGACCAAATTTTGTTTCCTCAGCGCCAACCCTATTGGACAAGGGGCAATCGACGGGCTGATTGCGCGTGTGCCCAATGATGATTGGCAAGCGCTCGATATACGCGAGACATCCTATATCCGCCATCCAGTCGGCAACCTTGTTGATCCTCCAACTGTGGCTGAAGAAATTCAGGCCTATTCGGTTCCACCAAAAACCTACGACATAACCTCAGAGCCAAAACCAATTTTGCTCAGTTATCTTGATGTCGTTTTAATGGGGTATGACAGAGTTTTTGGCCGTGAGGGGGTAACAAAGTTTATTCACACGACCGACAGCTGGGAACGTCCCATTCTCAATGATCGCAGCGCTCCAATTTATCCTCGCCACCAAACCTTGACCCCAACCGATCAGGTTTGGATTGATGAGCTTTTGAAAACATTGCCGTCCCATTTAATATAAAAAACCCGGGAGCGCATCGTGCGACCCCGGGTATTTGTAAGCATGGTTGCAACAATAAAGCCGCTTATTTGAACTTCTTGATCTCACCAGTTTTCAGGCGAGTGAGATATGAGCTTAGTTCAGTCTTCACAATTGGCATCAAGAAATAAAGCCCCGTGATATTGACAACCGCCATCGCAAAGATCGCAGCATCTGAGAAATCAATCACTGGACCAAGCTGAGCCGCAGCACCAATCACGATAAAGACACAGAAAATTATTTTAAAAACCATCTCTTTATTTTTGCCTTCACCAAAAAGGTAAGTCCACGCTTTCAACCCATAATAAGACCATGAGATCATTGTTGAAAATGCAAACAGAATAACCGCAACGGCCAGCACATAAGGGAACCAGCTAAGACCAGAAGCAAAGGCTGCCGATGTCAATTCAACTCCTGATGTCCCGCTTGCGGTCTTGATTGTACTGCCTTCGACGACATAAAGTCCTGTGGTTGGATCAATCAATAACTGACCAGAAATGGTGATGACCAAAGCTGTCATCGTACAGATAACAACGGTATCAATAAAAGGCTCTAACAGTGACACAAAGCCTTCTGTGATCGGTTCTTTTGTACGCACTGCTGAGTGAGCAATCGCCGCAGAACCAACACCCGCCTCATTCGAGAAGGCGGCGCGCTTGAAGCCTTGGATCAAGGCACCAACAAAGCCGCCAGCAACACCAAGACCAGTAAAGGCGCCATCAAAAATCTGTCCGAAAGCCCAACCAATTTTATCAAAATTTATAATCAGGATAATCAAAGCAGCTCCCACATAGATGATCGCCATGAAAGGCATTACTTTATCGGTCACTTTAGCGATAGATTTAATGCCCCCAACAATCACAGCATAAACAACAACAGCAAAAAACACACCGGTTATCCAGCCGGGAAAATCTCCCGTAATGCCCGAAATCTGGGCATGGGCTTGATTGGCCTGAAACATATTACCGCCGCCAATTGCGCCCAGAATACAAAAAATAGAGAAGACAACAGCGAGTATCTTACCACCTGGTATGCCGCGCTCAGCAAAACCCTTGGACATATAATACATAGGACCGCCAGACACCGAACCATCGGCATATTCATTGCGGTATTTCACACCAAGCGTACATTCCGTAAATTTAGTGGCCATACCCAAAAGACCAGCCAAAATCATCCAAAATGTTGCCCCCGGTCCGCCAATACTGACCGCGACAGCAACACCGGCAATATTACCAAGTCCAACAGTGCCAGACAGCGCCGTTGCCAAAGCCTGAAAGTGACTAACCTCACCAGGGTCCTTTGGATCAGAATATTTTCCTCTGACAATCTGTAGAGAATGAGAAAACGCTCTGATTTGAATAAACCCAAAATACAGCGTAAAAATCGTTGCAGCGATGACCAGCCACATCACGATCCATGGAAAACTTGTTCCCGGAATAGGCGCAAAGATAAGGCTAACGAAAGGTCCCGTTATTTCCGCAAAAGCAGCATTCACTGCTTCATCTATTCTATGCACCTCTTGTGCTGCAGCAACACTTGAACTCAAACCAAGCACTGCAATCGTCGATAAAATAATATTTCTCATAGTATTCCGCCCCTAATTAGTAACATGAGCGCTTGAGCTCATGCCAATATCCGCACAGATACTCTGCGCGCCCTAGCCTTACATAAAGTATAGTATTTTTTTTGATTAAAAAGAAAGGGCATCAAAATTTAACGTTACACAAGAAGTATAACTTCCAAGGCATGACGCTTATCCCTGCCCCATAAATTCAGGTACTTCAACACCTTCTGGCCACAGGCCAAGCCGTTTGATTTCCCAGTGCAATCTAACGCCGGAGTTTTCCAAAACGCGCGCGCGCACGGTTTCGCCAAGCGTCTCCAGATCAGTGCCCGTGGCGCTTCCTGTATTGATCATGAAATTACAATGCATCTCGCTCATTTGCGCGCCGCCAACCAACAAACCACGACAGCCCGCCGCATCAACCTCTTTCCATGCGCTCGTGCCTTCAGGGTTTTTGAACGTCGAGCCACCGGTTTTTTCTTTTACCGGTTGCACTGTCTCGCGGTGATGCTGAACCGCATCCATCTGCTCGCGAATAGCTTCTTTATCAGCCGGCACACCTTCATAAAGTGCCTCGGTAAAAATCAACTCATCCGCCGCTTGTGAATGACGATAAGAATATCCCATATCGGCATTGCTAAACACATGACGCTTCCCTTTGCGATCAAGGGCCACCACCTCAACCACGCGATCTTTAGTTTCTGTTCCGTTGGCGCCTGCGTTCATGCGAAGCGCACCGCCAATGCCACCGGGGATACCATGATAAAAGGCAAAGCCATCAAGACCATTATCAAGCGCAAAAGCCGCAAACCGCTTGTCAGGGATCGCCGTACCCGCACGGATATGCGTTTCCCCTTCCATCGCAACAGCGCCAAACCCCTTGGCCGAAAGGCGGATCACCACACCGGGAATACCACCATCACGCACCAACAAATTTGACCCGATACCAACCACCATGACCGGCACATCAGCAGGTAAATTTTCTAAAAAGAAAGCAAGATCAGCTTCATCAGCCGGTTGGAACATAAGCTGTGCAGGACCACCAACACGAAACCATGTCAACTTGCTCATATCAGCATTGGCCGTCAATCGCCCTCGGATTTCATCGCTCCATGGCCGAAAACTAGGCAGCAGGTCAGGAAAGGCCATGATCAAGCATCTCCAAGAGCTGCTAACTCGTCTGGCAATTTATACGCCCAAGCCGTTATATTACCCGCACCTAACAGCATCACATAATCACCGGCGCTCGCCTCAGCAGCAACAATCGAGGCAAGGTCTGAAGGGCCTTCTGTAACGAGCACATTACGATGACCGCCTGTGCGCAATCCATTGGCCAAACCATCACGATCAGCCCCTTCAATCAAGGTCTCTCCTGCCTCATAAACCGGAGCAACGATAACTGTGTCAGCATCATTGAAACAGGTACAAAAATCATCAAACAAACTATGAAGTCGTGAATAGCGATGCGGTTGCACCACGGCGATCACCTTGCCTTGTGCTGCCGCGCGCGCAGCTTTTAGCACACTAGTAATCTCAACGGGGTGATGACCATAGTCATCAAATATCTCGACGCCTTTCCATGAACCAGTATGGGTAAAGCGACGTTTGACACCAGAGAATGAAGCAAGCCCGTCACGAATATCATCGGGTGATATGCCCAACGCATTGGCAACCGCAATGGCCGCCGTAGCATTTGAGACATTGTGGTGGCCAGGCATTGGCAAAAGCAAATTGGGTATTTCGATTTCTTCGCCTGAGCGCCGGTTATTTAGTGTCACAGTAAACCGAGTAGAGCCACCTTCAGCGCGTACGTCACTAAAGCGCACATCAGCTTGCGGGTTTTCACCGTAAGTCACAATACGTCGATCAGCGATTTGACCAACCAGCTGCTGCACATCAACATCATCCGTACACATCACCGCAAAACCATAAAACGGCACATTTTCGACAAAGCGCGTAAAGGCTGCTTTGATGGCATCAAAATCACCGTAATGATCAAGATGTTCCGGGTCCATATTAGTCACCACAGCAACGTCAGCGGGAAGCTTCACGAAGGTTCCATCGGATTCGTCAGCCTCCACGACCATCCAGTCACCATCTCCCATGCGCGCATTGGTGCCATAGGCATTGATGATCCCACCGTTGATCACAGTCGGATCTTTTTGTCCTGCTTCCAACAGGGCTGCGACCATAGAAGTTGTCGTTGTTTTGCCATGGGTGCCGCCAATAGCGATAGCTGATTTGAAGCGCATCAATTCTGCCAGCATTTCCGCCCGTCGCACCACCGGTAAAACCCGGTCACGTGCTGCCATCAGTTCCGGATTATCCGCTTTAATAGCTGAAGAAACCACGACCACCTCGGCATCACCAAGGTTATCTGCGTGATGGCCAACTTTGACTTCGATTCCCTTACCACGAAGGCGCACAACATTAGCGCCATCCGACATATCAGATCCCTGCACCGTGTAGCCAAGTGTCTGCAGTACTTCCGCAATCCCACTCATGCCAATACCGCCAATGCCGACGAAATGAACCGGTCCAATATTTTGCGGCATTTTCATGAAGGCTTCTCCTAAATTACCTTAAACTTCTTCGACCACGTTTTGATCGAGTTTTTGCCCTGACGCAAGCGCTACTGCTGCATTTGCCAATCGTTGTGCAGCATCTGGGCGCCCTTGCGCTTTAGCTTTCGCAGCAACATCCGTCAAAATTGACTGATTCCCCATCAAGCGTATCAATTCAACTGCCAACCATTCAGGCGTCATCTCGCTTTGCTTTTTCATCCATCCTCCGCCGCTTTCAACCAGTGACGCGGCATTCGCAGCCTGATCATGGTCAAGGGCATGTGGATAAGGAACAAGAATAGCAGGCCGGCCGATCACAGCCAATTCCGCTGTTGTTGACGCGCCTGAGCGACAAATCACCAAGTGACTATCAGCGATACGTGAGGGCATATCATCAAAGAACGTCGCCACATCTGCGCGCACATCCATCACATCATAAGCTGAGCGCACCGCTTGTTCATCTTCTGCTCGCGCCTGTTGTACAATTTTCAAACGACCACGCGAGCTATCATCAAGCAAACCAATTGCCTTTAGCACAACAGCAGAAAAAAATTGCGCCCCCTGACTGCCACCAAAAACAGTGAGATGAAAATCACCATCAGACTCAGGAGCTTTATAGGTATTTTTAGCCGCATCCAAAACCGTGTCACGCACCGGATTACCGGTATAAATTGTCTGCCTCATCATGCGGGAAGAAAGCGGCAGACCAAGAGCCACAGCTTTCACCTTATTGCTTAAAAGCCAATTCGCTCGGCCAAGAACCGCATTTGCTTCATGGATCATTGTCGGCACACCCTTGGTAGCAGCCGCCATCACAGGCGGCACCGTTGGATAACCGCCAAAGCCCACCACAACATCAGGTTTTGTCTTACTGATAAGGCGACGACCAGCAAGATACCCCTTACCCAGAGACAAAACAGCCTTTGCCAATTTCAATGGATTACGACCAGCGAAAGTCGCCGATGGTACTTTATGTCGGACCGAAGCTGGAAAATCAGCAGCATAACGCTCGATGCGTTCATCTGAGACAAGATGCACATCAAAGCCGCGCCGGATCAATTCACTGGCAAGCGCATGTGCAGGAAACAAATGTCCTCCTGTGCCCCCTGCGCACAAAAGGGCGCGCTTCTTATTTTTATCAATTTCCATAGAATATTACGCAGCCATACCAGTAGGCACACCATGTTCCTTACGCGGGTTTAAACTCATTCGTGATGGCTTGGGTCGCTTTCGCGAAAGACCAAGCACCATCCCCATACCAGTCGCAATAGAAAGCATCGACGACCCACCATAAGAGATAAATGGCAAAGTCATGCCCTTGGTTGGTACAAGCTGCAAATTCACCGCCATATTGATCGCAGCCTGAACACCAAACATAATGATCAACCCCCCAACGGCCAAACGGACAAAGGTATCATCTTGACGGAAACCTAGATAAAGCCCGCGCATAACCAAAAGCATAAAGAACAGCACGAGGACAAGACACGCTATGATGCCAAACTCTTCACCAATCACGGCAAAAATAAAATCTGTATGGGAGTCTGGAACATTGCGCTTCACAACGCCTTCTCCCGGTCCTCGACCATACCATCCGCCACTGAAAAAAGCCTCAAGTGCTTTTGTCACCTGATAATTATCGCCGGATTCAGGATTAATAAAGCGGTCGATACGTCCCGTGACATGAGGAATAAATAAGTAGGCCGCCCCCATCCCTCCCATGCTCATAGCACCAAGAATAAAAATCCAGATCCAAGATAAACCAGCCATGAAGAAAACCGCACACCATGTCAGTGTTATAAGTGCCGTTTGACCAATATCTGGTTGCGCCACCAAAAGCGCCCCGAAAATAACCAAAAGAACCATGGCAAACACATTACCTGGAATTTCAGGACGGCGCGCATTTTCAGAAAAGAACCAAGCGATCAGCAAAATAAAAGCCGGTTTAACAATTTCAGAGGGTTGCAGCGAAAATCCTGCCAATGATATCCAGCGGCGTGAACCTTTCACTGCATCACCAGCAAAAAGCGTGTAAACCATAAGCCCAATACCGGCACAAAACATCAAAAGAGCAAAACGCCTTATGAGCTTCGGCGGCAAAAACGAAACACCAAGCATCAGCCCAATGGCTGGGACAGCAAAAAATGCATGGCGTTTGACGAAGTAATTGCTGTTAAGACCAAGCTGTTCAGCAGTGGCAGGACTGGCCGCAAATGATAATATCAAACCAATAAAAATCAACCCGATAAGACCAAAAAGCATAGGTTTATCAATGGTCCACCACCAGTTAGCAAACAATGATCTATCAGCTCTTGAAACCATAAACGTCCCTATTCTCTGCCCACGCGTAAATTTTATCTGCTTCGCAGCTCTATTTCAATGCCAACCGAACTGCATCCTTGAAGGCATCGCCTCGCTTTTCAAAACTCACGAACTGATCCCAGCTAGCACAAGCTGGAGACAATAATACGGCAACCGTTTGATTGTTTTCCACTACGTGAGATAACGCCATTTCAACAGCGCTCTTGGTCGCATTGTCTATAGTCCCACATTTTGAAAAAGCTACCTTACCTTCAAGAATATCAGCGAAACTATCTGTTGCTTCACCAACCAAAAAAGCGTGCATGATTCTAGGAAAGAAATCGTTAAGATTCTCAATGCCGCCGTCTTTTGCCAATCCACCCAATATCCAATAAATCTCATCAAAACTCGCAAGCGCATGAGCGGCAGCATCCGCATTGGTTGCTTTGGAATCATTGACAAAAACAACACCGTTCTTTTCCGCGACCTGCTCCATCCGATGTGCCAATCCTGGGAATGACGCAAGGCCTGCTTGGATATCATCATCGTGTAGGCCAGCTTTTCGGCACACAGCATAGGCCATGGCAGCATTTTGCAAGTTATGCTGACCGCGCAAGCTGGCAATGTCAGTAACATCTGCAACCGGGCAGCCCTCAGCCAAGATCACATTGCCATCAACTGTAATATCCCCATCATCAACAACAGAGACACGCTCTAATGAGACACCTTTCGCCTCAACATTCTTTGATATTTTCACAGAGAAATCATCATCGACGCCAATGATCGCATGGTCAGCGTTCAATACAAGTCGGGCTTTCACATCAGAATAATTTTCTACCGTGCCATGCCGATCAAGATGATCGGCGCTAATATTTAAATGAACACCGATACTGGGCTGCAAGGTTGGCGCCAAATCAATCTGATAAGACGAGCATTCCACCACATAGGCTTTGTCTGATGATAGCGCATCAAGCGTTAATACAGCGCGCCCAATGTTCCCGCCCATCTGCACATCAAGTCCTGCGTGCGATAAAATATGAGCGATCAGTGCCGTGGTGGTCGATTTGCCATTGGTGCCCGTGATAGCAACAAACTGACTGTCAGGTGCTATTGCCAGTCGCTCACGATTGAAAAGCTCAATATCACCGATAATTTCGATGCCAGCAGCATGCGCTTTTTTCACGCTCCAATGCGGCTCTGGATGTGTTAGCGGCACACCGGGCGATAAGATCAAAGCATCAAAGTTGCTGAAATCAACATCTCGAAAATTAGCGGTTTCAATGCCTTCATCATTGGCGGCTTTGGCACGCGCTTCATTATCATCAAATGCCAAAACCTTGGCACCACCTTCAACAAGCCCCAAGGCAGTCGCTAGCCCTGAGCCGCCAAGGCCGAAAACCAGAACAGACTTATTCGCGAAAGTCGTAACCGCAATCATGCTTATCTAAGTTTCAATGTAGTCAGGCCAATCAGCGCCAAAATGAAAGCAATAATCCAAAAACGGATCACGACCTGCGGCTCTGTCCAACCTTTTTGTTCGAAATGGTGGTGAATAGGTGCCATGCGAAAAACACGCTTGCCTGTTGTTTTATAGGACGCCACTTGGATGATAACTGACACAGCCTCAAGCACAAACAAACCACCAATAATGGCCAAGACAATTTCATGTTTGGTCGCAACCGCAATCGTACCAAGCGCACCACCAAGACCAAGCGAGCCTGTGTCGCCCATAAAGATAGCAGCAGGCGGCGCATTAAACCACAAGAAGCCAAGCCCCGCGCCAATAATCGCACCGCAAATAATCGCAAGTTCGCCCGTTCCTGCGACATTATGAATTTGGAGGTAATCAGCAAAAACCGCATTACCAGACAAATAAGCAATAAAGCCAAATGACCCCATGGCGATCATCACTGGCACAATGGCCAAACCATCAAGACCATCCGTTAAATTGACGGCATTCCCTGTACCCACAATCACGAAGGCTGCGAATGGAATGAAAAAATATCCAAGGTTCAAAACAAAGTCTTTGACGAAAGGAAAAGTCAGGCTGGTCGCAAAAGAGGCATCTCCTTGATTTCCGATATACCAACACGCAAGGCCCGCAATCACAAATTCGAGCGCAAGACGTAATCTTCCAGAAAATCCTTTGTGACTTTGTGTACTCACCTTCAGATAATCATCGTAAAATCCAATGGCACCAAACCCAAGCGTCACAAAGATCACCATCTGAACATAGGGATTGCTCAAATCAGCCCAAAGCAGAGTTGAGACAAAAAGCCCCAACAAAATCATCAACCCGCCCATGGTCGGCGTTCCGGCCTTGGCTATGATGTGCGTTTGTGGACCGTCATCACGGATAGGTTGCCCTTTGCCTTGGCGAACGCGCAAAGATTTTATGATCATTGGTCCAAATAAGAACACAACCAACATCGCTGTCACAGTGGCAAGGCCACCGCGAAATGTGATGTATCTAAATACATTCAATATTGGGAAACTATCAGAATATTCGCTAAGAAGTAGGAGCATTTTATCGCTTTGGTTGAGTTATCAAAATCTAGTCACAAGCAAGGTATTTTGAGGTCAACACATCAACCAACAACCCCATACGACTACCTAATGAACCTTTGACCATAACCACATCCCCTTTTGCAACCGCTTGGGGTAATATTTCTGCCAAACTATCGGAGGTTGCTGCATATTTCCCCTGCATTTTCACAGGTAGGGCGTCCCAGAGGGCTTTCATGTGAGGACCACTTAGAAAAACAAGATCGATATCAGCACCCAAAAGGGGCGCTAAAAGGTCTGCGTGAAGTGCGTCGCTCTCAACGCCAAGCTCGCGCATATCTCCCAAAACAGCAATGCGCCGCCCTCTTTCACCGACTGCGGCCGCGCCCAAAAGCCCAATAGCCGCACCCATTGAGGCTGGGTTTGCGTTATAACTTTCATCAAGCAGCGTAAAAGAGCTGTCCTCAATTACAAGTTCCAAGCGGGCACCACGTCCCTTCTGCACCTCAAGCCCGCCAAGGGCTTTTAGACCATGCTCAACATCACAGCCCGCCAAATGAAGCGTGGCTGCGACAGCCAAGGAGTTTTGCACCAAATGGCGTCCCGGCGCACTCAACTGATATGAGACCTCTTTACCAAAAACACTAGCCTGCACAAGGGAACCATCAGCCTGCAAATCAACATCCAAAAGCGCAACATCACAGCCCTCGGTCTCCCCGAAGGTGACAACATCAACGCTCGCCTCAATGGCCAGCGATTGCAAAAAGTTAAAATGCTTGTTGTCACGGTTCAACACCGCTTTACCACCAGCTTGAATCCCAGTAAAAATTTCCGCTTTTGCGCGGGCGATTTCCACTTCACTATCGAAAAACTCAAGATGAACTGGTGCCACAGTGGTGATGATCGCTACATCAGGGCGCACCATATCGACCAGCGGAACAATCTCACCGGGGTGGTTCATCCCAATTTCATAAATCCCAAAGTCAGTATCAGTCGGCGTGCGCGAAAGAGTCAGCGGCACACCCCAATGATTGTTAAAAGACGCGACCGAAGCATGGACACCTCCACACCCACCAAAGGCAAGCCTCATCATTTCCTTTGTACCGGTTTTTCCCACACTACCCGTCACCGCAACAACCCGCCCTTTAAGGCGCGCACGCGCAGCACGGCCAAGTTGTTCCATCGCACTCAAGACATCATCAACAACCAAGAGTTTCGCGGCATCCGCTTTCAAACCGTCAAGCTTATCATGGGCGACGACAGCAAGAGACGCACCTTGCTCAATCGCACCATCAACAAAATCATGACCGTCAAAACGATCCCCTTTAATGGCAAAGAACAAATCGCCCCCACCTACAGTGCGGCTATCAATCGAAACCCCTGTGATCGAAACATTAGAAGGTCCATGGCACGCACACCCAAGAGCTGCCGCCACATCACCGCTCAACCAAAGCTGTTGTTGAGGTTCATTATCATTCATTGAGAGGCATTTCCTATTTCAAGACTTTTCTGTGTCACCCTTTGTCAGCACTAAGCGCTCGCGCCACCACTTCGTGATCGCTAAAGGGCAGAACTTTATCACCAACAATCTGGCCTGTTTCGTGCCCTTTACCCGCAATCACCACAACATCACCGCTCACGGCATTTTCAATCGCATGGAAAATAGCTTTTTCTCGATCCCCAATTTCCATGCCGTCCGGCACCTTTGCCAAAACAGCAGCACGAATGCTGGCCGGATCTTCACTGCGTGGATTATCATCCGTCACAATCACTCGATCAGCACCTTTTGAAGCCGCCGTCCCCATCAACGGGCGCTTACCCATATCGCGATCACCACCAGCACCAAACACAACAGTGAGATGATGGTCGGCATAAGGCCTGAGCGCCTCAAGTACATTTTCTAGCGCTTCCACTTTGTGCGCATAATCAATAAAGACAAGCGCACCGGCACTATTAGTACCCATATATTCAAGCCTACCCGCTTCGCCTTTTAACTCTTCCAATGCGCTACATATGGTCTCCGCTGACACATCAGTAGCAAAGGCCTGTGTTGCTGCAACCAAAGCATTAGACACTTGAAACAAGCCAACAAGCGGCAAGAAGACATCGACCGCCCCCTCACCGAAATCAAGTTTTAAACGCTGCCCAAATCCCTCGCGCGTCATAGAAATCAAGCGAATTGAATTTCCCTTGCTGCCTGTCGTAAGCGCGCTGCAACCTGCTGCCAGACCATGCGCCAAAGCCTCTTCACCATAAGGACTATCCGTATCAACCACAATCGGCGCACCCTTGGGTAAGAGCCGGTTAAACAAAGCCATTTTCGCGTTGAAATAATCTTCGATTGTCTCGTGATAGTCCATGTGATCACGACCAAGATTGGTAAAAGCACCAATCGATACTTGAACCCCATCAAGCCGATATTGATCAAGACCATGACTGGAAGCTTCAAGCGCTAAATGCGTCACGCCAGCGCGCGCAAGACGATCAATCGTCTCATGCAATTGAACCGGGTCAGGGGTTGTCAGGCTGCCGTAAACCGTCTCGACAGGACTTACCACACCCACAGTGCCAATGCTTGCCGCTACTTTGCCCGCTTTAAGCCAAATCTGGCGTAAGAAGGCAGCAACCGACGTTTTTCCAGCCGTGCCAGTGACCGCAGCTATCGTCGCTGGTTGGGCAGGATAAAATTGCGCAGCCATTTCGGCGAGGCCAAGTCGTGCATTACGTGTAATGAGTGTTGGCACATGATAGCGCGCATCTTCTTTGTCGCACAAAATAGCAACCGCGCCGGCTTTAATCGCTTGTTCTGCAAACAACGCACCATCGCTGTTCACGCCTTTAAGGGCCGCAAACACAAACCCAGGTTTGACCGCACGACTGTCAGCTGTCAGGCCATGGACCTCACAACCATCTATATTGCCAACAATCTCGGCATCTTTTGGAAGGATATCGGACAAAAGCATGAGAAATGCTTTACGTCACTTAGCGACGATAATCAATCGCGGACAAAACCGGCGTGTCATCAAGACGGGGAGCAACCCCTAATGTTGTTGCCACACGACGGATAATAGCAGCTGTCGTAGGCGCGGCATTCAACCCTGCTGTTGCAGAGCGCTGTCCTTCAAGCGGTTTTGGCTCATCTATCATCACCAACATCACATAGCGCGGGTCATCTATAGGAAACGCCGACAGGAATGAGTTTAATTTCTTCTTCGATGAATACTGACCATTGACCACTTTTTCGGCAGTTCCTGTTTTTCCACCAACAGAATAACCCTCAACTTCCGCACGACGGCCAGACCCTTTTTCGACATTCAACCTAAACAAATAGCGCATCTTTGCGCTGGTATCGGGTGAAATAACTTGTGTTGCCAAATCATTGGCGTCTTCAACATTGCGCGGTCGGAATGTCGGCGGAATAAGCTTGCCGCCATTCAATATAGCAGCTGCAGCTGAGAGAGTTTGCAATGGTGTTACCGACACGCCATGACCGAACGAAATAGTCATGGAAGAGAGCTTTTCCCATTCTTTAGGTGAAAGTGGGTTGCCGACTTCAGGCAATTCATGCCTTGATTTCTCAAACAGACCAAGACGAGTCAAAAAATCACGATGTCCGTTAGGTCCCACCTCAAGCGCCATTTTGGCTGTTCCAATATTGGATGAATAAATAAACACTTCCGGCAAACTTAAAACGCGCCTTTTGGCATGAAAATCACGAATTTTTAAACCGCGATGAGTGATCGGCTTACGAGCATCAAAGCGTGAACTCATATTAACCAGCCCACTATCAAGCGCCATAGCCGTCGTGATGGCCTTGAATGTAGAGCCCATTTCAAAAACGCCCGCGGTAGCTCGATTGAGTGTATTACTATTGAATGTCCCGCGAATATCGTTTGGATCATAATCAGGCAAAGAAGACATCGCCACAACTTCACCCGTATTTGCATCAAGAATAATGCCTGTCGCAGCCGCAGCTTTATAACGCACCATTGCCTTGGAAAGTTCATCACGCACAACATGCTGCACACGCATATCAACAGAAAGCGATACTGGTGCCATGCGTTCTTCTGGGCTCAGGCCAACTTCACGCAGATTGTCGAGCCAATTATCGTCGACAAATTTTTCAAATCCAGCAATACCACGATTATCAATATCGACATAACCCACCATGTGAGATGCGACACGTCCACCAGGATAAAAACGCCTCGTTTCACGCTCAAAAGTTAACCCTGGAATACCAAGATCCAAAATCCTCGCTTGTTGCGATGGTGTCATCTCACGTTCGATCCAGACAAAGTTACCTTTCCCCTTCAAACGTTTTAAAAGTTTCTTCTTATCAAGCGATGGCAACACCTCTTTTAACAGATCAAGCGCTTCAGCTGGATAGGCAATTTTTTGCGGGTCTGCATGCAGTGAATAGGTAGTCAAATCCTTGGCCATCACCTCGCTGTTGCGATCAACAATATCAGGACGTGCAGTCATCAGACCATTGCTCACACGAACACCAGCACGGGTCTCACCGCTTAAATCAGTCATTGCAAGCGTGGTCAGCTTTGCGCCAATAACGCCATAGACTGCGACAAAAACCAAAGCCACCAGAACCAAACGACTCCGGCTCAGATCAATGCGCTTTTTCTTGGAACCAACAAGAACAATAGACGCCTCGTCAGAAGAAGCATCAACGCCTTCAGCATCGCTAAATCTATCTCTAAAAACTGTGCCTGGCGTTTGCATAATCTATAACCTGTTGGTTCTATTGAATATTAGTGTTTGTTCCGCCGGCATACCCACCAAGCGCACTTCCATCTTGAAACGGCGAAAGATCTATTGGGCGTTGCGGCAACTCATCCAACGTAATAATTTGATCGACTTTGAGCGGCTCAAGTTGCAGCGCATCTGCGTGTCTCTCAGTTAGTTCTTGCAGACGTGATGGCTGAGTGAGAACACTCAAATCTGCTCCCAAAAGATCGATCGTGTCGCGCTCATTTTGGATTTGACGATTCAACTCAACCACCTTTTGAGAGGCGTCTTCAGCTTGCCGCTTTATCTCAAAAGTATAAGCAGCGCCCGCGACCATAAAGACGATCAATAAAACACTCATCAAACGACGCATCACATATTTCCTTCTAATGAAAAGGGTAACAACGGCACGCCGAGCGCGCGCATATCAAGGGCACGAGGCTGTGCATCAAGACGAAGAGCGGCTCGCAATTTTGCAGAACGCGCACGTGGATTAATTTGAGATTCAGCCTCACCAGCAGCAAGTGCACGGCGCGTCATCTCTTTGAACGTAGGTGTGGCCACATCGACCACCGGCATATGCCGTGAACCACCGCCTGATATCTTCGCGCGATCACGCAAAAAACGCTTCACGATACGATCTTCCAATGAATGAAATGTCACCACCACAAGCCGTCCGCCTTCACGCAGAATATTTTCAGCCGCCACAAGCGCCCGACCCAATTCTTCGAGTTCGCGATTTACAAAAATCCGCAAGGCTTGAAAGGTGCGCGTGGCAGGATGAATTTTATCATCATGCTTTTTGCCAACAGCAAATTCCGCAATCGCAGCCAGCCCAGCTGTGGTTTTAATCGGAGCTTCTTTGCGAGCGGTTACAATAGCATGCGCCACATAGCCTGCCTTTTTCTCTTCGCCCAACGTTGCAATAATGCGCTGCAAATCTGATTTTTTAAATGTGTTCACTACATCAGCCGCACTTGGTCCGACCATTTCCATGCGCATATCAAGCGGCCCATCATGGCGGAAAGAAAATCCGCGCTCTGCCTGATCGATCTGCATAGACGAAACACCGATATCAAGCACCACGCCATCAACCTTTTCCAACCCAAGCGAACGGGCATGATCATCAAGATCGCCAAAACGCCCCTCAACCAGTGATAAAGCGCCCTTCGCCTCATCAATCAAAGAGGCGCCATTGGCAATCGCGGTTGGGTCACGGTCCACGCCGATCACTTGGCCACCAGCATCAAGAATGGCACGACTGTAACCGCCATTACCAAATGTACCATCAATATAAGTTCCGCCTGCAAGTGACCCACCAATCGGCGCGAGATGCGTGAGCACCTCATCAAGCATGACTGGTATGTGGGGTTGCTGACTCATTTCGACGCACCTCCGGCACGCATATCGCGGATACGGGAACGTACGTCGCTCATATAATCATTGAATGTTTGCGGCGCCCAAAGCTGAAAGGACGTACCCCGTCCCGCAAAAGTTACTTCATCCACGATCCCCGTGTGGGAGCGGATGGCATCCGTCAAAACAATACGGCCATCACCATCAATTTTCAGGTAATCGCTGCCTGCATAAAAATGCGCACTCCAGTCATCATAATCCCGAGAAAAAGGATCCATCTCATTCATGCGAGCCTCTAGCTGCCCCAGCAACCCCTGACCACCCGCAATAATTGACGACGTCTCTAAAGACAGTTGCGTGTATATCTGCTCATCCCCCAAACGCTGCAATACGGCGCGAAATGAAGGCGGCACAGATACGCGCCCCTTCGCATCTACCTTTTTCGTGTAGTTGGAAACAAACCGTTCCATGACGCACTCACACTCAACGCTACAAACAAAAAACTCTCACAGCCTTCAAGATCAAACCCGCAAGAAGCAGCCGCGACTTTGGTGCTCACTCCGGTTTAACTTCACCCAATCCGTCGCTTTAGTTGGAAAGACAACAATATTGGGAATAATTGGTATAACATGGGAAAGTCTGGGCGTCAATGGAATCAAGAAGTTTCAACAAGGTCATTCCACGAGAATTTTAAAGCAAATTCCAAAGCCATTTGCGCGTGCTTTCTCTAGCGGTTGAGAGCAAAATCATGCCCTCAAAGACTTAAAATGTGATTGAAAAATATTAAAAAACGTCAGTTGACCTGTAAGCCGGGTTTTGTATGGCCTGTTGTTGCCAACAAACGTGGTAACCATTCATCTTGGTGCCTTGTTGCCAAGACACTCACGCAACCCACCCGAACAACTGGACTGGAAACGGCCCTGCATCTCTTAAAAGGGGCATAAACCCCGAAATGCGCGTTATTCCTATTCGGTCTTGCTCCCGGTGGGGTTTACCATGCCATCTTTGTTGCCAAAGACGCGGTGGGCTCTTACCCCACCCTTTCACCCTTACCCAACATGTTGGGCGGTCTACTCTCTGCTGCACTTTCCCTGAAACGCTTGCGCGTCCCGCCGTCCGTTAGACGGCACCGTGTTTCCATGGAGCCCGGACTTTCCTCTCACCTCACCTTTCGGATATAAGGCGAGCGGCTACCCGGCCAACTGACATGTGTGATGTGGAGGATTAGACGGAAAACGTCAAGAAGAGATCGCACAGCGCACGCCACCTCACAAGGCAATAATACCTTTTCGCATGGCAATCACCAGCGCCTGTTCGCGAGTGCGCGCACCCAGTTTTTTCTTGATTGAACCCATATGAAAGTTAATCGTTGCCGGCGTGACATCCATGCGTTCCGCCACCCGATCATTGCGCAATCCTTGCGAAAGCCACTTCAACACTTCCGTCTCACGCGGGGTAATACCCTCAGGATTATTGCAAAAACCAAACCAGGATTGACTGCACTGCAAACTGCTCGGCACACCAACCAAGTGACTGTTCAATAAAGCACCTGCAACTAATATTTCGGAACGATGCGCTTCAACCAACGCCCGACATTCTAAATCGGTCATTTTACCAGCCAAACATATACCAGCCATTCCTGAAAATATATCATTATGGAACGGCACAACAAACGAGCTATGGACACCTGCCTCATAACAGGCGCCCAACACTTTCAACTCTTTATCACTACCCGTGAGTTTTACCTGTGACGCACCACGATAACTATAATGAACTGGATTACTATTTTTAAGGCAATGCAAGACCAAAGGATCGACGTCATCGTAATGACGTCCAGCATAATAGGCCAAAAAATTACTATCCAGATTACTATAAAAACCTAGAAGTTTATCGTTTTTTTTGTCCAACGTACCATAAGTAACAGCTTCAAAACCCAAAGACTCAAAAAACCGCAAGCCAGCACGCCAAGCACAATCGTCAGTCTTACAAAGCGCAATATCGGTGGCAAAATCAGAAAGAATATTCTTCATATGAATTCATAAACCCCCATGAGAAAACCAAAAATTTCGACCGGCCTAAAAGCCTTATTTGCTAGACTAAAGTCTAAACCTATTAGAACTGATAGCTTGTGATTAGGCAAGTGTTAAGGATATACATAACATATATTCACGATTGCGTGATTATATATTCACGGTTATGTGATTATTTGTTTTAATATTCAGCTTCCCCCCCGAATATTATGAACCAGCTTTATACTGAGCTGCTGAAACGGGACAGGCCCTTAAAGCCAGTCCCGTTTTTGTTTTTTCAACAAAAGTTAAGCCTAAAAATTCTAACTGCCACTCAAGCAAATAGTCAGTCCACCGCCGGCAATTTTTTAATCAAATGATGCAATGTCGCAATGGTTGAGACATCCGCAACACCATCAACTTTTGATTGGCGATAATGGCGCTGGAATGCAGTGACAACATCTTGAGTTTTTTCATCAAAAATACCGTTAACATCAAGACCATAACCGTAAATCGCAAACATCGACTGAAGCGCGGCGATTGGCTCTCCCTGCTCACCCAATTGAAAAAATCGTCCGTCCCCCAAGGGCTCTTCAGGCACCCAATGACCAATGCCAGCTTCATACAAACGGTCCCAAGGAAATAATTCACCCGGATCTTCTTTGCGTGAGGGCGCAATGTCAGAATGGGCTAAAACCCGTTCGGGCAAAATATTATTACGCATACAAATATCACGCGACAGACGAATTACGGCTTCAATTTGCGAATCAGCAAACGGCACATAACCATGCTCATGGCCGGGATTTGATATTTCTATACCAATGGAGCGCGAATTATTATCTTCCTCACCCTTCCACGATGAAACACCTGCATGCCACGCTCTTTTTGATTCGGGCACCGATTGAACAATCCGCCCATCTTCAAAAACAAAATAGTGGCAAGAAACTTTACTAATTTCCATGCACAACCATTTGAGAGCCTTTTCACCCTCTGGCATGCCCGTGTAATGCAGCAAAAGTATATCCGCCGGCCCGCCTTCGCGTTCATTCACATTGGGCGCAAAGCGCACCTCATCAACATGCTCACTGTCGGGCTCAAACAAAACCTCACTCAAAGCCCGCGTTCCTTCTGCAAAGTATCATAGGCCGCATTGATTGCTGCCATTTTATCATTGGCAATTCTAACAAATTCCGGTGGCACTCCGCGCGCAATCAGACGATCTGGATGGTTTTCCCCAACCAGTTTGCGGTAATGCTTACGCAGTTCAAAGTTGCTCCATGACATATCAGCGCCCAACACATCATAGGGGTCATTGCGCCCGCCTTTCACATGTCGTGATTTAATCGCTCCAAAAGCTTCATCCTCAAAAGCAAAAATACGAGCCACCTCTTCAATGAAAGCCAATTCGTTTTCATGAATAATGCCATCTGCTTCCGCAATATGAAAAAGCCCATCAAGAATGTCTTCTAAAATATCAGGCTCATTTTCATAAATTTTCAAAATTTGCCGCGCATAGGCATCGAAACCCGCAATGTCTTGTTTCGCAAGATTGAACATCCGCGCTACATTCGCTGCATCAGCTGGCTGGATATCGAAAATCTCTTGAAAAGCCTCAATCTCGTCATCGGTGACGACACCATCAGCCTTAGCCATTTTTGCCGACAAAGCAATCATCGCAACAGTAAAGGCAACCTGGCGGCGCTCCGGACTATCAGACACGCTTGTGATAAAATTCACGATCCCTTCAAGGGCACCTGCAATCGGCCCTGCGGTGGCAACTGAGGACATAACATCCGCAATCTTCGTCCAGATACTCATCTCACTACCTCCAGCCCCTTTACAACACCGTAGCCACTATTTAAGCGACTCTCGAACATCTGACGAGTAATTTTCGCAAAACCTCGATCACAATTAGGTCTTACTCAAGGGAAACCAAATGAATCAGCAACAGCTTGGGCTGTTTTTAGGCCTCATCGGTGTTGTCATTTTCAGTGGCACTGTGCCCGCGACACGATTGGCGGTGAGCGAACTTGACCCATGGTTTGTCACTTTTGCCCGCGCCGCAATTGCCGGCAGTATCGCCGCAATGATTCTGCTTGCTACACGCCGCACATTGCCGAAAGCCTTTTGGAAATTCTCCACGCTTTCAAGTCTATGCCTCGTGATTGGATTTCCCGGCTTCCTCAGCCTTGCCTTATTGACAGTGCCAGCCAGTCATTCAGGTGTTGTGCTTGGTCTTCTGCCGATAACAACTGCCATTTTTTCTGTCTTATTTGCCGATGAACGCCCCTCAATCAGCTTTTGGATATGGTCAACATTGGGCGCATTGCTCATTATCGTCTTTACACTGCGTGATGGCGCCCCCGGCTTTGAAATTGGCGACCTTTGGCTCGTCGCTGCGACATTGTCAGCCTCTTTCGGCTATGTTTTTTCAGGGAAAATATCTCGTCAAAAACCTGGCTGGGAAGTGATTTGCTGGCAGCTAATTATCGCCGCTCCCTTTATTATCGCTGGCACTTTATGGTTTTGGGATGATGCTATTTTCACCGCACGCCCAAGCACACAACTCGGCTTCGCTTATGTTTCGCTTTTCTCCATGCTAATCGGGTTTTTTGCATGGAACGCAGGCCTTGCTCTTGGTGGCATTGCGCGTGTAGGGCAGTTACAATTGTTACAAACGTTTTTCACCCTTGCCATAGCCGCTGTTGTACTAGAGGAGACAATTTCATCGGAAACACTTTTCTTTGCCACAGCTATTGTCGTTGTTATCTGGTATGCGAGAAAAGCAAGAGTTAGCACATCAAGCTAAATCAATTTCACTTTTTACGCCCTTATTCTCATTTGGAGCACTTCGTAAATGTCATTCGATGCGGAAAATAACAACCAAATCACCACTTGGGATTTCTGGATAGATCGCGGTGGCACATTTACGGATATTGTGGGCCGCGCGCCAAATGGCAGCCTTCACCCTCACAAGCTGCTGTCAGAAAATCCCGAGGCTTACAAAGACGCCGCCGTTCAAGGTATTCGGGATATTCTAGGCGTGGCAAAGAACACGCCAATTCCCGCAGGCCTCATCGGCCATGTAAAAATGGGCACCACCGTTGCAACCAACGCACTGCTGGAACGCAAAGGCGACAACACCGCACTCGTCATCACCAAAGGCTTTGCCGATATGCTGAAAATCGGCTATCAGGCGCGGCCTGATATTTTCGCCAAAGAAATTATTCTTCCCGAACAACTTTACAATCGCGTGATCGAAGTCGATGAGCGCGTGCTCGCCGATGGCACCGTTGAGGCCGCTCCTGACGAGGCCCTCGTGCGTCGTGATTTGCAAGCAGTCTATGACGCGGGATATCGCTCTATCGCCATTGTCTGCATGCACGCATGGGCCTATCCCGCGCACGAAAAAATCATCGGCAAAATCGCACACAAAATCGGCTTTAGCCAAATCTCTATCAGCCATGAAATTTCACCTTTAATGAAGCTTATCGGGCGCGGCGACACCACCGTGGTTGATGCTTATCTCTCCCCTATTTTAAGACGCTATGTTGAACAGGTAACAACCGAACTCGGTATTGATAATACTAGCCACACAAAGCTCTCTTTCATGATGTCATCAGGCGGGCTAACAGCCGCTGATTTGTTTCAGGGAAAAGATGCAATCCTTTCCGGTCCTGCTGGTGGCGTAGTCGGTGCGGTCAAAACCTCAGCCCTCATGGGACATGAAAAAATAATCGGCTTTGACATGGGCGGCACCTCCACTGATGTTTCTCATTATGACGGCGAATTGGAGCGCACCTTTGAAACCGAGGTTGCTGGTGTGCGTATGCGTGCGCCCATGATGCGCATTCACACAGTGGCTGCAGGCGGCGGCTCCATTCTCCATTTTGATGGCGCCCGCTTTTCTGTTGGGCCTGATTCTGCTGGCGCAAATCCAGGCCCAAAATGCTACCGCCGTGGTGGGCCTCTCGCTGTCACTGATGCTAATGTCATGGTCGGCAAACTCGCGCCAGAAAACTTCCCCGCCGTTTTCGGAGTAAACCAAAATGAACCGCTTGATAAAGAAGCTGTCGCCAATGCTTTTAATGCCCTTACAGATAAGGTCGCAGATGGGCGCAGTGCCTTCGATGTAGCCGATGGTTTTTTAGCCATCGCGGTTGACAATATGGCCAATGCAATTAAGAAAATTTCAGTCGAACGCGGCTATGATGTAACCGACTATGCTCTCACTTGTTTTGGTGGCGCAGGCGGGCAACATGCCTGTTTGGTGGCCGATAGTCTGGGCATGGAAACCGTCCTCATTCACCCCTTTTCTGGTATATTGTCAGCCTATGGCATGGGCCTTGCCGATGTTCGTGTAAGCCGTCAACAATCTGTCGTAAAGCCACTTGAATCTGCACTTCATGAAATCACAAGCTTGCGCAAACAACTTGAATCTGAATCAAAACATGAGCTTCAAGAACAAGGGGTAAGCGATTCAGAAATAACAATAATTTCTACATGCCATCTACGCTTTGATGGCTCGGACACCACTCTTCTTATTCCACTATCACCATATGAATCAATGTGCGAAGCTTTTCACAAAGCACATCAAAAACAGTTCGGCTTTACCATCAAAGACAAGCCAATTGTCATGGAAGCCCTTGATGTTGAGGCTCTGGGCGGCGGCGGGGAAATAAATGAACCTGAGGCAACACTGAGCATGGATGCACCGCCTTGCAAGCTCACAAAATTTTTCTCAAACGGCGCATGGCATGAGGCGAATATTTTCCATCGTGAAAATCTCAAGCCGGGCCAACTTCTCGCTGGCCCTGCCCTCTTGATAGAGCCCCATCAAACCATTGTTATAGAAGCAGGCTGGCAGGCAAAATTAACCGCCCGCGATCATATCATCATGACCCGCACTGTAGCCAAAAGCCGCACCCATGCCATTGGTACAAAGGCAGATCCAGTGATGCTTGAAGTGTTCAATAATCTTTTCATGTCGATTGCTGAACAGATGGGCGTCACCCTTCAAAATACAGCCTATTCCGTCAACATAAAAGAGCGACTTGATTTCTCCTGTGCTGTCTTTAATCGAGACGGTGCACTGGTTGCCAATGCCCCTCATATGCCGGTACATCTGGGGTCAATGGATCGCTCGGTTGAAGCCATCATCGACCTAAATAAAACCTGCATGAAACCCGGCGATGTCTTTGCCATCAATGCCCCATATAACGGCGGCACGCATCTACCAGATATCACTGTAGTAACGCCAGTCTTTGATGAGGGCGAAAATGAAATTCAATTTTATGTTGCTTCCCGTGGTCACCATGCCGATATCGGCGGCCTAGCTCCTGGCTCCTTCACACCGCGTGCCACAGACATCAATGAAGAAGGTGTTTTGCTTGATAACCTGCATGTGGTCGAGGACCATGTTTTTCAAGAACAGCGCCTGCGTGATGCACTGCTTAATCACCCCTATCCAGCACGCAATGTCGAACAAAATATCGCCGATTTGAAAGCACAAATTGCAGCCAATAAAAAAGGCGTCGCAGAGCTACAAAAAACGATCAATCATTTCTCCCTGCCCGTGGTCGAAGCCTATATGGATCATGTGCAGGATAACGCCGAAGAAAGCGTGCGCCGCTTCATTGATGCGCTCGCTGACAGCACCTTCGATTACCCCACGGATCAAGGCACTATCATCAAGGTCAAAATCACGGTTGATCGCAAGAAGCGCGAAGCAACGGTTGATTTCACCGGCACATCAAAAATGCAGAAAAACAATTTCAATGCGCCAGAACCAGTGACTCGAGCTGCCGTGCTTTATGTCTTTCGTGTCATGTGTGAATCGGACATCCCGATGAATGCCGGTTGCTTGAAACCAATCAATATCATCATCCCTGAAGGGAGCATGTTAAAGCCGCAATATCCAGCGGCCGTGGTTGCGGGCAATACCGAGACAAGCCAACATGTGACCAATTGCCTGTTTGGCGCGCTAGGCACCATGGCCGCCTCACAAGGCAGCATGAATAATTTGAGCTACGGCAATGCGACCTATCAAAACTATGAAACCATCTGTTCTGGCGCACCAGCTGGAAAATATAATGATGGCCGCGGCTATAAGGGCTGTGATGCCGTCCACACTCATATGACCAACACCCGCCTCACTGATCCAGAAATACTGGAACATCGCTTTCCCCTTGTGTTGGAAGAATTTTCAATCCGCAAGGGGTCAGGCGGCAAGGGCGCCTTTAATGGCGGTGACGGTATAAAACGGGTCTTGCGCTTTCTTCAAAGCATGGAATGCTCGATTGTATCCTCACATCGCAAAATCCCACCCCACGGGCTTGAAGGTGGCGGGGTAGGTGAATGTGGTTCCACGACGATAAGACGAAAAGACGGCGTGATTGAAGAGTTTCAGGGCTGCGATCAATCACAAGTTGAAGCAGGTGACGCGGTTATTTTATGTACACCAACAGGCGGTGCATTTGGTATATCGTAATTCTCCAGCACTCGTGATATAATTATTCTGAACCATTCAGCTTCTATTCACAGGTACACCATAATACTTGGTGAACAGAATTCAGAGCGTTTCTACGCACATATAAGAAGGAGCCAGTTGTGTTAAAAAAAATCGCAACAAATGTTGCGGCATTAGCTATTTTGATGACCAGTCAGGTCGCGCTTGCAGGTCCATTAGGCGGCAATGCCAACCTCAAATCTATTGGTAATCACGATAACAGTACTATCGTGCGCATTCATTCCAAGCGCTGTAAATTTTACCACCCTGATGGGCACAAATATAAAGATCACTGCCCGCATGGCGTAAAAAAGGGCAGTCGTAAAAAACGCGCCCTTATTGGTGGTGGAGTGGGAGCGGCCGTTGGCGCCACTATTGGTGGAATAGCCGGAGGTGGCAGAGGCGCCGCCATTGGAGCAGGCGCAGGCGCGGCAGCCGGTGCCGCTGGTGGCGCTGCATCACTTAAGCGTTGCTGGTACTACAGTGGTGGGCGAAAAGTGAAAGTGAAATGCCGCCAAAATTAAATTCTACTTCACGAACAAAAAACCGCCGTCCCATAGGGAGCGGCGGTTTTTGATTATTACAAAATATCTTATGGCTTACTTTGAGCCACGAACCCGATCAGGGATCTCACTGCGTGAAACACCCATATCACGTAGCTCACGAGATGACATACCGTTGAGCTGAGAAATTGAGCGATTGTTTTCACGCCAACGTCGTAGTTCTTTGAAAAAAAGCATGAGTTTCTACCTTCCAATAGACAGGCGGAGCTTTGAATTAAAACGTCGCCAGTTCAATATGATTATTTATTAGTGCCGCGCTGAAGTTTTTTGCCATCACGCATATAACCAATGTCACTCAAAAGTGCGTCTGGTAATTTATTCAAAGCTTTTTGAGTCTTACGCTTGCTATTCCATTGACGGATGTTTCCAAAAATATCCATTGTCTATACTCCAAAAAGAGGTCAGAAAAGCCTGACCTTAGGTTGTGATGATGAGATAATATCAAAACCTATTTCATACCAGAGCTATTAGCGTATAGCTGCTATGCAAAACGCGCAGCTACTGTTAATCATATGTTCATATATCAGAATAGAAACCATTGGAAAACAAGGACGAAATCACTCTTGCCTCCCTTAGTACATCCTTTCGCCAATAAACATATTTGCCTCACTGGCGGCACTGATGGCATAGGCCTTGAGTTGGCAAAGATACTGGCAAAAGCTGGAGCCAAAATTCTTGTTATAGGTCGCCGTGCAAAGGCAACAGCTACCTTTCCTGAAGGCTGTTACTATCATCAAGCGGATCTTTCCAAAGCAGAAAGCCCTGCTCAGATTGCCGCACACATACGCGCGATTGGCTGGGAAAGCCTAGATCATCTAATACATAATGCAGGCATGGGCTACGTGGGAGATATAGATGCACAAAAGCCCGATAATATTGAATCCATGATTGAAGCCAACTTGAAAAGCCCGCTTGCTCTTTCACAGCTGTTATTCCCCTTACTTGAACGGTCAAAAGGAAGTGTTTGCTTTGTTGGCTCAACAGTTAAAGGCCGTGCAACACCACAATTCGCAGTCTATACAGCAACCAAAACAGGTATGGCTGACCTAGCCCGCAATCTTGCCACTGAATGGAGTGGACGTGTTAGCGTACAAGAAGTCCACCCTGGCCCCACGCGCACTCATTTCCATGCTAAAGCTGGGTTTGATAACCCGCCCATGATCTCTTTGTTTATGACACCCCAAGAAGTGGCCAAAGGCATTTATGCCTCATTAAAAAGCGGCAAACGCACCCGTAACTACCCCATGTCATCGCTTCTCTTTCACGCCATAAAGAGAAAGTTTGAGGGGCAATCAGCATGAGTGTCTTAATCACAGGGGCAGCAAGCGGTCTGGGCGCGGCGCTAACAAACATAGCAATCAAGCGCGGACACAGCGTCACAGGCATCGACCATGATTGGACCTCGCTAGAAAAAACACACCCCGAAAACCTTCTCCAAATCGATGCTGATCTCAGCGACCTGAAGACTTTGGTAGGACTAAGTGCTACGATCAGCGCACAGGCACCCTATAAGGCGGCCTTCCATAATGCTGCAGTGAGTGCGAGCGGGCGCTTTGAAGATATTCCAGCCAAAGCCCATCAACGCCTCATCGACATCAATGTCACTGCGCCTTTATTAATGACCCAACAGCTGCTGCAACAAGGAGCGTTAGAGCGGGGAAGTACCTTTATCTTTATCGCATCCCTTTCTGTACAAGTGGGTTACCCCGGTGCGGCCTCCTATGCCGCATCAAAAGCAACGATCGCAAATTACGCACAAAGCTTACGCAAAGCCTTACGCCGTGAAGGTATTAATGTTTTGGTTGTTTATCCCGGCCCCATGCAAACAGCGCAGGCCGAACGCCACGCCCCCATAGGAGCCAAGAGCGAAACCCGTATGGATGCAAAAGAGGCTGCCGACTTAATATGGGAAGCGGTTGATAAAGGTAAAAAAGAACTGATTCCCGGCGCAACAAACCGTCTTTTCGCCATAGCAGGTAAACTCATGCCAAGCGCACTCAATAGCGCAATGAGAAAAATTATCTATGAAAAATTGGATGGTTCGGTCTACTAAAATAAAACCACATAACAAGAACAAAACTCATGAAACAAATTGATCACCAAGCATTCATCCATACCGCTCTTGAACTTGCTCTAAAAGCAGGCGAACGAATTATGAAAATCTATCAAACGGATTTCGAGATAGAGACCAAAGGTGATCAATCCCCTGTTACAAAAGCAGACATTGAGGCTGAGGCGATTATCCTCAAAGGATTACGCGCAGCCTTTCCTAAGCTTCCCATTGTTGCCGAAGAAGAAGCTGCAGCCGGCAATATACCTGATATTGGCGATCATTTCGTGCTTGTGGACCCTCTCGATGGCACGCGGGAGTTCACCAGCCGCAACGGAGCCTTTACGGTCAATATAGCGCTGATCAGCGCAGGCATACCTGTTATAGGCGTTGTCCATGCACCCGCTCTAAAGCGGACTTTTGGGGGTGTTGTGGCAGACAAAGCCTTTGAGCTTATTGAGGGCACCTCGACACCAATAGGTGTACGCAAAGCTGATCCTGATAACATCGTGGCTGTTGCCAGCCGTTCTCACCGCAATGAAAAAACCGACACATTTCTTACCAACTCCAATGTAAAAGACACTGTATCAATCGGTTCATCCTTAAAGTTCTGCCTTTTGGCAGCAGGCGAAGCTGATATTTATCCCCGCTTTGGCCGGACAATGGAATGGGACACAGCCGCAGGTCATGCTATCCTATCAGCGGCTGGTGGCAGCGTCATCAATGAAGATGGGACACCTTTTGTATACGGAAAACGCAATCAGTCTCATGATGCAGATTTTGCAAACCCATCTTTTATAGCCCGTGGCAATTTTATCGAACGAGAAATATGATTACACATTAGCCGAAAACATCATATAACCTGACAAGTTTTCGATTAAATTAAGAGATATAATCATGAAGACATCGCAATCAGCTGATATAGCGCCAAAGTTCTGTACCGGATCAACCATGCGTCATGTGCTGATTATGACATCCACAGCGTCAGTCGGTTTAATGTCGGTCTTTTTAGTCGATTTTTTAAATCTCTTCTACATCTCCATGCTTGGCATGAAACAACTCGCCGCCGCCGTTGGTTACGCGGGTACCATCTTGTTTTTCCTAACCTCCATCGCCATCGGCATCATGATTGCGACAACAGCAATCGTTTCACGCGCTATCGGTCGGGGAGACCGCGCCAAAGCACGGCTTTTGGCTGGCTCATCGGTCATCATTATGTTCACATCCATGGCGCTCATTTCAGCGATGTTTTTTCCCTTTATCGAAAGCGCGATCGCGCTAGTAGGGGCAGAGGGCGAAACACTTCAAATTGCCAAAGGGTTTCTGCAAATCGTCGTACCATCCGTTCCAATTCTTGGCATTAGTCTTGTTCTGGCCGGCATTCTTCGCGCTGCCGGTGACGCCAAACGCGCCATGTATGCCACCTTAGGGACTGGTGTTTTTACAGCATTTCTCGACCCACTGTTGATTTTTGGCTTTGATTTGGGCGTCACAGGTGCGGCCATTTCTACCGCACTTTCACGGCTTGGCAGCATCGGAATAGCACTTTATAGCGTGATCAAAATCCACGATATGCTTGCCTTTCCGCCACTGCGCATAATCATCAAAGACGTCCATCCTTGTATGATCATCGCAGTCCCAGCCATTTTAGCTAATATCTCGACACCAGTTGCCAATGCCTATGTCACATCTTCAATTGCCCAATTCGGCGACGGTGCTGTTTCCGGCTGGGCCTTTATCGGCCGCCTGATCCCGCTTGCCTTCGGGTTGATTTTTGCCTTATCGGGTGCAATTGGCCCGATCATTGGTCAAAACTATGGCGCCGTCCAATATGATCGTGTCCGTCAAACTGTGATCGATTCCCTTGTGGTGACCGTCGCCTATACGGCTATCATTTGGCTGTTTTTATTCATCACCAAAGGCTACATCATCACAGCATTTCACCTTGACCCCGAAGCAACAGAACTGGTGATCTTCTTCATAAATATAGTGATCGTGACGTTCTTGTTTAATGGCGCATTATTTGTTGCGAATGCCACCTTCAACAATCTTGGTTATGCAACCTATTCCACGGTCTTAAATTGGGGCAAAGCAACCATAGGCACTATTCCTTTTGTCTGGGCAGGCGCTCACTATTACGGTGCGAAAGGCGCAATATTGGGTCAAGGCATTGGCTATGTAGTATTTGGCGTAGCAGGTGTCTTTCTCTGCTACCGCGTCATCAACGCAATAGCTGCTTCACAGGACCAAGTACAAAAAGAACTCGACCCATCAATAGTCGTGCCGAATATACCAGAATTTTCCTCTGGCAAATGCGCCGGAATTTGCGTGCATAGTGAGGTACAAGACATGAAGCCAAAGTTCGCCTAAACAACAACCCTCACCCGATAGCCGACACGCGGGAAGTGAACAGCGGTCGCGCCACAGGCATCATTTTTCATGTAAAGTGCAACCACATCACGCCCAACCGCATGAAGTCGCCCTGTAATCGGCGTCTCCCCACTCTCGGTCAACGGTTCAATTGTCACATTCATTCCCACTGTTAAGCCCTGTGGGTCGCGCGCATCGCCAAAGGAAGGTGCTTGCGGCTCTGCCGATTTTGCTATGGCTAACGCCTCAGTGCAGCTCATCGACTTTTGCTCGCCATATCCAACTGCGCTCATACGATCTGCCCACTGATTAAGCGCTTCAAATTCTTCAAAAAACGCAGCTGCATCGCCGTACCGTTCTCGCAAAAACCAGACGATATACCACACCAAAAGATCTGGCATGGCTGGTTGATCACCTAAAATAAAGCGATCACCCGATTGAAACCGCGCATCCACCCAACCCATCATGGCGCGAAGTTGCGACAATGTGTGTGGCATGTCAGCGGCCTCTTTCGCCATATCGTTGTTAGCGCCAAGATAAAGCCGCGCTCGATCTGCTACAAATTCTGCTGGCAAATCACCGGCAACTGGCGCGAGTACCGCTTTGAATGCATGTGTGAATAGTTCATCATCGCTCCAACGCGACAACGCGTAAGGCATGCCCCCAATACCAATTGGAAACAATGTCGGCTCTGGCTCACGCGCCTCTAGCTCACCTATAATGCACTGCGTATCGCAATAAATATCCGCCCCGATTTGCAAAACGGGAATACGTCGGTATCCACCGCTCATCGCAAAAAGTTCAGGACGCGGCGGCAATCGGTTTTCCTCAACCCCATGCCATTTCAGCCCTTTGATACCAAAAGCCTTACGTATTTTTTCGGCAACAGGAGATGGTGGATAATGATGGAAGATATAATCGGGCATAACTTCAAAACCTCAAGTCAGGTCCAATATGAGAACCACATTGGGTGGGCCTGATCAATAAAAAACGGCGATTTATTCAACCGCCGTTTAATGATCTTAAAATTGATAAAGAGCTTTAGCTCTCGCGAATATCAACAAAATGCCCCGCAACCGCCGCTGCTGCCGCCATCGCTGGTGACACAAGGTGCGTGCGCCCTTTGAAACCCTGACGGCCTTCAAAGTTACGGTTTGAGGTGGAAGCGCAGCGCTCTTCAGGTTTCAGCTTATCAGGATTCATGGCCAAACACATGGAACACCCTGGCTCACGCCATTCAAAACCAGCTTCAACAAAAACCTTATCCAGACCTTCAGCCTCAGCCTGCGCCTTCACAAGTCCTGACCCTGGCACAACCATGGCCTCCACACGGTCAGCAACTTTTTTGCCTTCCACTATGCTAGCCGCTGCCCGAAGGTCTTCTATACGGCCATTCGTACATGAACCAATAAACACACGGTCAAGCTCAATGTCTGTCATTTTAGTGCCAGCTTTAAGGCCCATATAATCAAGAGCGCGCTGTTTTGAGATACGCTTTGTTTCTTCATCAATATCATCAGGATTAGGCACAACACCAGTGATAGAAACAACATCTTCAGGCGATGACCCCCAAGAGACGATCGGCGGCAAATTAGCGGCGTCCAAGGTCACCACCTTGTCAAAATGCGCACCCTCGTCAGTTTTCAAACTTTTCCAGTATTCAAGCGCCATATCCCAGGATTTTCCGGTTGGTGCTTTCGGGCGGCCATTTACATAATCAAAAGTTTTTTGATCTGGCGCAATCAGGCCCGCGCGCGCGCCGCCTTCAATAGACATATTACAAATCGTCATACGGCCTTCCATAGAAAGCGCCTCAATGGCCTCACCGCAATATTCAATCACATAGCCAGTACCGCCAGCAGTACCAATCTCACCGATAATGGCCAAGATAATGTCTTTGGCCGTCACGCTTTCAGGCAATGTGCCCGTCACTTCGACCTTCATGTTTTTGGCTTTTTTCTGGATCAATGTCTGAGTGGCTAGCACGTGCTCCACCTCTGACGTGCCTATACCATGCGCCAGAGCCCCAAAAGCACCGTGGGTCGAAGTATGGCTGTCACCACAAACAATCGTCATGCCTGGCAAGGTGAACCCTTGTTCAGGCCCGATAATGTGAACCACGCCTTGGCGAGTATCATGCTCGGAATAATATTCGACGTTAAAATCAGCCGCATTCTTGGCCAATGCCTCAATCTGAATGGTAGACTGAGGGTCAGGATTTGGCAAAGAGCGGTCTGTTGTTGGTACGTTATGATCGACCACGGCCAAAGTTTTTTCCGGTGCATGGACTGTGCGCCCTGTCAATCGCAGGCCTTCAAAAGCCTGCGGGCTGGTCACTTCATGCACGAGATGACGGTCAATATAAAGAAGACCTGTGCCATCTTCAGCCTGATGCACCAAGTGGTCATCCCAAATTTTATCATAGAGTGTTCTAGCTGCCATCGTGTGACCTTTGTTCCTTCGCTTTCAATCCGCGTAAAGATATCGCGCTTTACCAGCATTTATATGAATGGATATATTTGATGTCCTTATCCTTCACCATAGTGGCCAAGGTCAAGACAGTGAAGAATAAAAAGCACGCCATAGACCAGTTTATCATTCTGTTTGTCTGTATCACGGCTTTAAGCCTTTCCGCTGAAAGACCAATTGTAATTTATAAAAACATACCCATAGCGATCACACCTTTTTACAAAATATCTCGAATATGTGATTGAAAACACTCTATAAATCGCGAAAAAACCGCATTTCAAACCAGAACCAGCCTCAATCAAATACCAAATATAGCTCATCGACGCTGCTTTAGTTGGAACCAACCTCCCATAATTTCCGGTTCCTTACACGTTTTAGGCAGCAATAAGGAGTTGATGATGAAACAAATTTTAAAATCTGCCCTATTAGCAAGTGCGGCAAGTACACTATTGGCAACAGCCACACTGGCAGCCGACCTGCCAGAAGAAACCGTTGCCCCTATTCTAGAAACAGCCCCAATTCAAGCTTCAGAATACGACTGGAGCGGTTCCTATGTGGGTATCAACCTTGGCTTTGGTCTTGATAGTGATTTCGACAACAATTTTGGTGCCGACTCTGATGCAGACACAGCCTTTATTGGCGGTGGTGTTATTGGGTACAATCACCAAATCAACAGATTTGTATTAGGTATTGAAGGTGACCTGAATTACACGGACCTTGATGCCAATGATGTTGGATTCAGTTCTGAATTGGATTTCCTAGGGACAGTTACAGCCCGTGCAGGTTTCACTCCAATTGATCGTGTTCTAACATATGTCGAAGGCGGCTATGCGTTCGGCCAAGTAGACACAACAACACCTTTTGGTTCGGATGAAAATATACAAAGCGGCTTTGTTGTCGGTGCTGGCGCAGAATATGCCCTAACGGACAGTATTCTCACAGGTCTCGAATATAATTACATCGATCTCAACGATCAAGATTTTGCCGCTGGTGCAGAAACTGATTTCAGTGGCCATGCAGTGAAATTCAACTTGAAATATAAATTCTAAAACTTACAAAAACCCTCCCACGAAAAAACCGCTGTATTTTCATACAGCGGTTTTTTAATTACATATAAGTGGATTAGGCTGTTTAACCTATTCCTCTGCGGTTGGCGCATCTGCCTCAGGTGCTTCTGCAGCAGCAGCTTCAGCCGCTTTAGCTTCTTCGGCTGCGGCTTTAGCAGCCACTTTTTCAGCTTCCTTGGCTGCTTTGGCATCAAGAGCAACTTGGCGTTCACCATCTTGAATACGGCGTGTACGCACATCAGTTGCTTCTGCAATCCGTGCAGATTTACCGCGACGGTCACGCAGATAATAAAGCTTTGAGCGACGAACCTTACCACGACGAATAACCTCAAGGCTTTCGATCATTGGTGAGAAAAGGGGAAACACACGCTCCACACCTTCACCATAAGAAATCTTGCGAACTGTGAAGCTTCCGCTAAAGCCACTACCACCCTGACGAGCAATACAAACGCCTTCATAACCCTGAATACGTTCGCGAGTTCCTTCAATCACGCGTACATTCACGCGCACTGTATCACCAGCTTTGAAATCAGGGAGAGTGCGTTTTGTGTCGATCGCTTCCATCTGCTCTTTTTCGAGCTGCTCAAGAATATTCATCTTATTTTGCCTTTTTAATTTAATGAACCACCAGAGCGCCTTATCCCATTTTGGGCCGAGCCTGTTGCATCTCGGGGCGAATTCGTCATTCGTATAGTGATGAAATTTTGCGCTTACATACGCGAGAGTCTATCAAATGTCGACAGATTTTTTCATTCCATCTCTCTCCTATATTGAAATAAAAAGATATCCGGTTCAATGACCGCTGTGATTGCTGTGCTCATCGGCGCTTTTAGCGGCCAGACTATTGACTTTAAAAGGGACTAAAACATCTCCAGCTTTCTCAAAATTCAATGAAACTGTCACTTTTTCACCTTTCACCAATGGTCGCTGTAAACCCATAAACATTAGGTGCTGCGCTCCCGGCTTCAAAACAATTTCTCCACCTGCGGGAATTACGATTCCACCGTCAAGTGGGCGCATACGCATTACATCATCCACAAGCGTCATTTCATGCAAGTGAACATGATTTGCAAAATCAGACGATCCAGTAATCAGACGATCAGCTTCATCGCCCGTATTCTTAATAGTGATGTAACCGCCACCAACTTTGGCCGTTTTCACGGTCGCGCGTGTCCATGCAGTCGAAATCTCTAAATGTTTGGCTTTCACAACATGACTGCCATGCTCACCATGGCTGCCATGCTCGCCCCCATGTTTAGGCTTATGCTGACTGTCAAGCACTGGTTTCTCTACATGTATTTTGCTTTCGCCAAAACTGATCGCAGGAAACGACACTGACAAGGCAAGAGAGGTCAATAAAATCGGAATATATGTTTTTTTCAAAGTCATGATGAACCTTAAGTACTAGAGTTTTCAAAATGTGGAATGGTCTACGCAACGCCCACAAAACTATTGCATGCAGGTTTCAAAGGGTAGATTTTAAGAATAAAGGCGTTTAAGCGATCGGCGGGCCACGAGCATGCGAGGCCAAGTCATTTTCTTGAGGCGTGATATTGTCATGGCCTAAAAAAGCAAGCTTTGTGAGATAAGCAATATCCCCATGCCCGCCTGAACGTCCAAGCATACCTTTGCAAGAGCTACAGCATCCATCGCACATAAGATGCGACCCGCCGTCATCCTCACCCGTGAATGTCAGGCAAATGACCGGTATAGTGCCATCTGGCAGCATATAGGCTGCCTTCTCCGCTTCACTTAATCCACCCGACAACGGAGATGCGGTCGCCATGCCCGCTGTAATAAATAACTTAGCCAGCACAAAAAGCACGAGTACCGAACGTCTAGCAGCAAGGGTCAAGCGAAAATTCATAACCTAATTTAGCGACAATTACGCATTACAGCAATCTAAAATTCAATCAAAAACCGACCATCCAGCTTCAGAAGCAAAATGCTCAAGCGCGGCAGACCCTGCATAAGAGGTGCCCGCTTTATTCAATCCCGGTGACCAAGCGGCAAGCGCGCCTCTGCCCGGTGCAACCACCAATATACCGCCGCCAACGCCACTTTTACCCGGCAGACCAACCCGAAAAGCAAAATCACCTGAATTATCATAATGCCCACATGTCAGCATCACTGAATTTATCCGGCGGCATCTTTCTTCGGAAACAACGCGTTCACCACTCGCTGGGTCAACCCCGCCATTCGCCAAAAACAACCCTGCACGCGCCAATTGTCTACATGACATCGCCAAAGCACATTGCTGGAAATAAACCGAAAGAGTGACATCAACCGGTTGCGTCAAGTTACCAAATGCTGACATGAAATAAGCAAGACTTCGGTTGCGCTCGCCCGTTTCTTGTTCAGACGATGCCACACGCTCATCAATCAACAAATCATCACTTTGCGCGCGCGCGCGCATAAATGCCAAAAGACGCGCCACAGTGCCGTCAACACTAGCTGTACCAATCAAACGATCACTCACCGCAATCGCCCCAGCATTGATAAGCGGGTTACGCGGTATTCCGCACTCACTCTCAAGCTGGATGATGGAATTAAAAGCCGAACCCGAAGGCTCTCGACCAACACAATCCCACAAACCATCGCCAATTTGCTCAAGTGCCATGGAAAGGGTAAATACCTTTGAAATCGACTGAATAGAAAATGCCTCATCAGCATCACCAGCCGTGTGAGACGAGCCATCAACCAGCGCAACAGCAAGTCCCAATTTATCGGGATTAACCTCAGCCAGCGCCGGAATATAATTAGCGACCTTGCCTTTGCCACATAAGGATCGCGCACTAACAACCGCTTGTTCAACAAGTGCTTTCATCGCATTATCAATCATTAGAACTCCCCCAGATCATATTCCAGTAAATACGACCTAAAATTATCGAGCCAATGGAATTATTCCATTTGTCTCTTTTCAAAAATATTCTGATCTGAATACAATATATTCTAAATAATAGCTCTTGCCTTTACCAAGCGAGCAGCCTGCCCTTTTAAATCAATAAGCATTGATTTGGCATATTCATCATCAATCTGGGGATAGGCTTCCGCTGCATTTTCAGCCAAACGTTCAAGCTGTCCAAGGCGGCGACAACGGAATTGTGCCAAGCTTGAAAAAGCCTCCTCACCCATCCCAAGCCCTTTACACAAGATACTGATAGGCTCCACTTCCTTCTTGCCAAACAGATCTTTGACCGTTTCTTTTGGCAATTCCCCAGCTTTGGCGAGCAGTTCAATGATATCAACGAATCTACTCTTCCCACAAAACATCATGGTCATAACATCAAGTGGATTTTCTTTCTCCACATTAGCTTCTTCAGTCTCTTCAATCATCAAGCCCATGCTACCATCATCGCCAAGACTATCGTCATATTCATAAAAAATAGCAGTGGTTTCATTTTTGTTCATCACACGAATGACATTTGCTTCATTCATGCGCATGATTTCCTGAACAACCTCCGGCGGTAAATCTTCTCGCTCAACCAGCAATAAACGATGCTCCACCGTTGTATTCTTGATTATATGAAGCATATCGTCGCTTGTCAGACTGAACTCTGGCTGTATGAACAACCTCGCAATCGGCACATCATCGCAAGCGAAATAAAGATAAAGCTCGCTTGGAAGGCCTTCAATTTCGCGAATTTCACCGGCAATAGATGCACGTATATTATAAGCAGCCGTCCCCAACAAAAAACTTGTTATTTTGAGGAATTTTTGCTCGTCAAAATTCTCTAAGGCTCCATGACTGCTGCGCTGTTGACACAGACCAACAATGAGAGAATGTAAGTTATCATTCTCCATACTGCTAATTGTATCATCAAATATTTGAGCAAGGGACATTAAATGCCTCTCCCACTATGCGCGTTTCATAGTTATCCTACCAATACCGCCATATGATTAATCTTTAATTGCCATATGATTGTTTTTGAATTCGATGAAATATTTACAAAAATAATAGGCTGATGAATCTCAAAGCGCCCACATCTAATTAAAGTCAAAATAATGAGACACCGAGTCTCAATATTTTTGCATGTATAAAATATTTATATTTAAAACAATACAATATTTTCAAATTTATTTACAGTGTAATTAACAATACCCAAGATTTAATGCAGTGCAGCATCTTTTTTATTAGACAGGGTGCTACTTTTATATAACACTAATTTCAGTGAGAAGGCCCCTATGAGGAGTAGAGGTCTTTTTGAAATTCGAAAAAGGTCTTTCGAATAACATTGAGGAGGCACTTATGACACGTTCAATTGGTACCTTAATAACCTTTGCAGCATTCACATTTGTGGCAGCTGTTGTTCTTGGCGTTATGTAAAAAGACTTAATCTGGCGAGTACAGGCCAAAAAGAATTAGAAAAGCCGAGGTATTAGCCTCGGCTTTTTGCATTCTTCATCAAAAATTTCGCTATTCACAACTAAGCAAGAACCAATTGAAACGGTTCTGTCCTCATATGGGGATAATATAAAAGTAATTAATATGAGATATTATATTTCAAGACACGGAGAAATTTAAAGACAAATAAATTTATATTGGAGATGTCATGAAAGGCGTCGTATTTACATTATTATTAGATATGGTCGAAGATTCATTCGGGCCACAGACAACAGAGAATATAATATCCGCCTCCGATTTGCCATCCGGCGGCGCCTATACGACGGTTGGGACATATGACCATTCCGAGATCGTTTCTCTGGTTACAAACTTAAGCAAAGAAACTGATATAGCCGTGCCCGACCTGATCCGCGTCTTCGGCAAGCACCTGTTGGGGCAATTTTATGAATTATATCCTGATTTTTTCACTGATATTGACGATGTTCTGGTCTTTCTAGAGCAGGTTGACAGCTACATTCATTGCGAAGTGCTCAAACTTTATCCCGACGCTAAACTTCCCAAAATTGAGACCAGACGATTATCCGATGAAGAACTGGAACTCGTCTACAAATCAGATCGTATGATGGGAGATCTCGCTGAAGGTCTCATCGCTGGTGCAATCGAACACTTTGGTGGCAACCACACATTCACCCGTCAAGATGTGGAACAAGGAGGACCAGAACAATGCGTGCACTTCAAAATAAAAGCATAAGTAAAACTGGCGGCTTAACACCAGAAATTCTGGAAGCCAGACTTTCCCGCGAGAAACTGGCTCGAATGCAGGCAGAAACATTACTGGAAGAGAAAAGCCGTGAGCTTTATACAACCAATACAGTCTTGCAAAAGGTGGCTGACGCAGTTGAAAGCCAACGCGTTCAACTCGACACCATTTTGGATCACACCTTAACTGGTATTGTTCTGGTAAATAGCGAACTGTGTGTAACTCGCGCTAACAAAAAAGCGATCACACTTTTTGATCTTGGTGAGGACTATTTCGCTGAGTTGACTGTGCAGGAACTGTTCGAAGACTTTACCACCGCTAGAGACATTTATGATGAGCGAATGCAAGTCGGAAAAAATCATGAGGATACATTGCATGAAGCTGTCGGTCACCGTGTTGATGGCTCAACCTTCCCGCTCGAATTTGGCTTAACATGCATGGAAATTGAAGGGCGGCAGCACTCCGTCTGGATATTCAGAGATATCTCTAAGCGCAAACGCGAAGAAGCAAAACGCATAGCTCTTGAGCATGAGTTAAGTCAGGCTCAAAAGATGGAGTCTCTTGGTACACTAGCAAGTGGTGTTGCCCATGAAATCAACACACCAATTCAATATATCGGCGACAATCTGCGCTTCATGAAAGACACCATCACCGACTTAACAGACCTCATCGATATATTTATGAGCGAGAGTGCTAAGCTTGGCGATAATGAAGACGTCAAAAAACTGATTGAAACAGTCAAAAATAAATCAGAAGAAATCGAGCTTGATTTTCTATACGAAGAAGCCCCCCTATCAATTGACCAATCATTGGATGGCATCAGCCAAGTGGCCAGCATCGTCAATGCGATTAAGGAATTCTCGCATCCTGGCGAAGATGACAAAACCGAATTTGATCTTAATCAATTGATTGAAACCGCGCTGACCGTCACCAGAAATCAGTGGAAATATGTTGCTGATGTAGAAACCGATCTGAGTGCAGATCTCCCCTCAATTGCAGGCCTTCCAAGTGATATCAATCAGGTCATATTAAACCTGATTGTTAATGCCGCTGATGCAATAGAAGAAGGTGAAAACGAAGAAAAAGGAACGATATCTATCGCCACCAAATTAGTTGATCGCCACGTTGTAATGAGCATCAATGATAATGGTAGCGGCATACCTGATGATGTCAAAAAGCAGATATTTGATCCCTTTTTCACAACCAAAGGAGTGGGAAAAGGATCAGGTCAAGGTCTTGCGATTGCCTATACGATCATCAAGCAGAAACACGATGGAACGATTGAATGCGACAGCAAGCCCGGGGTTGGAACAACCTTCACAATTTCCCTACCCCTTGAAAGCGCAGACAGTGAGGGAGAAAGCGCATGAAGCCCGTCATAGTTTTCGTTGATGATGAACCCAACATCTTACAAGGCATCAGGCGCTACACGCGATCACAGCGCGGGTCGTGGGATATGCACTTTCTCGAAAGTGGTCGTGCAGCCATGGAGCTGGTCACTCAAACACCGGTCGATGTGATTGTCTCTGATATGCGAATGCCAGAAATTACGGGGGCTGATTTGCTTGAACATATCTCCCATGAGGCACCCGGCATCATCAGGCTTATTTTATCAGGCGAAGCTGAAGAAGCGCAAACTCATCGCACAATCGGGCGCAGCCATAGGTTTATCGCAAAGCCCTGTGATCCGACAATATTGATCAATGAGATCAACGCCATTTTATCGCTCCGCCAACAGCTTGGATACAAAACCGCGACCGAGTGTGTTTCTATCTTTGATGAACTTAAAAGTCCGGCTTCAGTTTTTGTGAAATTACAAGATGTATTGAAAAAAGACGACCTATCGCTGGAAGACATTACACAAGTGATTGAAGATGATCCAAGCTTGGCCGCGCGGGTTTTACAATTAGTCAATTCAGCCTATTTCGGCAGGCCACTTTCTACTGTGAGTGTAAAACGAGCAATAAAAACCATTGGCGCTCCTTCATTGCGCAGACTGCTAGAGCTAGAAAGATTAGGCAATGCAGGACCACAGCGTGCCGATAAAGACGAGGCTCTTGTACAATACCTAAAAGCCACCGAACTTGGAAAACATGTATCCAAAAAATTACACCAAACAGGCTGCGATGAACTGACATGCGACTTTGCCTATGCAACCGGCTTATTCGCGATGCTGGGGGCAATTGGAATCAAGACTGAAGAAAACATGAGCAAGGCAACGGTTCGTGCCGCCTATATTGCTCGTCTGTTTGGTTTGCCTGAGCAACTCATTGAATCATTGCTGCACTTGCCAGAATTTTCATCCCATGATCCGCTCGATGATTTAGCAGAGCACATAAAGGGCGCTGTCATGACGGCAGAGACAAAGGCGGCTTAAACGTTAAGCCGCTTTTTGCGAATCTTGTGATCCGCGCACACCAAGCATATGGCATATAGCATAAACCAGATTAGCCCGATTCATCGTGTAAAAATGAAAATCACTAATCCCGCGATCCACCAAATCAAGCACCTGTTCGGTCGCAACCGCTGCAGCAACAAGCCGTCGCGTACCTGGGTCATTTTCTAAACCCTCAAAGCGGCGATGCAACCAAGCCGGCACATGCGTGCCACAACGTTCAGCAAAATTAGCGACCTGGTTAAAATTAAGAACCGGCGCAATACCTGGAATAATCGGAATTGTAATCCCTGAGCGACGAACGCGTTCGAGATATGTTTCAAATACATCATTATCAAAGAAAAACTGAGTGATCGCCTTATCTGCTCCAGCATCTACTTTTCGTTTTAAATACTCAATATCAGCCCAAATATCAGCACTTTCTGGATGCTTTTCCGGATAGGCCGAAACCGCAACCTTAAAATTGCCACGCCGTTTAGCTGCAGCGACAAGATCAGCGGTCAATTTATAACCGTCCGGGTGCGGCGTATAAACACCACCCACCCCTTCGGGAGAATCACCGCGAAGAGCCACAATTTCAGTCACACCTGCTTCAGCATAACCATCCAGAACCTCGTCAATTTCTGCACATGATGCCCCAACACAAGTTAAATGCGCCGCAGCCGTTAAATTGGCTTCTTTGACGATACGCTCTACGGTTTTATGCGTGCGCTCACGTGTCGAGCCGCCTGCACCATAGGTCACCGACACAAAGCTTGGATCTAAGGGTGCCAAACGCTCGACTGACTCCCATAAGGCTTCATTTTGCTTCTCACTATGCGGCGGAAAGAACTCGAAAGACACATTAATATTAGCGCCTTTTTCACCAAGTTTTGTTCTATTGTTCTGTGTATGCGGCATTTTGACGTCCTTAAACTTTACTGATCTTTTATTGCGGTCCAAATAGTGACCGTTAGCTCTTGGTCCGAAATTTTTTCCGGATCGAGCTTCATTGTTTTCAATGGTGTCATACCCACATTCTCAATCCAGCCCAGCATTTGCTCATCAGCAAACCCAAGCCGTCGATGAGCGTAATCAGTACGCATGAATTCAAGTGTATGAGGGGCAAAATCGACAATAATCCAACGCCCGCCTTGAGCTGTTACACGAGCAACCTCTGACAGAGCGAGGGCCGGATCATCAAGGTAATGAAGGACTTGATGAATTGTCACCAAATCAAAATCTGGAGATAAAACGCCATTTTGGAATGTGAGATTATAAACATCCGCTTGGCGTACCTGAACAGGGTTATCAGCTCCAACAAGCTTATTTCGCGCAACAGACAACATGCGCGGATTGGCATCAATACCAACCGAACGCTCAACACGCGCGCCAAAAAGCTCAATCATACGGCCAGTACCAGTGCCCACATCCAACTGATTTTTAAAAGTCTCATCATCAAACTGCGCCAGCACGGCCTCTTCCACAGCCGCTTCGGCTACATGGCGCGTACGAACATCATCCCATTCGCGCGCATTGGCATCAAAGTAATTATTGGCATCATCCGCATGGGATTGGCGCACCTGCTCAAGACGCTCATGGTCTCGTAACAATTGCGGGTCAGTTTTATCCAGATTAGACAGCAAATTCCTAATAAGAGCCGCGCCCGGACCAATATCAACCAGGCGATAATAAACCCACGCGCCTTCCGGAAAACGTTCGATCACGCCGGCGTCGCAAAGCAACTTCAAATGACGCGAAATTCTCGGCTGGCTTTGCCCCAGAATGATCGTGAGATCACTAACCGTCAGCTCACACTGAGCTAAGAGGGCCAACAAACGTAAACGTGTTGCTTCACTGGCAGCCTTCAAACGGCCCAAAAGCGTATCAAAAGAGAGGTGCGTAGGCGTATCCAAAAAAGCCTCCAAAATCATATAAACATATGTTTATACGATTTTAGAAAGCTTTTCAACCATTGATACAAGATCTCTGGATATTATGCAGCAACTTGTTGCAGGTTAAATCCTTCAAGACGCTCTAAATAAAGACGTTTTGCTTTTTCTTGCGTCAGATTCGCATATGCTCGCATTGCTTTTTGGCGAATTTCATCATTCAAGATTTTGCTCCAAGGCCCCACATTAAGCAGTGCGGACACCAGTTCTTCTCTAAAATTCAAGACCTTAAAAGCCACAATAGCGGGTTCAATCTTCGGCATGGAAAGCCAATAAACTGCATCTTCCAAATCAAAATCTGCAACAATTGCGAACATCGCACATACGCGAGGGAAGTTATCTTTTTGTGCGGCTTCCAAAATATCAATATTCTTTACTGAGCATAATTTTTGATGCCGCAATGCTTGCGCATAAGCAGAATCAAATTCAATTCCAAGCACATTATCCTTCGCCGTAACGCGGCTTTCGACAACTGACTTTGCTTTATCAAGATGGGCCATCAAATCACCACGGCCGCTTTTTACCAATTGCTCACGAACTGATTCGCTAGCTTGACTAATAATTTCCTCGACCACCGATTGCGGCAAGTCAGGCCGTTCAATCAATCCTTTTTGGATTTTTTCATTTTCATGTGCACGATTGGTCAAAAACTGAAATGATTTATCAGCCAATATAGCGCCCTTATTTTGTGCCAACTGTTCCCAAACTTGCGTATTTCCCATACGAATAAGCTCAGTGGTAACCGGCATCGTCACAATCTTTCTGTCTGCAATCGCTACGAGATGATCCGCACCACATTGCCGTACCACATTTATCAAATCATCATCCTGCAAGGCAGTTGAATTCATTAAAACAGGCTTCGCGATGTTTATAGGCTCCAAAGACAAACGTTGCATAACCCGCCTTGGCGCGTCATCTAGTGACGCAAGTCTGTTCGCAATACGTATGCGTGCTTCATCCTCAACATAGCCAATCATTTGAGTGAGCACATCTTCGCACATTTCAAGCTCAGACTCTATTGCACTGTGTTTTGCAACACCAAATAAATCAAACACAAAACCAAATAGCTCTTCTTTGGATTCGCCACTCCCCGCCGCATTTTTCAATGCTGACAAAATATTACTTTTGCCGTTTGTTACCTCAATCATTTTACACCTGCCTGTTTGCATTATTCAACAAGCATCATAACAATGAGATATTGAAATATATCCAAAACGCGTCTGATAATTTATTTTAAACTTCACTCAATTGCATACAGCCAGTGAAAGCTTTTAGTAACGATAAAGTGTCCACCACAAACACCACAACACTGCTGCAAATTTGTGACCTTTCATAAAAATTTCATTATCAACACCTAGCGCAAAAATAGCGCGCGCTTTAGAGTGAATGCTAATTTATGCATTGCAGACGACAAATTGACACCAGATTGATCAGGGTAATTGGATGCAGTCTCAAAACACTCAGCGACAAGACGCCGAACAGACCGAAGCTGTCGCAAAAGATAAAGCCGAACATTTACGCAAGGCCGTTTACCAACACAAAGCCACAAGCCGCGCTGGCTTTTCTGAGCGTCTGTTCACATGGCTTTTCAAAGGTCTCGTCTATCCACAAATCTGGGAAGACCCTGATGTGGATATGCAGGCCCTCCAGCTTGGCCCACAATCACGCCTGATCACCATCGCCTCAGGCGGCTGTAATGTTTTGTCTTATTTGACACAAAACCCAAAAGAGATTTTGGCTGTCGACCTTAACACAGCTCACATCGCCCTCACCCGATTAAAGCTAAAGGCCGTTGAAGCCCTTCCCAACTATGAAACCTTCTATCGTTTTTTCGGCGAGGCGGATGAAAAAGCCAATCTGCGCACCTATGAGCGTTTCTTGCAAAATGAAATCGACGCCCCCACCAAAGCCTATTGGGAAGGCCGCGACCGCCTGTTTCGAAGACGCATCACACTTTTTTCCCGCGATCTTTATCACCACGGCCTCCTCGGTTATTTCATAGGCGTCACTCATTTTGTTGCCAAACTATACGGCATTGATCCAGCAGACCTGACCAAAGCCAAAACCATGGAAGAACAACGCTCTTTCTTTGAAGGATCATTAGCCCCGATTTTTGACAAGCGTCTTGTGCGCTGGGTAACCTCAAAAAAATCATCACTGTTTGGCCTTGGCATCCCACCAGCACAATATGATGTGTTGGCGGGTGGCGGCGATATGTCAGTTATTTTGAAACACCGCGTAGAAAAGCTCGCGTGCCATTTCTCTATGAACGATAATTATTTTGCATGGCAGGCCTTTGGTCGCGGCTATGCGCCAAACAGCGCGAATGATGACGGTACATCAACCTCCACAGGGCGCTCTGGTCCGTTGCCGCCCTATTTGCAGGCCCAACACTTTGACCACATCAAAAGCCGCGCCAACCGCGTCTCTGTTACCAATAAGTCTGTCACCGAAAAGCTGAAAGACGAAGCAGATGAGAGCATGGATGGTTATGTGCTGCTTGATGCGCAAGACTGGATGACCGATCAGCAGCTCAACGAGTTGTGGTCTCAAATCACCCGCACCGCCAAAACTGGCGCGCGCGTTATCTTCCGCACTGCCGATGAGCCTTCCCTGCTACCAGGTCGCGTGGTTGACGAAATCTTGGGGCGCTGGAGTTATCAAGAAGAACAATCCCTCACCCTAAACAAACATGACCGCTCAGCCATTTATGGCGGCTTCCATCTTTACGTAAAGAACTAGACCATGAGCACAGAACCTATGAATAACAAGCATGCTGGACAAATGGACGGGATTTATAAATCCCAGCGCCATATCTATGATCTAACGCGCAAGTATTATCTCTTTGGTCGCGATCAACTTCTCGATGATTTAAAACCCGAATATGGCGAGAGCGTTTTGGAAGTCGGCTGTGGCACGGGACGCAATTTGATTATGGCTGCGCGCAAATATCCATGGGCCAAATTCTATGGTTTGGATATTTCTGAAGAAATGCTGATCACAGCACGCACCAATGTAGAAAAAGCAGGCTTCAGCGATCGCATCACCTTAGCCAAAGGCGATGCCTCTGATTTTTCAGCCAGCACCTTGTTTGGCATCACACATGCTGACCACGTGTTTTATTCCTACACACTGTCCATGATTCCACTGTGGGAAAATGCCATCGAACAGGGATTAAAAGCTCTAGCCCCCGATGGCGCGCTCCACATCGTTGATTTTGGTCAGCAGGAAAATTTACCCGGCCTCTTTCGCTGGATCTTACAAAAATGGCTTGCTGTCTTCCACGTTAAACCTCGCACAAGCCTTGCAGGTGTGAGCGCCACCTTTGCCAAGGAAGCAGGCCGCACAGGCCGCTTCACCCCGCTTTATCGCGGCTATGCGTGGCGCATCACGATCGCTTAATCAGCGTTTTGTTGTTGCAACGCCCGCAGCGCCACATCGGCTAAAAAGATCAATCCGCCAAAACCCACAGCCAGCACAATGCCATAAATCGGCGCAACCGCGAAGAGCAGACCATCTTGCGCGTCAGGGCTTTGGTTCCAAATAAAGGTGCTACCAAAAAAATAAATCCAAAGCCCCATCAGCAAAACATTCAGCCCGCATAACGCAAAAACCATCTTCGTGGTTTTCACAAATCGGGTGAATGCAAAAATGATGATAAATGGCACCATCAACGCCACAGCAAATATCAAAACACCCAAGATCTCACCAATCGGCTGGCTCCAATCCACCGGATAACTAACCGTCGCAACACAAAGCGCCACAGCAACGGCTGTCAGCATGAATAAAAGACGATGGGCAAGAGTCATGAGGGGAGCTTTCTGGGCTATGCACGAATAAGCGCAATGACGAACGCCCGCGAAGATAATCACTCTCACAAGGAAAGGCAAAGGCAATTTTATTGGTGGGGAAAGAGGGATAAATGAAAGACAAAAGCCCAGCTGGATCTTGTCACTTTTATGCACGATAAGTTTTACTTTGATAAAGTTTGATAATAGGAAATTATGGGAAACTTGAAAAGGTGTTATGGGGCTGGCCATGAAAAGAGATGATGAATTTATACGTGAGTTACTTTTTGAATTTGAAGCTTCTAATGATTTATATTTGATAGCACATGTATCCCAGTCTGCTTCTGATGATGATAAAAAGAGATATTTACATGCTGAACTATTATGTGATGCTGGTTTTTTTGAAGCAGTAAACAAGGGTTTATATCGAATGACGAATCAAGGATACGATTACCTTGAGGTTATTCGAGATAATTCGATATGGGAGAAAACTAAGTCAGGTGCTGAATTGATCGGTGGTGCTACTCTAGGCATTTTGAAAGAGCTAGCTGTTGCTTACGCGAAGGACGCCGCCAAAACAAAACTAGGCATTGACTTAGGTTAAGCATTTCGTTCTTTATTTCAAAACTTATAACATCCTCACCACTTACCAAACCCTGGAAACCTCAACGGCTTTAAGTGCCAAATAGGTGCCGTACAAAATTCACCAAAACTTCCACCCCTAACGAGTAGCTTTTAAAAAGGTGATGAGGCCAAACATCACAAAGCCAAATCCTATTACTAATAAGATAATTGGCGCTATGGGACCCAAATCTATTTCCAATGATGTGTAGTTTTCATGCGTAAAAATAAGCAGACCACAGGCCAATAAAATAGAAACGATACCGAACAGTCCACGAAGAATATTCATAAAATCACCCCATCACCGCGTGAATGGTTGATATTTAATCCGGCGTGGATTTTCTACCGCATCTGGTCCAAGGCGACGTTTTTTGTCTTCTTCATAATCTTCAAAGTTGCCCTCAAACCATTCCACATGGCTGTCGCCTTCAAAGGCCAGAATATGCGTTGCCAACCGGTCGAGGAACATACGATCGTGGGAGATGACCACGGCGCAGCCTGCGAAATCTTCGAGCGCATCTTCAAGCGCTGCCAAAGTTTCCGTATCCAGATCATTGGTTGGCTCATCGAGCAAGAGGACATTCGCGCCCGATTTCAGCATTTTTGCCAAATGCACACGGTTGCGCTGACCGCCCGAAAGCGTGCCAACCGGCTGTTGCTGGTCGCCGCCCTTGAAATTAAACGTCGAGCAATAAGCGCGTGAGTTCACTTCGCGTTTGCCAAGGTGGATGATGTCATTGCCTTCAGAAATTTCTTCCCAAACGGATTTCTTCGGATCCATATCATCGCGGCTTTGATCCACATAACCAAGCTTCACCGTATCGCCCAAACGCACCGAACCGCCATCAGGCTCTTCAGCCCCTGTAACCATTTTGAACAGGGTTGTTTTACCGGCACCGTTCGGCCCGATGATGCCGACAATACCGCCCGGTGGCAGTTTGAAGGAGAGGTCATTCACGAGAAGACGATCGCCAAAACCTTTCTTCAAGCTATCGGCTTCAATCACCACATCGCCAAGACGCGGTCCCGATGGGATAACAATCTGCGCATTTGTCGGTGAGCGATCTTCGTTACGCTTAAGAAGCTCATCATAAGCCTTGATCCGCGCTTTTGATTTCGCTTGGCGGGCTTTCGGGCTGGATGAAATCCATTCGCGCTCGCGGTCGAGTGCTTTTTGCCGCGCTTCATCCTCGCGCCCCTCTTGTTTCAAGCGCTTGGCTTTCGCTTCAAGATAGGCCGAATAATTGCCCTCATACGGAATGCCCGTGCCGCGATCGAGTTCCAAAATCCAGCCGGTCACATTATCGAGGAAATAGCGGTCGTGAGTGATGATGAGGACAGCACCCTTAAACTCGCGCAAGTGCTTCTCTAACCATGCGACTGTTTCCGCATCAAGGTGGTTGGTAGGCTCATCAAGCAACAGCAAATCAGGCTCAGACAGCAAAAGCTTACAAAGCGCAACGCGGCGCTTCTCACCACCAGAAAGATTAGTAACAGGACTATCAGACGGCGGACAACGCAGCGCATCCATCGCCATTTCCACCTTGCTCTCAAGGTCCCACAAATTCTCCGCGTCGATCTGATCTTGAAGCGCTGACATTTCATCAGCCGTTTCTTCAGAATAATTCATCGCCAGCTCATTATAGCGATCTAAAATGGCCTGCAGTTTGGCAACGCCTTCCATGACATTGCCCTTCACATCTTTACTCTCATCAAGCTGCGGCTCCTGCGGCAAATAGCCAACGGTTGCACCCTTAGCGACCCAAGCCTCACCGGTGAAATCTTTCTCAAGACCCGCCATGATTTTAAGCAATGTCGATTTACCTGCGCCATTTGGCCCAAGCACACCAATTTTCGCATCAGGATAAAAAGACAAATGGATATTATCCAAAACCTTTTTGCCGCCTGTATAGGCTTTCGAGAGACCTTGCATGAAATAGATAAATTCGCGCGCCATGGGATATCCTAAACTTGAAGAGATTTGCGTCTGTTTAAGAGGTTCAAAGCCTCCACGCAAGGTATCTATGACACTCTATCGCGGTAACGAGCATTTGAGGTGGAAAAAACGCGCCTGTGACGCATATAAGAGGATAACCAATAGGAGCCATTGATGCGCAGCCTTTTAGCCACACTACTTTTCATTCCCTCACTTTTCATAGCAGCGCCCACTCTAGCCTGTGGGCCGGATAGCAACTGCGAGATAGAGAATGACAGGCATTACCGTATCCGCATACCTGAAGGCCATGACGGCAAAACGCCTATAGGCGCCATCATTTATGCCCATGGATATAAAGGCAATGCCAGCGGCGCCATGAACAACAAATCATTAGGAAAAGCCGCCAGCGATCTTGGGCTTGCTTTGATCTCCGTAAAATCCGCAGGCCCCGACTGGCATATTCCCAATTCGCCATCACAGCATCCACCTGAAGAATGGGTCGAGTTAGAGTATTTTGACAATGTGATTGCTGACGTGGAAAAGCGTTTTTCCATAGATACGTCCAAACTGCTGATGACAGGGTTTTCCGCTGGCGGCATGATGACATGGACGCTTGCCTGTGAGCGCAGTGAAAAATTTGTGGGCTTCGTGCCCATGTCTGGCACCTTTTGGGCGCCCCACCCACAAAGCTGTCCATCACCGCCCGCAAACGTCATCCATTATCACGGCGCAAAGGATCAAGTCGTTCCCTTAAAAGGTCGTCGCATCGGTCCAGCTCGCCAAGGCAATGTATTTGATGTGCTGACGATGTATGAGAAAAATGGTGACTATATTGGCGATGTAAAAAATGTGACCGACAAACTTTCCTGCATCCGCAAAACCAATCCAGACGCTAAAATTCTTGAACTATGCCTCTATGACGGTGGGCATGGTTTCAGGACCGATTATATTGTGCGGGCATGGGAAAAACTGAAGCTTTTAAGCACCGTCAATGGCGGGCCAAAATTATAGGCGCCCCAGCCGGTTGACCGGAATTTTCAAATAATGCTCTCCGTCATCTTCTGCAGGTGGCAACTGACCTGCACGCATATTCACCTGTATGGATGGAATGATAAGCTTCGGCATGGATAGCTGCGCATCACGCGCGGTACGAAAGGCAACAAATTCATCAACCGTTTTACCCGCCCCCACGTGCACATTATCAGCTTTTTCTGCCGCGACCGTCGTCTCCCAACAAAAGACATCCCGCCCCGGCGCTTTATAATCATGGCACAGGAATAACCGTGTCTCATCAGGCAAAGCCAAGACCTTTTGAATTGAATGATAAAGCTCACGTGCATCTCCGCCTGGGAAATCTGCTCGCGCAGTGCCAAAATCGGGCATAAACAATGTGTCGCCCACAAAAGCGACATCCCCCATCACATAGGTGAGGCAGGCTGGCGTGTGGCCCGGCGTATGTATAACATTCACATCCATTGTGCCAATTTTAAATGTAGCACCATCCTCAAACAAAGCATCAAACTGGCTACCATCCATTTCAAAATCAGTGCCAGCATTAAACACTTTCCCAAACACCTTTTGCACCTCGTCAATGCGCGCATTGATGCCAAGCTTACCGCCCGTTCTCTCCGATATATAAGGAGCAGCGGATAAATGATCCGCATGAACATGGGTCTCAATCACCCATCCGACTTTTAAACCGCGCTTGTTGATCTCGCCAATAATCATATCGGCAAATCCGGTACTGATCGTACCCGACGCCATTTCAAAGTCGAGAATGGAATCAATCACCGCACAAGCACTTGATGCAGGGTCTTTGACAATATGACAGACCGCATTCGTCTCCTCATCAAAGAAACTTGCAACATCAGGCCTGATAACATCTATAATCGGCTTCATGGCAGACACAATCATATCCCTCATAAATTCAATATTATTAGAATAATACACCTTATATAACCTAGTATACAGAAGCACCTTTTCAAAGAAAGGAAAAATATTAGCATAATAAACTATTATTGAATGAGGTTGCGCTTGACCAATAGACGAGACGCGAACACAAAGGACGCTCTCGAAAAAGCCAAACAAAAAAAGATCTAAGCTACCCGATCATGTGGCTCATGGCCTGCGAAATAAGCATCAAGATTATCGAGCGCCCGAAAGCCCATAGCATCGCGCGTATCATAAGTAGCAGAGCCAATATGTGGCAGCATGTAGATATTGGGTAACTCAGATAATTTAGGGTTTCCACCCGGTTCTGTTTGAAAAACATCCAGACCAGCGGCAAACAATTTACCCGATTTCAGCGCATCAATCAGCGCATCTTCATTGACGAGCGACCCACGCGCCGTATTTACAAAAATAGAACGATCAGGCATGAGATCAAACATCGCTTTATTCATCAAACCTGTTGTTTCAGGCGTAGCCGGACAATGCATCGACAACACATCACAATGAGGCAAAAGGTCTTCTACGCTCTCGTGATATGTCGCACCCTTTTCAAGTTCTGGAGGTAAGCGGCGACGGTTATAATAATGCACTTCCATATCAAAACCGCGCCCACGATCAGCCATCACTTGGCCCACCCTGCCCATGCCTATTATGCCTAAGCGCTTGCCGGTTGTCTCAACACCCATCATAAAGGTGGATGGCGACCAGAAATCCCATTTTCCGGCACGCACTAAAACGTCACCTTCTGCCCCGCGCCGCGCGGCACCAAGCATGCACAAAAAGGCGATCTCCGCTGTCGCATTCGACAAAACATCAGGCGTATTGGTTACCACGACCCCTTTGGCTGCAGCAGCTGCCAAATCAACATGGTCGGTGCCGACCGAATGATTGGCGATAATCTTCATGCGCTCAGGCAGCGCGGCTATCACCGTCGCCGAGAACTGTTCAGAATGACAGGGCAATACCGCGTCAACATTCTGGCAGCGTTCAATCAGTTCCTGCTCGCCATAAACCGTGTCTTCCATATTAAAAACCGGATTATAGTCGCGCGCCAAACGCTCCTGAACAGGGTCGGTCAACCGGCGTGGAACAAGAATGACAGGTTTATCAGTCATGGAGTATATTCCGTGTAATTAAGCGTTTTTCTCAGCTTCAGCAGCGGCTTTGCGTCGGGGAACGAGCACCAGCATACGATAAAAATCATAAGCGGCCATCGCCATACAAATACTAGAAATAATGATGAGATCAATTTCCGGCACCCAAATGATAACCACAGTGATAAAAAGAACGAACGATCCCAAGGCTACCAGCGCAATAATGCGATCTATCATATGTCTTCTCCTTCAAAAGCCGCTAAGGTCTATTCAGCAGCACTCAATGTTTTAATCAACCAGTTTGCTACACGCAGCAAACGACCATCTTCATGTTTCGCACTCACAAGTTGAACACCAATTGGCATGTCATTCTCTCCCACAAGCAGTGGTAAGGTGACAGCAGGCACACCTGTGAAACTCCACAAAGTACAAGCGCGTGGGTCGCCTGTTTGATCTAATGTTTTGGGCGCTTCACCATAAGATGCTGGCGTAAGGATCGCATCATAGCGCTCCATGATCTCTTCAATGCCGCTGGAAAGAACACCTTGCCAATCGCGGGCGGCAAGATAATCATGGGCAGATATACCCTTGCCCTCTTCGATAATAGACGACAGATGGTCTGAAATAGGCTCCTTGGCATCTGCATATTTAGAAAGATTGCGGCTCATCTCAACCGCCATAATCACGCGGTGCATCGAAACACATCCGTCAAAAATAGCAGGCAGTGGCACAATATCAATTTGATCACCAAGTATATTGCAAAGCTCAGCAAAACCATCACGCGCATCTTGCGGTGCATCTACCCAATCCGGGGGCGCGATGAAGGCAAACAGTGGTTTTAAAGGAATTTCTGATGCGGCTGTTTGTGCAAAGCGTGGCGCGGGTGCAGGCAGCACGCTATCATCTTCACCGTCATCCCCAACCAGAACATCAGATAAAAGGGCAGCATCATTGACCGTGCGCGCAAAAGCACCGACCTGATCAAGCGAAGGGCATATTTTCAAAACACCCGTGCGGGCAATTTGCCCAAAGCCGGGTTTAAAACCCACCACACCACAAAATGAAGCCGGTCTTATTACTGAGCCATTGGTCTGTGTCCCCACCGCAAGTGGCGTCATAAAATCAGCAACCGCAGCTGCTGATCCAGCAGACGAGCCGCCAGGTGTATAATCTAGATTGTGCGGGTTGCGTGTTTTGGTAGGTTCAAAATAAGCGCCCTCGGTCGTCGTTGTCTTGCCCAAGAGCAAAGCACCAGCACCACGCAAACGGCGCGTTATGCTTGCATCACGTGACCTGCGGCCCTCATCATGGGCAAGACCATTTGCTGTGGGCATATCACCAGTGTCAATAATATCCTTTAGCGCAACTGGGACACCATGAAGCGGGCCAAGCGGCAATCCACGCGCACGTATTTCATCAAGCCTCGTTGCTTGCTCTAAAACATACTCATGGTCGATATAAGCAAAAGCTTGGACCTCGCCATCACGCTCAGTAATGCGCGCAAGGCATGCCTTTGCAACCTCAAGCGAAGTCAATCTACCATCAGCAATAGCCTCACAGAGGTCTGTAGCTGACATGAGATGTAAATCTTGCACAATCATCTTCCTTTAATTGATCCTAACGAGGAGGATAGAGAACGTCAGGCAACCAATAAACGATGGCTGGGAATTGATAAATCGCGACCATGGTAATGAATATCAATCCGAGAAACGGCATTACCCCTTTGAAAATCTGCGACAGCTCAACACCCGGGGGCGCTACCCCCTTGAGGTAATAGGCGGCCATCGCCATCGGCGGGGTTAGGAAACTGGTTTGCAAATTCAACGCAACCAAAATGCCGAAGAACAAGGGGTCGACCTGAAAGTGAGCCAGCAATGGCAGAAAGATTGGAATGAAGATGATGATAATCTCAGACCATTCCAAAGGCCAGCCAAGCAAGAAGATGATGAACTGCGCCAAGATCAGGAACATAACCGGCGTCATATCGAGACCAATCACGAAGTCACGGATCAAATGCTCGCCGCCCAATTTACTAAAGACAGAAGAAAACACCCATGAGCCAACAAACATCCAGCAAACCATAGCTGTTGTTTTAACGGTTAGATAAACAGATTCTTGAAGCTTATCCCATGTCAACGAGCGATAAAGGATCGCAAGCAATAATCCCCCAAGCGCACCAATAGATGCTGCCTCCGAAGGCGTTGCAAGACCAAAAAGAATAGCCCCCAAAACGGATAAAATCAAAATAGCCAATGGGAAGAATGATGTCGCCAACATCCAAGCAATACGCCCATAGCTGAGATTAAGTGTTTCATCTTGCGGCGGTTTGGGCGCGAGCTTTGGATTAATGGTCGCCCGACCGATCACATAAATCATGTAAAGTCCAGCAAGCATAAAGCCTGGAACAATTGCCGCTGCATAAAGCTTGACGATCGAAACATTCGAGGTTGCCGCATAAACAATCAACATGATGGATGGCGGGATCAAAATACCAAGGCACCCACCGGCACAAATAACACCTGATGCAAAGCTTGTGTCATATTTTGCTTTCATCATAGCAGGCAGTGCCAGCATGCCCATTAGGGTAACAACCGCACCGATGATACCTGTGGCTGTTGCGAACATCGCGCAAGTGGCAAGTGCCGCCACGGCCATAGAACCTGGTAAGCGAGACGCCGTCACATAGAGCGTCTCGAATAGCCGGGTGACTATATTGGCCCTCTCTACGATATACCCCATGAACAAAAACAACGGTATGGCGGTCAAAACGTCATTACTCATCACCGAGTAAGTCTGATTAACAAATAAAAATGAAATGGTGTTCAAGCTTCCATAAGCATACCAGCCAAAGCCGATACCCATCGCCATCAATGTAAAGGCAATGGGAAAACCAAGGAAAATCGTCAGAATGAAGATGCCGAGCATCGACACCGCAATTTGTGGGTCAGTTAATCCGAACATTATTTAGTCCCCTCGGCTACTTCCGGGTTTTCTTTAATGAAATCCTCGGTCAAAATAGCGCCGGGCCCTCTTTTTAATAGAATATCTTCAAGCTCTTCCACATCGTCGTCCAAATGAGGAGGCCATTCGTTTTCGCGCATAGCGATGATGCAACGGCAAACCTGCGCCATTCCTTGAATGAGCAGCAAGATAGCCGCAGCCACAAGAACCGCTTTAAATTGGAAAACAGGCACGCCAGCAGGACTATAAACGCTGACTTCCCAGCGCGCAGGATCGTAGCTGTTAAAAGCACGGCCAGCATATTTCCAACCCGCATAAATCAAGGCCAAAATACCAGGAAAGAAGAAGATGAAATAGAGCACAAATTCGACCGCGCCCTGTGTTCTTGGCTTCCAAAGCCGATAAAGAAAATCACCACGTACATGGCCATCGCGCGATAACGTATAGGCGCCAGCCATCATAAACATTGTGCCATACATCATATAACTGAGATCAAACGACCATGATGTAGGATCACGCAAGGCATAACGAACAAAAACCTCATAGCCAGTGCCGAATGTCATAACAACGACACACCAAGCAAAAGCCTTACCAAACCACTCTGTGATCCGGTCAATAAAATGTATGAAACTAAGCATGGTCCCTCACGCGATACAGTCCGCAAATTGTCTTTGTAGACAAATCAAGACCGGACAAATAGCCCGGTCCTGAAACTTTTATAATCCAAAAAAACCCTAGAAGCCGAGCTTGCCTGGGAAGTAATGGTTGTAAGCAAGCTTGAAGTCAGCCGCATTAGTAAGGTCATAAAACGCAACGCGCTCAGCCCATGCTTTCTGGCTGTCGACAACTTTCTTAAAGAAAGGATCTTTATTCAAATCATCAAGAACTCTATCCCAGCTTTCCAACTGAGCTTTCATGATAGACTCGTCCGTACGATAAACATTCACACCATCTTCATTGATGAGCTTATCCAAATCTTTGGAGTATGTATCCATAGCAAGACCGTAGTTTGCTGTGTTAGCCGCTTCAGCAGCATATTCCAAGATTGCTTGCTCTTCACTTGAAAGGCTTTCGAGTTTTTGCTTGTTGAACAAGATTTCAAAATACTCAATAGCTTGGTGATATGAACCGAGGTGATAATGCTTAGACACATCTTGTGCACCAAACTGGCTATCAGCAGTTGGGTTGTTAAACTCAAACGCTTCAATCACACCACGCTCAAGCGCTGGTACAATTTCACCACCTGGAAGCTGTGTCACTTTAAGGCCCATGCCCTGCATAACGTCAGTCGCAAGACCAACTGTGCGGTATTTAAGACCTTGCATCTGATCAGCAGATGTAATGTGCTCTTTGAACCAACCAAGCGGCTGAGCCGGCATAGGCATTGCGAAGAACGCAGAAACATTGAGACCCAGAATGTCTTCAACGAGTTCTTTATAGAGCTCTTTACCGCCACCATAATGGATCCATGCAATCATCTGATGCGCATTTGGACCAAAGATCGGGCCAGTACCAAACAAAGACGCTGCTTTGTTCTTACCATACCAATAAGCTGGTACAGAGTGAGCTGCATCAAGAACGCCATCATTAACAGCATCTTGAACCGCAAACGCTTTAACAATAGCGCCAGCTGGCAGATATTCGATTTCCAACGCACCGCCGGACATTTTGTTGACGCGGTCAGTATATTGTTTCGCCATGTCAGAGAAAATTGAGCTTGCGCCCCATGAGCCCTGCATAGTCAATTTTGTCGCAGCTTTCGCAATGTGTGGCGCGCCAAGCGTGCCAGCAGTTGCAGCAGCACCACCAGCAAGTAGGCTACCTTTTAGAAATTTACGACGTGATTGTGTGGTCGTTTCAGACATAGACATCCTCCCAAGATTGTCATTTTAATATTGCGCTCACAGATCTACATTCTCCCGATCCTAAACGCATACAAAGTGATTATAAAAGACCCCGAAGCAACAAGCAATGCAAGCGAATTATTATTTACCAGAAGGAATAACACTTATTATTATTATAATAATTCTTGCAATTTAACGGCGTAGAATTAATTGAAGTCTACAAGCTACCCATTGATTTAATTATCAAAAAACAATAAATTACCACACACTAAGAATTCTTTTGGACCATAAACTAAAAACGGTTTTTCTGACACATTACGCAGAATTGATGAAGCACATAATCAAATGGTAAAAGAAGAGCGCAACGCGAATCATTTTTCTACCATTCAGGCTTATGATAACTGAGCCCATGATCTGAAAAAATCTTCTCCATACGGCCATCTTGCACGGCTGAAATAATGGCATCCTCCACGGCATATCCAAGAGGTCGCCAACGAAAATTCGTTGCTACCGAAAGCGTCCAATTTCCAAGGGCCAATCCCGGCAACGGTGGCTGGTGCACACCAAGGCGTTCGGTCAAACCGTGTTCAAGCTGTCCAAGCGGACCCATAACGGCTTTTACCTCGCCAGCATCCAATGCACTCATTGCCTCTGCGGTGCTCTTATATCGCTTCATATTTGCTAACAACTGTCCACCAGCAATGCTTGATAGATAGAAATCTGAAATTGTATCATTTTCAACACCAACACTATCAAACCTGAAATAAGCAGGGGTTGGCAGGCTATCCGAATAGCCCATTTTGTCGTAAGCAATAGCAATCGTCTCGTTAAAATAATGCCCCCCCAAAACCACGTGTTCGTTGCGGCAAACAAGCTCTCGATTATAGGGAATGTGCATCATGACATTTGAAATTTGACCGCCAACCAGACTGCCTTTCCAAATGTTATTGCGCAAATCCGCATCAACATTCTCAGCAGCACTGGTGATATAAAACCGCGCCTCCACGCCGAGGTCTTTAGCAATCAAACGGGATAGATCAATATCAATACCAACAAGCTCCCCTTCCTTGTTGTAAGAATACGGCGGGAAGTCTTCATAGACAGAAAACAGCATCCATCCGCGTTCTTGGATATCATCCAGGCTTTGCCCAATAATATTGCGGCCAGTGTTTTGTGGCTTGCTATAATGCCCAAACCCAAATCGTACATTCTCACAATTATTCGCCTGCGCATGTGCGCGCGTAATAAAAAGCGATTGGGAAGCGTACTGCCCCTGTAGGGCAGTCAGCATGACAATCAAAATTAAATAACTGAGATGATAACGCATGGACTATTTGACTACTCAGCGGCCGATAGGCCAACGGTTAAAGCTTCAGCCGCGGCCACTAAGCTATTTTGTGAGCCATCAAGCAGCGCGACTGCCCGTGACGCCGCTGAATCAGCAACAGGTGCTTGAGAAGCGGTAACGATAGATTTTGCAATCACGTCCATCTCTTCACGCAGTGGCGCAATTTCTACTGCAGTATCTGCGGCTGACTTGTCGCTAGCTGCAATGGTTTTGAGTTGATCGCGTATCTCTTTCAAGCGGTCGCTATGCTCATCCAAAGCGCCATCATCAGGCCGAGCTTCAATATAGCTACGAATTGCCCAAGCTGCTTTTTGACCGAGCAGATCCCCGAAGGCTGGCATCTTAGTAATACCGTTTTGTGTATAGCCGTTTTGATAGCGCTCTAAATACCACTCATCGCCATCTATATTGGCCTCCAAATATCGCAGATCAGGGGCTAGGCCACCTGAGATCGCTTCAAGGCCATGACAGCGGGCACAATTTTGATTGTAGCCAGAAGCACCAACTTGCAAAGCCACTTTCCATTCAGGCGTAGCAGGATCACGCCATGGATTTTCTTCAAGCCATTCCTCTCCAATATCCGGCAATGCTGATGTATCGACGGCTTGTGGGGTAACATCACCATGAGCCTTAACATCACCCAATGATGCTAGAACGAATGATGCAGTTGCAAGGCTTGCGGCAGCCAGTACAAAAAATCTAAATTGCATAAATTCCTCCCTAAATATGCGCTCACGCTAATCAATCTCGTTTTAATCAGCAACAAAAATATACTAACCCGCATAATCATATATCTATTGCCATTCAATCTAAGTTGTTTGTAAGCTCATGGAAACTTATGTACATATTAAATACGACTGAGTGGGGGATAGACTGCCGTTGATTAGAAAAATAGTTTCAACACTACTCATGATTTTATGGTCATTGAGCATCGCACGAGCAGATGTGACTATGACCGTTGGTTATCTTGAGCTCATCGTTCCTCAGCCGCCCGTTTTATCAAATCTTCAAGCCACACCGGATGATCAAGGCCTAGCCGGGGCACAGGTTGGCTTGTCTGACAATCAGACAACCGGCAAGTTCCTTAAACATCGCTATAGTCTTGAAACAACCATTGTAAATGAAGGCGGCGATATTGCTTCAGCTGCAAAACAGCTCTTAGAAAAAACACCTTATCTAATAATCAATGCACCGCGCGAGGCCCTCATTGCGGTAGCCGATCTTCCAGAAGCAAAAAACGCACTCTTGCTGAATGTGAGTGCACCAGACAATGCCCTACGCAATGACTCATGTCGCGTGAATGTTCTGCACACACTACCCTCTCGTTCAATGCTGTCTGATGCCTTGGCACAATTTGCTCTCAAAAAACGATGGACCAAATGGGCGATGCTTTATGGTGTGTTGCCGGGGGATCTTGCATTTAAAGTCGCGCTTGAGAAATCCGCCAAGAAATTTGGCATAAAGTTTGTTGCCCAAAAAGAATGGCTTTATACTTCAGATATGCGGCGCAACGCCTCTCAAGAAGTCCCCCTCTTCACACAAGACCTACCCGACCACGATATGCTGATCATCGCCGATGAGCCGGGAGACTTTGGGCGCTACGTACTTTACAATACATGGTTACCAAGACCAACGGCTGGATCTGAAGGTATTGTTCCCACGGCTTGGAGCCCATCGGTTGAACAACATGGCGCTGCTCAACTCCAAAAACGTTTTCAAAAACAAAAAGCCCGCCCAATGCAGGCCATAGATTTTGCTGCCTGGGCCGCAATGCGCGTGATTGGTGAAGCTGTCACACGCACAAATACAAATGAGCTACAAAAAATTCGCGATTACATATTGTCTGACAAGTTTCAATTAGCTGGCTTTAAAGGCCGTCCATTGACCTTTAGAAAGTGGAACGGCCAATTACGCCAACCCATTCCGCTCTCCCATTCACGCGCAGTGATTGCCAACGCACCATTGGAAGGTTTTCTGCATAAAAACAATGAACTTGATACTTTGGGGTTAGATATACGTGAATCGTCATGCACATCTTTTACGGAGTAATTCATGTCACAATTTTTAAGACAAACAGCCTGCCTTTTGATAAGCACCGCCCTCTTAACAAGCCCCGTTTTTGCAGATGAAATCTGGGTGACCAATGAAAAAGACGATACCATAAGCGTTATCGATACCGACACTTTGGAAGTCACCCGCACCATAGAGGTGGGTGAGAGACCGCGCGGGATTATTTTTTCGCACGACTATTCAGTTCTCTACGTCTGCGCCTCGGATAGCGACACAGTACAAGTGATTGATCCTGATACTGGCAAGGTGCTTCACGAGTTACCCTCAGGCGAAGACCCTGAACAGTTTATTTTACATCCTGATAACCGGCATCTTTATATCGCCAATGAAGATGATGCGATCACCACCGTTGTCGATACCCAAACACGCACAGTCGTTGCTCAAATTGATGTTGGTATCGAGCCGGAGGGCATGGCTGTTTCACCTGATGGCAAGATTGCAATTACAACCAGCGAAACCACTAATATGGCCCACTGGATTGATACCAAAAAACAGGCGATTATCGCGAATTCATTGGTCGACCAGCGCCCACGTCACGCAGAATTCACCCACGATGGCTCCGAACTTTGGGTAAGCGCAGAAATTGGCGGCACGATCACTATTTTTAATACCGGCGATCAAACCGAAAAAGGAAAAATCAGCTTTAAAGTAAAAGGCGTTCACCCCGACCGGGTTCAACCAGTAGGCTTTGAAATGACCAAAGATGGTCGTTATGTTTTTGTGGCGCTCGGCCCATCAAACCATGTGGCCGTTGTCGATCAAAAAACCTATGAGGTGGTGGATTATATCCTCGTCGGTCGCCGCGTTTGGCACATGGCATTCAATGGCGATGAGAGCAAACTATTTACAACAAATGGCGTGTCAGGCGACGTCACGGTTATCGGTGTTGAAAGCCTAAAAGCAGAAAAAAGCATCAAGGTAGGACGCTTCCCTTGGGGTGCAGCCTTCAGACCGAACTAGGAATAGATGGATAAACCATCCGTTTTTTGCTAAGAACACGATCATGAAAATCATCCAAAGAAGATCACAATCGACACGATCAAAAACCACTTTAGGCCTTTTGCTGGCCGTGTCATTGTCCCCATTGCTCTTGGGGCCAGTCACGGCGAACGATAAGATCGAGGATGACCCGGGCGGCGTCTTAAACCCTGAAGAAATGACATTGCAGCAGTCGCTAGCCCGTGCATCGCGCGGGGATGTCAATATGGTTATCTGCGCACAAGGCTATTTGATGACCAAAAAAGGCGACCATAAACAGGCACGCGAGCTGTTTGAGGCCTGCGCTAAAAAAGGCTGGACCGGCACAATGACGTGGATGTCCTATATGGATCAAAATGGTTTTGGTGCCGATGAAGATGCCAAGGCCTCAGCTGAATGGGACCGCAAGGCAGCTCAGCTTGGTGATCCTATTGGTGAATTTAATTATGGCCTCAACCTTCTGCGCGGTTACGGCGTTAAGCAAGATGAGACGCTTGGAAAAACTTATGTTGATCGTGCCGCAAAGCGCGGCGTGAAGGCTGCTATAGAATTGCGCGAAGGCAATTATGATCCAGAAGTCGTGACGCCGGATGCCGACAGTTGGAAGTTCAAAAAACGAGTATTTTAATCCAACGATCAGTTTAATGCGAATGCATTAATTTCCAATCGTCCCACCAACATCACTCAAGGCTTCAGGCGTATCAAGATCGAGGGCTGCCGCCTTCCCTATTTCCACCTCGGCAATCATCGCTTCGTTTTCACCGATCAAATGTCGGGCACCTGTATCTCCTTGAATTGATTTCAACGCATCAAAAAACCGTCTAGACCACAAAACGGGATTACCGCGTTTGCCGTTCGATGTGGCAACAGCTGCGTAAATCGTCTCGTTTTGATCATAAGCATCAATCATCAAATTAAAAGCCTCACTCGTCACAAATGGCATATCACCAAGAGCGATGAGAGCTGCATCGGCTGTGCTATCCAAAGCGTCAATCCCCGCACGTAGCGATGTAGAAAGACCATCTGCAAAATCAGAGTTATGGACAAAGCGAACAGCACAGCCATCCAATGCCTTTTCAACTTCATCATGCATATGACCGGTCACAACGACAATCTCATCGATACGGCTTGAGGTAAGATTTGAAACAACATGGCGCACCAGTGGTTGATCATCCAATTGTGCAAGCAGTTTATTCGGGCCGCCCATCCGTGTGGATCGCCCCGCTGCCAACACAATAGCGCTCACCTTTTGGCTTGTATCGTCCTCATCCACCAAAACATTCTCCCTTGGTTGAGGACGCGAGGTGATTTCCATCAGCAATCCACCAACACCCATCCCCATAATATCATCACCAGTCACTGGAATATTTGCCAGCAACCGATTCAAAATCCAGTCAAAACCATTATGCGCAGGCGAACGAGCACACCCCGGCGCGCCCAACACTTGCACATCGTCTAACGCACCCAAGAACAAGAGATTTCCCGGGTCAACCGGCATTCCAAATTGATGCAAAGTGCCACCCGCGCGCGCAAGACCCTGCGGTACAACATCATCACGGTCTACTGTTGCTGAGGCGCCAAACAGAATAATCAAATCAGGCTTTTCCGCCAGTGCCTTTTGTAATCCAGCCTCAACCGAGAGGGCATCATGCGCAACACGAATTTCACGAGTAAGCACTGATTTGCCAAGCTTCAACCGCTCCTCAAGAACACGGGCCGTCTTATCCATAGTGGAAGGCTTAAGTATCTCCAACACCGTGGATACCAGCACGACACGCTTTGGCACAAAGGGGTGAAGCACCACCATCTCGCCTAGAGCTTCCGCTTTTGTCACGGCTTGTTTTGGCGCAGCAAAAGGAATGATTTTTACCGTTGCCACCATGCGGTTCTCTTCAACAACCGAATAATTGGGCAGGCTTGCAAAGGTGATAGATGGATCGAGTTGATTGAGTGCATTCACCTTCGGTATATCCGCTATCATCACTCCGCTCTTACGCGCAAATAAATTGACCCTGCCTGTAAAGGGTGGTTCCACACGAAGGCCAGTGCCCGCAACCGTCTTCCCGATCAGTTTTGCTGCCTCAGCCTCATGCACATCATCTGCACTCAATTGCGCCACAACAACGCGCAAAATATTTTCAAGCCTTAGGATTTCAATATCTGAACGAGATAAAGGACGGCCCTTTTTAAAACGAAAGGTTTTACCTTTTAGAGAATGAGCAAGAATGCAACCTTCAGCCTTCGTCGTTTCAATCTCACCAAATATCACGCCTTACCTCGTAAGTTAGCAATCACACTGCCCAGAACGGCAACCGCAATTTCTGCAGGACTGGTTGCCCCGATATCAAGACCAATCGGCGCGTCGATACGGGCCAACTGATCATCACTCACGCCGCTTGATCGCAGCCGAGCAATTCTCTTTTCATTGGTCTTGCGCCCGCCCAAAGCCCCCACATAAAAGCACCCAGCATGAAGAGCAGCTTCAAGCGGCACATCATCGATTTTTGGATCATGAGTAAGAGCCGCGAGCGCCGTATAGGAATCCAGCGGCTGATCGTTTAAAATTTCGTCCGGCCATTCAGCATGAAGCGTTACATTGGGAAATCGCTCTGGACTTGCAAAGGCCGTGCGCGGATCAATCACGCTCACATCAAACCCTGCGGCCTGCGCCAATCCTACCATATGCTGCGAAATATGAACTGCGCCAATAATAACCAGCCGTGGTGGCGGCAGATAAACGGCAAGAAAAACCTCGCCCACTGATCCCGATTTACCAGACAAAAAACGAGCATTCAATTCATCATTCAATGGCTCATCATCAGAAATCTCGCCGCGTACAAAAAGCCGTTGTCGTCCCTTACCCGATTGCGAGCCATCCGTCATATCGGTCGCAACAATCACAGCAATGCGCTTTGAGCGCATTTCATTCAATCGAGAAAGAAGTTCAAGCTCCATCTTATGTCACCCGCTCAAGATAGACGGCAATTTCACCACCACAAGAAAGCCCAACCTCCCAAGCGGTTTCATCTGCAACACCAAACGACAAAGTGCGAGCTTGACCATCGGCAATCACATCCATCGCCTCAGTGATCACTGACCCTTCAACACATCCGCCAGATACAGAGCCTTCAAAATTGCCATCGCCGTCAATCACCAAATGTGCCCCAACCGGACGCGGTGCAGAGCCCCATGTTTTGATCACGGTCGCAAGCGCCAGCGCACGCCCATCCCGCTTCCATTGCTCAGCAATTGTTAGAACATCAAGCCTGTCTTTGCTCTGCATCATCTTCTCCTATGCCGCCAGCCATGCCTTGGGATCATGGCGTGTCATGCGTGGCTCTGACAAGGCAGAACACAAATCAGCCATCGCATCAATGCTATGGATCGCCCGAAAGTCATCAACATGGTTCAACATCGCCCGAATGCCCTGCGCGCGAGCCTCAAAACGATCATAGCGTAACAACGGGTTAAGCCACAAAAGATGACGGCAAGAGCGATGCAAGCGGTCCATCTCATGGGACAATTCATCCACACCATCACGCTCCAACCCATCGGTTATCATAAGCACAATCGCCCCTTGCCCCAAAACGCGGCGTGACCAATCGCGATTAAAGCTGCGCAAAGTAGAGGCAATCCGCGTTCCCCCCGACCAGTCGAGTACAGCATCGCTGACGCCATCAAGTGCCTCATCAGGGTCCTTCATCTTCAATTGGCGGGTCACATTGGTCAGTCTCGTGCCAAACAAAAACGTATGAACACGACGGTTTTTCTCTGCTAGAGCGTGCAGAAAATGCAAAAAGATACGCGAATATTGGCTCATTGATCCCGAGATATCACACAAGGCCACGATCGGCGGCGGCACATGTTTTGGCGCAACAAATTGCGGCAAAAGAAGATCTCCACCTGAACCCATAGATGTACGTAAGGTGGCGCTCATGTCCAGCTTGATTGTGTGATGGGAACGAGCAAACCGTCGTGTCTTGATATTATCCACCGGCAATTGAAGACCTGCAATCTGACGCTTTGCCTCGCTCAGTTCATCAACCGTCATTTGCGCAAAATCTTTTGTGCGCACAATATCCTTTTGCGACATCGTAAAGCGTGCATCAACCTCGATCTCCGGCACGATATCATCATCATGCTTCTCATCCGGCTGGTTGAAAAACGCATCTGACACCCGTGTCGCACCTGCTTTTGGTTTTTCCTTGTCTTTTTCTACGCCTTTGGTAACAGGCGACAAGATTTGCAGCATTTTTTCAATCAAATCGCGTTTGCGAAAGAACAAATGAAAAGCCTCATGGAACACAGCTGAATGATCGCGGCGTTTGACAAAATTTGCATGTAATGTCCAATAAAGATCATCTCGCGAACCAAGCCCACCCACCTCAACAGCCTTAACCGCCTCCACCACGGAAGAAGGCCCAACAGGCAAACCTGCGCGCCGAAGCGCACGGGCAAAATGCGCTATATTTTCAGGAAGAACGCCAGCCATCAAGCCCTACCCGGCCTGTGCAAGATTGCGCGCTTCTTCGATCAGCCGCGCTGCTTCGCTACCTTGTATTTTCTGAATATCATCTTGATATTTTAGCAAGACACCCAGTGTATCGGATACCATTTCAGGGTCGAGTGCTGCTTGATCTAATTCAGACAAAGCGGTTGCCCAATCCAGCGTCTCTGCAACGCCCGGATTTTTGAAAAGCTCCGCATAACGCAAGCGCTGAACAAAGGCGACGATTTCAGCCGACAAGCGCTCTCCCGCACCGGATACCTTACGCTTGACGATATCAAGCTCATTTTCAGCCGTTGGATAATCCACCCAGTGATAGAGGCACCGCCGTTTCAAGGCATCATGAATTTCGCGGGTGCGGTTTGATGTGATGATGACGATCGGAGGCTCTACCGCCTTAATGGTCCCTATTTCCGGCACACTAACCTGATTTTCCGCCAAGACCTCCAGCAAATAAGCCTCAAAGGCCTCATCAGCCCGATCCAGCTCGTCAATCAGCAAAATCGGTGCCTTTCCATTGATGGAACGCATGGCACTCAAGATAGGCCGCTCGATCAAAAATTCTTCGCTGTAAAGATTTTTCGCGAGGGCTTTTTTATCCGTATCACCCGTAGCTTCAGACAGGCGAATTTCCGTCATCTGCCGGGCATAATTCCACTCATAAACGGCGGAGGAAACATCAAGCCCTTCATAGCACTGCAGACGGATCAGTGGGCGAGCCAACGCCTCAGCCAAGACCTTGGCCACCTCGGTTTTGCCAACACCCGCCTCGCCTTCAAGGAACAGAGGGCGTTGCAATTTCAACGCAAGATATAAAACGGTCGCAAGCGCACGCTCAGTCACATAATCAGCCCCTTTAAGAAGGGCCAATGTGTCATCAATAGATTGGGGTAGTTGTTTTGCCATGAAACGCCTTTTGATTGTGTTCAAGCCAATATTCCACATGAAGCGATTATAGGCCTAAGAATAAAAAAAGCACGCTTTCGAAAAAGCGTGCCTTCATATTAATATAAGATCGTTCTCTTAGTTCGCTTGAGCCAACTGTTTTGGCAACTTAAAGGTCCAAAGTGTACCGCCTTGATTAAGGTAGCTGACGATCTTGGCAACCTCGCCGCCCCATAGCGGAACCGCCCCGCCCCAACCTGAGATAACAGAGACAAATTGTTCACCATCTTGTTCCCATGTAATAGGCTGTCCGACGATGCCAGAACCTGTTTGGAATGACCAAAGCTGTTCGCCTGTTTCATCATCAAATGCGATGAACTCACCTTCTGGTGTACCAGTGAACACAAGGCCACCAGCAGTGGTCATCACGCCAGCCCAAAGTGGTGCTTTGTTTTTGTATTCCCACTTAACGTCACCCGTATCTGGATCAATCGCTTTCAGGCTACCAATATGGTCTTCATAGTTTGGCTTGATCGTAAAACCAGACCCCAGATAAGCCGCACCCTTTTTGTAGGTAACAGGCTCATTCCAAATATCCATGCCCCATTCATTAGATGGCACATAGAAATTGCCGGTATTTTGGCTGAATGACATTGGCTGCCAATTCTTACCGCCAAGGAAAGAGGGAGAAGAAAAAATTGTTTTCCCTTTTTTACCGTCAGCTGCATCCGCCGGATTGCCCGGGCGGTTTTCTTCATTGAAGAGCGGACGACCATTCTCATCGAGGCCTTTTGCCCATGTAATATCTTTCACGAAAGGCGCCCCTCGTACGAACTTACCGTCTTCGCGGTTCAACACATAGAAGAAGCCGTTACGATCTGCTGTTGCAAAACGTTTGTTACCTGTACGGTCTGTATAGGCCACCACCTCGTTCACGCCGTCATAATCCCAACCTTCGCGCGGTGTGGTTTGGAAATGCCATTTGATTTCACCGGTTTTAGGATCAATCCCAATACGCGATGCTGCATAAAGGTTATCTCCTGAATTATCGTCTTTCGGCGTGCCTGCATCCCTCAAGTGACTGTTCCATGGCGCAGGATTACCAGCACCAAAGACCAATGTATCGGTATCAATGTCATAGGAACCACCAAGCCAAGTAGCACCACCGCCAGTTTTCCAAAGATCGCCAGGCCATGTAGCGTTGAGTGTGCCGGTTGTGGTGGAAGGCTTGCCGTTTAAGGTGCCTACGTGACCTTCTATCACAGGACGTGACCATACAAGATCACCCGTGTCAGCATTGCGGGCCTGAACTTCTCCGACAACACCAAATTCGCCACCTGAGTTACCCGTAACAACCAGACCATTAACAATCAAAGGCGCGGCGGTATAAGAATATCCTGCTTTGTAGTCGGCAATTTTCTTGCGCCATACCACATCACCTGTTTTCAGATTTAGCGCAACAATACGTGCGTCCAGTGTGCCAAAGAATATTTTATCTCCATAAATGGCGCCACCACGATTAACAACGTCACAACAAGGTAAAATACCCTCTGGAAGCCGGGCATCATATTGCCAGAGTTCCTTGCCTGTTTTTACATCAATCGCATACATGCGAGAATAAGAACCGGTGATATACATCACGCCATCATAAATCAGGGGTTGTGTTTCTTGACCACGTTGTTTCTCGCCGCCAAGCGAAAATGCCCAAGCAGGGGTTAGGTTCTTCACATTGCTTTTGTTGAGTGTTTTGAGAGGGCTATAACGTTGTAGGTGGCGGCCCATGCCGTTGGTTACAATTTGTTTTGTATTGACCTGATCATTTTGCAAATCAGTTTCCGTCACATCAGCATTGGCAACACTAATCGCCATGGCAAAAGCAGTTGTTGTTAAAAATAATTTTTTCATTAAATCCTCCCAGATTAAAATCAAACTAATACAAATGATAACTCATTTGGAACATTTGTGAACCCATTTCCACGCATATAATTCTATAAATTACTAATTAGACCCATTGTGATGGATTGAAGAGAACCATATAAAATTACAGCGTAACAACATCACCAACGTTATTTATAAGGGTCACAGAATTAACCCCATCAGCACGCGTCGCGATCTCTCGTATTTTGGAAAGAGGCGCATGGCAAAATGCCGTTGACAAAGCGTCTGCTGTGGTTGCCGTTTTCGCCTCAACACTGACCGTCGACCACAAAGGGGCACTCCGCTTGTGGGGATGGAGAATATGTGACTGACTGTCTGTCAAACGCATCGCTGCCGGACTTGATGTTGCGATAGCGTTATTATGCAATGTTCTATGACCAATGGTGCCAAATACCGGATCAGCAATGCCGAGTTTCCAAGGACCACCTATAGCGCTGTATTCGCCCATATTGATGAGTGTTTTTACAACCCCTGCCGCCACCATCTTTTGCTGAATTAAATCGGTCGCAAAGCCTTGAGCAATTCCATTGAAGGTTAAAGCTTGGCTCGCACCAAGCGTGATATGGTTCCCCTCGCGTGTGACCTTATTCCAGCCGACAAACTTGCTAAGCGCATGGCCTGAACGCCCCTCGAAAAGCGCCTTCCATAATGGTTGAATGCTCGGGTCAAACAATCCATCAGTTTGCTCAAAAGCAACATTAATCGCATCTAATAAATCGTGGAAACGACTATCCGGTTCATTCAAAAACCCATCACGGTTCAACCGTGACAAAGATGAAGTGTCCTCATAAAGACTGAAGAGCTTTGTGACATCACGCAAAACAATTTGCGTCTGCTTGACAACCTCATTGAAAACACCTTCATCACCATGCAGGGTAATTTCGCACTCCGCGCCCAGCGCACGACCGCGCCAGCGATGTGTCTTAGCAACTGCGGCAGAAGGTAGAACTGACGCCACACCTGCGATCATCAAAAATCTGCGTCTGGAAAGTGTCATAAAGCCTCAAGTTCCTTGCCAGTATTCACCAATTTATTTTTTCGATTTTTTCCAAAAAGAACAATTGGGACACAACGATTTTCATCATCATAGATCGTCACACAATCAAGGCATTGAAAGCATTCATTATAGTCAATTTTTCCAGATTTTTCGATCGCACCATATTGGCATTGGACCTTGCAAAGTTGACACGGACTACCGCAGGCCTCACGGCGTTTAATCCAGTCCCGACCACGCAAAAGCCCGCCTATTGCCATGAAAGCCCCTAGTGGGCAAATGTAACGGCAAAACCCTTTGAATAAGACTGCGCTGAACAACAACAACCCAACCGCATAGGCTACATAATACCATTCACGCACAAAATAGACTGTGATCGCTGTCTTAAACGGTTCTATTTCCGCCGCTTTATCAACGTGATCAGGAGCGATGAAAACAATTGCCACCAACCCGGCTAAAATGACGTATTTCAAATATTTCAGACGCGCGTCCCACTTTACAGAAGGCTCATATTGCGGAAGGTGTAACAATCGACCGATATGATGAGCAAACTCCTGTAGCGCGCCAAACGGACAAAGCCAGCCGCAAAATAATCCACGCCCCCATAAAACAAAACCAATAATGGTAACGCCCCAAATCAATAGAGAGAACGGATCATAGATAAGGAAGCCAAAACTCTTGCCCTCAAATGCCGTTTTGATTGTGCCAAGCACAGTCACAATTGACAATTGTCCCTGCCCCCACCAGCCAATAAAGCCAATAACAAAAGCCAGAATTACAAGCCGAATAGGCGTGAAATATTGATGGCTGGCGAGCGGATGCATACGTGTTAAAAGCATGCCCGAAAGCCCCAGTAAAAAGAGACCTGCAATGACAAGATCAGATTGACGATTGCGAAGTGCATCCACCCAAGGTGGCACCGGCTTAACTATCTTTTCTCGCACAAAAAAACGTTCATCCGTTGCATGCTGGACCTCAAGAAAAACACTACCAATCTCTGGACGAAAAACACCGTGCTCTCTGACAGCCTGTATTTTTAAAATCAGTTCACTTGTAGGATCAAAACCAAGCCGCCTGTCCGTTCGCAAAATAAGCGACACGCCGTCATGTAAACTATCCGGCACAGCATCATTTAATTGTGCCTCAATATCTGAATCCCGAAAGCCGACAGGAAGCCCATTTTGTTCCGCAGAAATCCAGTCCGGTGAAGTATTGCGGACAAATTCGTCTGACACCAAACCATGCCGTCCCGTCTCAATAACAAGCAGCGGCTCGTCGTGATCAGATATGGTCATGAATTCTTGTAATTCAGCAAAGCCATCATCCGACAAAACAGCTTTCGCAATCGATGGTGGGCCAAGATCAACCACCCACAAATCAAGATAGACTTCATCTGGATTATCGAGCGCCTCTTGGTCGTCATCCTCCCAAATGGTGCCCTCAAAAGCTTTATTGACCTGCTTATTCAGATATGTTTTGCGCGTCACCAAGCCTTGCTCAACCAGCCCGTCCCATGACAAGTCTTCTGTATATTCAACATTAGGACTGGCTGGTGGCGACGTGGAAACGCCCTGCATCTTTTCACGAGCAACAGACAAAGTGGCAGCTAGAACGCTTTCGTGCGCAATACGAACGCTTGCGGTTGCCTTGGTCACACCATCAAGATAAACGAGAGAGCTGGCAGAGGATCCTTCACCATAGGGCGTGCCGACCACCATGGATGAGGAAATCGAGTGCCCCCGATATTGCTCAAAAAATTTACGAAATGGTGCTTCGCCAAGACCAGAAACAAAAATCGGTTCATTGTGTGAAAGAAGTTTCACATCCAGAAAGTTACCATCAAGATCAAGCACTACAAGAATATTGATCGCTGCGCCAGAAAAACCAGGTAAAGGCGCTAGAGGCTCAGTCTCAAATACAAAACCCGTATGTGCCCCACCTGAATTTAAAAGCTCCCATACGCCCTTGTCATTGACCAGTTCACCAATGGAAAAGGGAGCAAATACATATTCAGATAAAATTTCTTTAGAAAGCGGCTCGCCAACCGCGCGATTTGCCATAACTGTGAAGCTTAAAGCTATCATAGTTAGGACAATAAATCGCAAAATCCCCACAAAACCCTCCCTGTGCTCGACTTCCTTCTACCATTGAAAATGAGTCATGACAATTAGAAGGGAAGAGAGGGTAATGTGGTTTATTTCGGGTCCAGCCTTAAGAGCTTGGGTCGCCATCATAATCAACAACATCCACCAATTCGCTGGCCTTATCGCGGTTTCCTGCGATGTCATTGAGTGAGAGAGTATCTGCCTTGAAACTGCCCCAGCTTTGCACGCGCTTGGACGCTTCAACGCCAGGTTTTACCGGATATTCAAAATTGACTTCCGCATAGAGACTTTGTGCCTCATCTCCAGAAAGCCATTCCATCAACTCGATAGCCGCATCTTTGTTTGGTGCATGCTTCGTGAGCGCCATGCCAGAAATATTCACATGTGTTCCACGGCCATTGCTGTTTGGAAATAGAATTTTGACCGATTCAGCCCATTCTTTTTGCTCCGGCTTTTTCTCGTTTGTTTGCATCAAACCCATGTAATAGGTGTTGCCAAGTGAAATATCACATTCACCCGAATAGATCGCATTCACTTGCGCCCTATCGTTTCCTGTCGGCTTACGTGTGAGGTTGTCTTTTAAGCCTGCAAGCCAAGTCTTGGCGCCCTCTTCGCCACCATTACTGATGATGGATGCAAAGAGACCAAGATTATAAACATGCTGACCAGAACGGGTACAGATTTTGCCTTTCCATTTTGGGTCAGCAAGTTCTTCATAGGTAATCTCGTTTTGAGCCACACGATCTTTAGACGCGTAAACAACACGGGCACGTGTTGTAAGACCGAACCAATGGTTTTCCTCATCACGGTATTGATCAGGAATATTGGTATTAAATATCTCGTTAGAAACAGCCTGTGTTACGCCACCTGCTTTTGCGCCATCTAGTCGGCTTATATCAACAGTCAAAATCAAATCAGCGGGCGAATTTTGACCTTCAGCTTTAAGGCGCTCAACAAGACCTTTCTTCGCAAAAACAACATTGGTTTTGATACCTGTTTTCTCTGTGAAAGTCGCCAATATAGGCTCAATCAACTGCGGCTGACGATACGAATAAATATTAACTTCAGCGGCGTTGACTGCACTCGCACATGTCGCAGCAAGTAAAGCGGCGATGCTTATTTTGAAATTCTTTATCACTTATAGTGTCTCCGATTGACTGATAACTCGCGCACTTAATGAGGTACGTTGGAGCGCACAGTCTAATATATGAGTAAATTAGTCAAGTTAAAAATTAGAATTTTCTAACACACCATAAGCTATGCCATTAAATCAAACCAAGCGCCTTGCGGATGACAGGAAGGCGAGTGCGGCTAACAGGCACTTTTTCCAGCGAAGCGATAGTTTGAAAAAAGCAAACTCCATTATCTTTTTTACGTTCAAAACCACTCACATGGTCTGGATTCACAAGGTAGGAACGATGGGTCTTTACAAAACTTGTATCCGGCAAACGCTTTTCCGCTTCCGATAAAGACCAAGAACAAAACAGCTTCTCATCCTTGCTATAAACAATGGTGTAATGCCCCTCGGCACGAATGGCCGCGATGTCACTATATGCGATAAAGAACGTTTTCCCATTCTTTTCATAAGGAACCTGAGCAGAGCGCTTTGCGGCGGTATCTGCGACAGGTGTCGCATTATCTAAAGCTTCATCGCCGCCCTCATTTTCAAGTGACAGAATGACTGCTGGTTGATGGCCACTAGAATGAGCTGTCACTGCCGGAGAAAAAGTTGCGGAATTTAACAAAAAGGCACCACAAATAATGAATGAACCAAGTGTCACGATATAAGCCAGAGTGTCATTGCTGATGAACCGTTCTGCGGTTTCAATGGCTTCAATCACAATAAACCGCGTACCCGCCATTGCGACAAAATGAACGGCAAAAACTGCAAATCCAAAGAACAAAGTACCATAAATAATATTCTTGCGATTGCGCTCGCTATAGGCGACCCAAATAGCGCCAATACTCAAGGTAATTGAGGCAACGAAAGCAATCAAAAGACCGAAAAAATCATAAACCGGCAGGCACCTTTCCATACCGGACATGCCCGTATAATGCATCGCAAGAATACCAAGACCAATAATTGACCCAGAAATTATTTTCGTCGCAGTAGTCCGCACTCTGAAGTGCAAAATTAACAAGGCAACGCCCACAACAAGGATCGCAATCAAGGCCGAAAATAACGTAGTAAGCGTGTCATAATAAAACATGATTGGCAGTTGCAGTCCAAGCATGGCCACAAAATGCATCGACCAAATACCGCCGCCCAATGTCACCGCTGCATAACATACAGCACGCTTTCGCCGATCAATGCTCATAGTGGATGCACCATGCAATATCGACAAGCCAGTAAAACCCGCCATCAAAGCGATCGCGAGTGAGGCAACAACAAGCCAATAGTTATGCGACACCTCAAGCAAACAAGTTCCTCCCTTAACAGCTCAATCTCTACCAACTATAAAGAGTAATAGCATCTTATTGAAGTCATCAGAATGTGTACAAGAAAGAGGATCAACAGCCCTCACCAATTGAATAGTCAAAAAACGAAAAAACAGTCATTTTATCTAATAAAACAGTGGTTTTGTATGAAGATAATAGCTCATTAAATTACAAATCTACCGGATTTATTTTTCCATCTTCTACACTAAATACTTGATCAGCATGGTCAATTGAACTCATTCGGTGAGCAATTATAATAGTTGTACGTTCTGCCATAAGATTTGACATGGCCTCTTTTACAATAGATTCAGATTTATTATCCAAGGCTGAAGTGGCTTCATCGAGTATGAGTATAGGTGCGTTTTTAAGAAGTGCTCTAGCAATTGCTATCCGTTGACGTTGCCCGCCCGAGAAATTGCTCCCACTCTCGGCTACTATGGTATTAAATCCATCCGGAAGCTCATTGATAAACTCAGATATATAAGCAGCCTTTGCCGCGACTAAAATTTCTTCGTTACTCGCACCAATTTTACCCAGCCCAATATTATCAGCGATCGTTCCTGAAAATAAATGCGTCTCTTGTCCTACGTATGAAATTGCATCCCGAAGTTGTTCTACGGGAACAAGTTTTATGTCTTTTCCATCAATCTCTATTTGCCCAGAAGACGGTTCATAAAATCGTTGTAAAAGAGAGAAAACCGTCGTCTTCCCTATTCCAGATTCACCTATGAGTGCCGTGACTTTTCCCGCCTGCGCCACAAAAGAGGCATCATTCAATATCTGCCTTTCTTTGGAATAACCAAAATTTACATTTCGAAATTCTACTTTTCCTGCTACTTGGGAAATGTCCAAATTTTTTGCATCAGCAATGATGCCCTCTACCTCGTCAGCATCTAAAAGCTTGTATAGTTTTGCCACAGCTTTAAGTGGCCTTTGCAGATTCGTGTGCAATCGGGCCAGTCGCTTTGCCGGCTCATAGGCTAATAAAAAAGCCGCAATAAAAGCCATAAATTCGCCCGGAGCGGTTTCGGATGATGTCGTTTGCCAACCCGCATAAAGTAATACGAGGCCTATCGAAACTCCCCCGAGCGTTTCCATTAATGGACCTGTCGATGCTTGAACCGACATTACCCTATTTGCTTTGTCTTCCAAGCCGCCTGCGGCCTTTTGAACTCTGGCTTCCATTTCATCTTCAAGCCTAAAGGATTTGACAGCCTTAAAACCATGTAATGCATCTTGAGTTGCCCCCACGACAGCATCCATCGCTCCAATTTCATCAGAAGAAATACTTCTAAGTTTTTTTACTATTGATGAAACGCCTAGCAAGGCCGGAGGTAACACCAAAAATGCGACCGCTGTTAGAACTATATCTTGAGACAACATAACCCCAATAAGAAGTACCACCGTAATCAGATCCCGCCCTAGTGTCGTCGATATCATTATAAAAACTTGCTGAGCAGAACGTGCATTTTGAGAAATACGCACAATGAATTCCGATGTATTCTTCTTTGAAATGTAACTCACTTTCATAGATAAAATTTTAGAAATTAAACGCTTTTGAAACTGGCTGGTAATAGCGTTGCCAATCTTGGCCAACAATACAGTATAGCCATAGGTCGAAAGACCTCTGATTGCGGAAACAAGAATTATGATGACCGCAAAACCACCAATCAAAGAAAGCTCTTGAGACACAAATATCTTATTAATGATGTCGCGCATTAACCACGCAGTAACTGCGGTGGATAATGCAGCAAATGCCATAAATATAATGCTCAAAAAATAAGTCTGCTTATGATTCCGAAAGTTTTCTCGGAATAAGCGGACAATTAAATGTCTTGATTCGTTATCAAATAACTTCAAGATGAATGCTTTCGAGCTTTAACATCAATAGACAGTTATTGAGCCTCAAGATGTTTCTATTGCTAAGGTTACTTTAGGATCTATCATAAAGATTCGATATTCGACCCATTAATCCTTGAATTCGTCCGTAAGACCAGCCCATAGCGCGGATGGATATAGTCAAAGATGCAATTCCGTATATTGGAAAAATGAAAAGCAAGATTCCGGATAAAAATTTTAATAAAGCAATGCCAAGCGTCGTCGCTATACGAAACAAACCAGGCTCCAAATGCTTCATATTGTAATGGTTGAGTGATTGTGATGCGGCGCGAAAAAACTGATATCGTAAGGATAAGCGGTTCACATCCTGGACTTCATAAACAATTGCATTCTCATTCCACGCTATTTCGCACCCTACTTTTTGAGCTTCCTTGAAAAATAGAGTATCAGAACCACCAGTGTATTTTAATGCCTCATCAAACCACACTTGGTTCTGTTTTTGCCAACGTAAATCGCAAAGCCAATTGTTGGTAACTATGGTGTACTTTTTACCACGTTTAGCTGCTTCGGCAGTACGCCGCATTTTCCTGACAGCCCGCTGCTGCAGACTCTTATTTATAAACTTTTGCCAAGACGTTGCTCCCTCAACGGCATCAGCAACAAAAAGAGGACCACCAACTAAGTCTGCTTGGTATGTTTGCCAAGTAGACACAATTTCTTTTAACCAATCTGCTGCAACAAACTCATCATCATCAATGAAGCACAACAAATCTGCTTCTAATTCAAGTGCCATTTTAATGGCTTTGTTACGTGCAAAAGGTATACCTTTTTGAGGCTCGTGGAAGCACTTTATTGAAATGGGACTAGGGTCTAACGTTTCAAAAAAATTGCTTTCTTGAACCACGCCGTCCAGTGAGTTGTCTATTATACAGATAAATAATTCTGTATTATCCGGAACTTCTAATGCCTGAATAGAAACTACCGCTTTCAATAGATTAGATCTATTACCAGTGGTAATCAACGATACAGCGATTTTTAGTAATTTGGGGGAAGATGGCTGCATTTAATTTTTGACCATCCATAAATTATGTTCAGTTTTCACAAATAACTCATCAAAAGTTTTATCCCATTATAACGGATATATTTATTGTTATTAAAAATAATAGGATGTCTTTAGGTACATTTTGTATGGATAATACATCTCTAGTTGCTAAGCAACATTTGTCTAGGCCTGACTGAATTTCCAAAACGGTGCAATTCCAAAATACTGGTCAAATATTAAAGGTTCTTCTTCCTTCTTACCAAATGCTGGCGACTGTTGCGCAAGCCGGGCAGTAATATTTGTTAGCGGCAACAATCGCGGCGTATAAAAAGGCTCGACTTGCTTCAACGTCCAACCACGTTCACTGTCGCTTGATAACCGTTCAATTGCGGTTGCAAGGCGAGCGCCCGCTTCGCTACTCCATGGTTTTAAGCCTGCACTTTCAAGTATTGTAAATAAATTAATCCAACCTTGTAAATTGAACGTCGCATAGTGTTGGCTCATCGTTCGGGCATATTCGAAAGGTTGCCTGCCATCTTTTTCAATACTAGCTATTATCCTAGATTGGGCCCTATGATTGATCTGCTGCAAATCTTCAAATTTCCCCAAAAACGCGGCAAAAGCAGCAGTTTGCAGATCATAATAGGTTCCATGATTATTCATCTGCGCGCTTTCGCTTTTTCCACTCGGGCTTGTTTTCAGCCAATTGAAAAAGTGATCACACCAATCCTGCACACCAACAATAACGTTCTCATCGTTTAGCAGTTTGATCGCATCCAGAAAAAAGTAGAAATCCTTTGTTTCTATTATTCCCCTTCCAGTCCCACGATTTTGGTTCTGCCCCATACGCACTTGTGCAAAATCCAAATGAGGATTCATCTTATGCTTCGGCTCTATAAACCACGTTCTTACCAGTAACAAAGCATGTTCTTTATATTTGACGTTTGGCTTCACTGCGTTCGCAAGAGCTAAAACAAGCGTATCTTCAAAAAGCCGCTGCAAGCGCGAGCGATCATATGAATCGCTACCCTGTCCATACAGTTCCGTACCAAGCACACGCTCACCATCTTTGTAAATATAAGGTAACCCCGTCTTAGTGTTGGGGTTAGGCCACCAATAAGGTGCTGCATGGAAATAGTCATGCAAGTTTCCACTTGGACCAGGGTTTGGTTTATCAGTGACAGAATATGGCCCTCGCATCAGCGCATCGTCTGCCATCTTGAAAAGCACCTGTTTGCTAGCCTTACAATTTTTCAGCGCCTCCAAATCATAGAAAGAGGGTTTTGAAGAGTTGAAAAAAGATGCTTCTTTCTCCAGCCTATTTATATTTGAAATTATAGAATAGGTGCGAGTCTGACCTCGCTCAATAAAAGCAAGTTTGGTGTTTTCTTCTAAATGGCATTTTCCTGAGTACAAACGTGAAACCCAACCTGCCGTGCCGACACGGTGCCCCTCGTTACTGACTCGACGCTGTTCCATGTCATAAGGATATAACTTCCACTTGGACCAAGGGCCTTTAACACCAAGCGCCACCAATAGCTCTACTTTCGGTCTTCGGCCGTAGGGATGTATTGGGTTAAACGAGAGGCTAGCATCCTTGCGAAATATTATTTGCGGCTCTTCCGTTAAGTTTGGAACTCTGTCAACGTTTAAGGCTTGCTGATTATCTAAAAGCCTCTCCATAGGAACGGTAAAATATCGATTATGTCCCTCTTTTTTTACCTTCTTAACAAGGCTTTCCCACCCCTGCTCCGTAAAAAAACAATTTCCGTCAAATGGTAATGACCATTTTGCATTAGATCGACATAATTCTAAGGCAAAATTTCTAGCATTATTACTATTCATTGCGTAATTATTTTTGGAATTGTAGGTCTGAACGATTATTCTATCGCGGTCAGCTGACGGTAAATTATCTAACGTTCCATCGAAGAAAACAGAACTATCCGGGACATTTTGAAAGTCAAACCCAATACGCTTAAATCTATCTTGATCAAACGGTATACGCTCGTACTGTTGATCATGTTTTTCTAGCAATGCTATTAAACGACTTTCAGTATCGTGAGATGTTATTCGATTCAGCACCCACATTTTTTTACAGTTGGTTAAATGCGGTTCTTGCTCCAATGTAAATTGTAGGTTTTTATAAGTTTGGCCATCTTCATGACGAGGCACTAAATCGTTACCAATTATTCTGCAAAGAGCAAAATCATCTGACAAATTAGAATAATACTGCTCAACACTCCGCTTGATTATTGGCTCAGCAATAGACGAAAGACTACCCGCTAGCTCCGAGATCGTGCCTATAGGCTTTAAATTTTCAGGTACCGAGGGTTTTTCTGCGAACTTCCCAATGCCTACTCGTTTAAAAAAATATTTAGCTTTTGAAAATAGCTTTGTTCTTATTTTTTTAAAATATGAACCCCATCTCTGCATTGGATTTTTCCTATATATCATCTTTAATTTTATATAGGAGAAGTCCTCCTTCTTTAGGCCAGATAGTTTATACAACAGCCTGTATGCTCACTCCCCAAAATAATACTATGTGAGCAATACAAGCAAGGTCATTATCTGAGCCCGCAGTTATCGTTATATAATCGCTTAATTTGAGTATTACTTCAGCATTTCTGAAGCATCGAGTTACTCTGGGTCTTTGCCACCGTGCTTCAACCAATAGTCACGCACGTACTTAACTGCACCACGGCCATACCGGAAGAAACTACCCCAAACCTGTTGATTATCCGGGACAACATCGATCGGACGGGGAATTCCATGAAAAACCAAGATACTGGTTTCCTCTAATGGCTCTTTAGGCTTCACGAATCTATTGATAAGCGGCGGCGCCATTAAATGGCGTTTGAAGCTAATAACCGTGGGGTGTGACCAAAATTTCATACTCTTTACATAATGAGTTACAAATCGCTGCTCATTTCTGAATTGCTTACAAGCCCCCACAGGATCTGCAGCATAAATTTCATACAAATAACTCAATTCGCCAAGATTAAATGCAAAGATGCTCGTTTGACCGTTAATCTGCCAACTACGAAAATAATCCACAAAACGTCTCCACTCACGAATTAGGATTATTTCACCTTCGGCTTCTATGAGTGGCTTTAAATCACCATATATAATTGTGTCTAAATCAATAAAAAGCGCCCGCCCCTTTAGACCGTATAGGTCAGGCTGGAACAAAACTAACTTCGGCCAGCAGCCTCGGCGTGTAAAAGCATCTGTGACGAGAGGGTCAGGAATCGGATAACATTCCACACCATCAACGATCCCGTCTTCATTATCTGTGAGACAAACGAATTTGTGGGGAATATTCAGATTTGCTTGAACTGCATGGTAAAGAACATTGACGTAATCGGATGAATATAATTCACCCCATTTCATGCAGATAACAACTGGAAGATTATCATTATCCATTTTTTATTCCGACTATCTCGTGCTTAAAATTAAATGTCGAAAACATAAATAGCAATATTTCCATACGTTACACGTGAATAAAGGAAGGATAAGGCTGTAGCAAGATAAATAAAATGATGAAACACGAAGAATGAATCTTCGAACGCTCCAGCTAGAAAAGAGCAAGGTCATGGTAGGCGCGGAGGGACTCGAACCCCCGACCAGACCGTTATGAGCGGTCGGCTCTAACCAACTGAGCTACACGCCCTACCAATATTCCGCCTCTTTGAGCCAGAATATTCTCGCTATACCATGAAGTGTGCAGGAAACAAGCGAGCGACTAAAATAAATCTAGCATTTGGTGAATTATACGCCAAAATACAGCCGTAACCACAAATCATATGACAAAATCAAAATCTCGCCACAAGCGCGGTAGAAAATCTACCCTCAGACTTTACAAATAATCAGAAGAAGAACGGACATTCATACATGACATTACAGCTCGCAAAACGATTATCTTTACAACTTGCCACGGCAATAGTTTTCTTGATGTTGTTCCCTGTTCTATCAACTGTTTCAACACACCTACCTAATCAATCAGCCCATGCCGCAGAAACACATCGCCCCGTGCCTGTACTTTCAGTATCAGGAACCGGCATCGTCAATGCCGAACCGGATATTGCCTATATCTCGTCTGGTGTGATCAGCGAGGCTAAAACTGCACAAAAGGCTTTGGATCAAAACAACAAGAAGATGGCAGACATCTTCGGTGTTTTGACGAAAATAGGCATTGAAAGAAAACATATACAAACATCCAATTTTTCGGTGCAACCGCGTTACAATCACTATCGCCCCAAACCAGGCGAGGTTCAAAAAGCACCCAAGATTGTTGGCTATACAGTGCACAATACCGTCACAGTAAAAGTAATTGATCTTGCAAAACTGGGAAAAACCATCACTGAAGTTGTTCAATTCGGCTCCAATCAGCTGGGCAACATTCGCTTTGATCTTTCCAACAAACAAGAACTGCTTGATCAAGCACGCAGCGCCGCCGTGCTTGATGCAAAGCGTAAAGCCGAAATATACACATCAGCCGCAGGTGTTAAAATCGGCAGGCTTGTATCCTTATCAGAAGGCACACGCCACATTAACCGACCAAAGGTGCAAAGCTATGCGCGCACCGCAAAACTTGAAGCAGCACCAACCCCAGTATCAGGCGGCGAACAGCAACTCTCATTCACTGTCGCAATCAAATGGGAAATCGAGCAATAACCTCTATACCGGTCATAATATTGTGGGAACGCATTTTTTGCCCCTCGAAAGCAAATTAAGTGTTGTCTCGCAAAACAAAAACCGATATGGAGCGCCAACCGCGAAGGCTGGTCCGTAAGGGCTCAGCCCCACTCCGGGACATCTACTGGTTGGGGAGAGCGACATGCGCAACGACGACGCCCTCTTCCAATTGGGGATGGACTTGGAGGCTCTAACCGATATTGAGCCGAGAAGCACCACCCAAACGGAAGACAATACGACTACGAATTTAACGTCATTCTCAAAGCATAAGCATGATGAGAATACGGTTGAAAAATCATCTTCCACGAGTGAACCTTCACTCGATTATTTTGTGACCAAAGACGGGGAAACTTTCGCTGGTTCACATATTATTATTGACCTTTATGACGCCGAAGGTCTGAACGATCAGGTGCGCATCAAAAGTGCTATGCTGGAATGTGTTGAACAGGCTGGCGCGACACTCTTGCACATTCACCTGCACCCTTTTGAGCCGACCGGCGTGAGCGGCGTGGCTGTTCTGGCCGAAAGCCATATCTCGGTGCACACATGGCCCGAAAATGGCTATGCAGCCTTTGATGTCTTCATGTGCGGCGACACAAAGCCAGAAACCTGCATCGACATCTTATCGCACGCCTTTAATGCAGGCCGCGTTGAAGTGAAGCAGTTAAAACGTGGCACAGATGTGTTAAATGGCTCCGCCAACACCGCCACGGCAAATGGTCCCCTGATAGGCCTTTAGATCATGACAGATGAAGCCAACCAAAACGCACCAGTCCGCAGCGGCTGGGTCGGCGAAACGCTCCATGCCGACGTTCAATTCTCATTCAAGGCAGACCAAGTGCTTTATGAGCAAAAAACTGATGAATGGCATTTGCAGCTGATCGAAAATCCTTTTTTCGGCAAGGTCTTGATGCTTGATGGCATAACGCAGGTCACAAGCCGTGATGAGTTCATCTATCACGAGATGATGGCCCATGTGCCCATCCTCGCGCACGGCGCTGTAAAAGAAATCTTAATTGTCGGCGGTGGCGATTGCGGCATGGCCGAAGAAGCCTTGAAGCATAACGAGGTCACACGCCTTACACAGGTTGAGATTGATCAATCAGTGGTCGATTTTTCTAAGGAACATTTTGCGAGCTTCAATGCACCAGTCTTCAACGATCCCCGCTTTGATCTCATCATTGATGATGGCGCAAAATTTGTCGCTGAAACAGACCGCCGCTTTGATGTCATCATGATTGATTCAACCGATCCAATCGGCCCGGGCGCTGTACTCTTCACGCAAGAATTTTACCGCAATTGCCACCGCTGCCTCAACCAAGGCGGCGTGCTTGTCACACAAAGCGGCGTGCCCTTCTTACAAGAAGACGAGCTTGTAACCTCGATCCAGCGTTTCACTCAAATCTTCAAAGATGCAAGCGCTTATATAGCGGCCATCCCAACCTATATCGGCGGCCATATGGCGCTTGGCTGGGCGAGCGATAATGCGGCTTTAAAAGACATCCCCGTTGATGTTTTGGCTGAGCGTTTCAAAGCGGCTAATTTTGAAACACGCTATTACACCCCTGAGGTGCACAAAGCCGCCTTCGCGCTACCCAAATTCATTCATGATGCCGTTGAAAGGGGACGCGCATGACCCATGCAGCCATCCACAACCGCATCTATGATTTCTTTGACAAGAACGACGCGCCAAGCCCCTGCATCGTGATCGACACGCAAATTGTGGCCGATAATTTCAAAGCCTTCCAGCGCGCCATGCCTGAAACCGCGATTTATTACGCGATCAAAGCCAATCCCGCGCCTGAAATTCTGCGCCTCTTGGCAAGCCTCGGCTCCTCGTTTGATGCAGCCTCCATCACAGAAGTCGAAATGGCGCTCGCGGCCGGTGCGGCGGCTGACAAACTGTCTTTCAGCAACACCATCAAAAAAGAAGCCGACATCGCCAAAGCACACCGCCTCGGCGTCACGCTGTTTGCGGTTGATTGTATTGCCGAAGTTGAAAAGGTCGCACGCGCGGCCCCCGGCGCTTCTGTCTTCTGCCGCATTTTGACCGATAACGAGGGCGCCGAATGGCCACTGTCGCGCAAATTTGGCTGTGATGCATCCATGGCCTTAGAAGTGCTCGATCGCGCCCGCCAGCTTGGGTTACAGCCTAATGGCATCTCATTTCACGTCGGCTCACAACAAACCAACATTGATGCATGGGATCAGGCAATCGCCCAATCAGCGGTCCTGTTCAAAAAGTGCGAAGAGCGCGGCATGGAACTTAAAAGCGTCAATCTTGGCGGCGGATTTCCAACGCAATATCTGAGCGATATTCCCGACACCGACAATTACAGCACCGCGATTTATGACAGCTTAAAGCGTCATTTTGGCAACCGCATTCCAGCAACCATGATCGAGCCGGGGCGCGGCATGGTCGGCAATGCGGGCATCATCAAAAGCGAAGTTGTGCTGATTTCACAAAAATCAGAAACCGACCCCACACGCTGGGTCTATCTTGATATCGGCAAATTCGGCGGCTTGGCGGAAACCATGGATGAAGCGATCCGCTATCCCTTCCGCCATCGCGATGAAGACGGCGAGACCAGCGCTTGCGTCATTGCGGGACCAACCTGCGACGGCATGGATATTTTATACGAAAAAAACCCCTACCCGCTGCCCCTGTCACTGACAATCGGCGATGAGCTTTTCATTGAAAACACCGGCGCCTATACAACAACTTATGCCTCAAACGGCTTCAACGGATTTGCCCCTTTAAAGCAGGTGGTGATTTGAGGCGGGAGTGTTAAGAACACGCCTTGGGATGACGAGGAGATTAATTTGCTACCGATCATCCTCACGTCGCCGTAAAATACCTCGTGGTCCCACATCATCATTTTGTTTATTTTTGTTATCTTTCAGATCAGCAAATAACGCTTGCAATGCTTCCTGAATATCTGGAGATTCATTAGCCATAAACTCCGTCACTTGAACTTCGCGTTCAACAAGCCAGTCTCCGGCTTTGCCAATCATAGGAGATTTGGCGCCGTAATTGCCAGAAACTGCACTTAACGCAAAGGTCGTGATCACAGTAATAACGAAATTCTTCGCTGATTGGGTGCTGCGTGTACCAGCTTTTACCGCTTGATAACCCTCTCTCTCCAAAGCTTGTAGAAGCGAAATCATCAAATCTCTATCTTCTGCAGAGATAAGATCATGCTCTCCCGCGCTTTTAAAAACCACAGCCGCCTGAGGGGCAAAAAGCTTGGGGTCATCTAAAAAGGCACCAGTGTTATCATCAAGTTCTCTTGCCGTAGGAAAATTACGAACCCACGGGGCGGCCGTTCTGATGAGATCGGAGAACATGCGCACAATATCAGGATCAAGTGGCGACTTATTTCCGACGGGTACAGCTTTTAAGTCAGCATTATATTGCAAAAATGACGCAAGCGTAATCGTTGCATCATAAAGCAGTGCAATTTCCTGAGGAATTTCTTTAAGCGGTTTATCTACTAAGGCAACAAACTTAGATATTGCGTCTTCAAAATTATCCCACCCAACAATATCCTCAATGCCTTCACATCTTCTGGCAAAATCACGAGCTTTTTGGCGTAATGGAGCATGAAGTTGTTGTGTTACTTTGCTGCGGGTGGCTGCAACATCATCTTCGTTTTCATCGTAGACAATCCGGTATAGATCATCATCTTGCACCCAATTATTGCCTAATCTGCCTTGACCAATTGTGGTGAGCGCCTCAAGCGCTGGAATCTCAGTATCCCCAACGTCTTCCTCACCCTCCCTCTCCCGTGCCTCGGCCAAGGCTTCATCAATCAAGCGCTGCATTTCAGCGTTGAGGGCAGATGGTTCGCCTTGCCACAGTTTCTTATCCATCTGGGCGATATTGAGATCGAGTTTTTCGACAATATCATCAGGAGCCATGATTGTTGGGCGACCATGAAGGCGCGCTTCATACCAATTGATAGAGACCTGCCAGCTCTCATCCGCCTCCAGCAGTTCGCGAACGAGATCACCCCACTCAATTTCTATCCACGCTGGCATCCCATCAGCTTCTATCCACGCTGGCACCCCATCAGGCCACAAAGGCTGAGCTGCTAGAGTGGCGGTAGCGTCATCTCCCTTACTCTCAAGCCAACGACAATCCTCTGTCAGCACTTCCCAAAAGATAGCGGCCGCGTGAGTGGTGTGGGTGGCGGCGGCGATAGCGGCGGTGGCGTGATCGGCGGCGCGGGTGGCGTAGGCGGCGTAGGTGGCGACGTAGGCGGCGGCGCGGTGGGTGGCGTAGGCGGAGGCGGCGGCATTGGCAGCAAGCGCGGAGGCGGCAATCTTGATGGTGCGTGCAACAGCCGAAGCGTCGTTGGCGGCGCTGGCGGCGTCAGTGGTGGCGAAGACAAAATCCCAATCTTTATCATGGGTCGGATGTTTCGCCGCGACCCATGATAAAGTATTCGCCCATAAGGTGGGCGAAACAATGATTTTATCAAAATCTTTGAGATGCGCGGTATCACCAACCAGCGGAAAGACACGCAGCGCAGTGCGGCTTGCTAAGGTGATTGAAACCTCACGCGGTTTTCCCTCAAGCCATTTCTCAAAGTCTTCCTTAGAGCTAATCTTCAATTCAGCCATGCATCATCCGCCTTCTTGATCCCGCATCAAGAGTAACGGGCCTCAAGAGGTGATGCAAATGCGATGCGGGTGTTGGGGCAAACTAACCCCGAAATAAAAAACCCCGCTGGGCGCACCATGCGGGGTTTTTGTTAGACTTGAAAATATCTCGCGTTTTAAGCAGCGCCATCACGTGCTTCAACAACACCGGCAATGGAAATACCAAGCAGCGTATGACCAATGAGGGATGCTTGTGAAAGCGCGTTGAAACCGAAGAACGGTGGGAAGCCTGCGAATAAATGCGCCATAATATACATAGCAAACACATAAAGCGCGACGCCATAAACCGCCCCTGTCACAAACCAAGGCAATTGCGGCATCACAGCGCGTGAGATCGGGCGCGCACCAATAATATAGCCGAGCGGAAAGGCAATCAGGCCAGTGAGAAGATGAACGCCATTGGCCACGGCAGTGCCTACCGCACCGGATTTAGCAGCACCTAAAGCTGCAAAGGTCTCCTTGCCAATGCCGAGCGATGATTTAACCAGACCGACCGGCGACAAAGAACCGCCCATATAAAAAGGTGCAAAGACTTTGGCCCAAATTTCCCAAACAGTCAGAGAAACCGCGCCCGCAATGAGTGCTGTTATAAGAATTTGTTTAATCGAAATACCGGAGACAGGCCGGTCCAAAGTTGCTGTTAGCATATGATGTTCCTTAAATATAAAACATGGGAGGAAGCAGTAACCGCAGAACATTGCGGCTCAATTACAAACAACAGGTAGGAATGAGAAAACAAAATTCCAATCACCGATCATTAAATAATCCGTTATTGAAATGTGAGGAGATATAGAAAAGAGTAATAAATGCAGAAGTTATCTAAGAAGCCGCGTTACCATCATCTGAATGGACGACAACGGCAAGTTCTTTCAACCAAGTAACTTCATCCATATCGACGCCTAGCAATTTGCCGCATCGTTGCGCAAATTTATTTTCACAAACATGAAGCTCGTTATCACACACCGCGATTTCCCACATTTCACGAATACAATCAGCGCACTCAATGGGTGTTGAATTTTCTTTAATATAGGCGACCAGCTCATCAAGGCTCGGCTCGTGCTCATTATCCGCACAAAGCTCATCACATAAAGCCTGACCATTTTTTTCATCAAGGTCGAATTTTGCACGGGCTATTTTCTTAATAAGCTCTATTTCTTGTGTTCTGATTTTTCGATCTTCACGCATCATCAGCACAGTCATAACAAGACGCGCTAACGATCTTCTATAATGTGAATGAGAAAAAATTTGCGGTGCAGCGATTGCATACGCATCCAAAAAATTTTCTATATCAAGAGACATCCCCACCCCCAAAATATTCACTCACCAACAAGCGTTGGAATAACGCCATAAACAAAGATAGTTCAAGTCTAAATAGAAAAACACAGTGTCTATTAACGCACCATGAACAGATCATGCGCAGGCTTAATAGGGCGTATTATCCCTAAAAAATATACTCGCCTTGCTCATCGATTAAATATTTGGCTTTACTTTCAGTAGCCCGCACGGCCTCTTCCAGACTAGAAAAGACGTCCGCCCGAACAAGAAAATGTTCCTTGAGCGTCCCGTCAATCTCTTTAGTGATCTTGCCTGCAAGACGAAATTGCCCGCCCTCGGCTTTCGGCTTAGCTACAATCTCATAACCCTTGTAAGAGACACTAGGAGAACTATTCTTCCCAAAACCTTCGCCTTGAGTGTTGCTATCCGTGCCACCAAAAAGCCTTTTTAAAAATGACATACCGAAAGCCTTTCAACTGGTAACGGCTTATTCGTTATCAGCTATCGAGGAAAGAACGCAACTTGCGTGAACGGCTTGGGTGCTTGAGTTTGCGCAAGGCTTTCGCCTCAATTTGACGAATACGCTCACGGGTCACAGAAAACTGCTGGCCAACTTCTTCCAACGTGTGGTCTGTGTTCATGCCAATACCAAAACGCATCCGCAAAACACGCTCTTCACGCGGGGTAAGAGAAGCCAACACGCGGGTTGTTGTCTCCCTAAGGTTGCCCTGAATTGCCGCATCAATCGGCAAAATAGCGTTTTTATCTTCGATGAAATCACCCAAGTGGCTGTCTTCCTCATCGCCAATCGGCGTTTCCAGCGAAATCGGTTCTTTGGCAATTTTCAAAACCTTGCGTACTTTTTCCAAAGGCATCGCAAGCTTCGATGACAATTCTTCCGGCGTTGGTTCGCGGCCAATTTCATGCAGCATCTGGCGCGAGGTGCGCACAATCTTGTTGATCGTCTCAATCATATGCACCGGAATACGAATGGTGCGCGCTTGGTCAGCGATTGAACGCGTGATCGCCTGACGGATCCACCATGTCGCATAGGTCGAGAATTTATAACCACGACGATATTCGAATTTATCAACCGCTTTCATCAGACCAATATTACCCTCTTGAATGAGGTCAAGGAATTGCAGGCCACGGTTTGTGTATTTCTTCGCAATCGAAATCACGAGACGCAGATTAGCTTCGACCATTTCTTTCTTGGCTTGACGCGCTTCGCGCTCGCCCTTTTGCACCATGTGCACAATCTTACGGAATTCAATGGTTTCAAGACCAGTTTCAGAGGCCAGCATCTGGATCTCACCGCGAAGGTCACCGATCCGGGTTGGTTCAGAACTTGAAAACTCTTTCCAGCCGCGTCCTTTAAGACCGGTAATTTTATCAAGCCAGTTTGGGTCAAGTTCTGAGCCTTGATAATGCTCAATGAATTGCTCACGTTTCACGCCATAAGATTCAGCCAACCGCAACAGGCGACCTTCAAAACCGATCAGACGTTTGTTGATATCATAAAGCTGTTCAACCAGCGCTTCGATACGATGTTGGTTCAAGGACAGCGACTTCACGTCTGCTTCAATCTGCTCACGCAGTTCTTGCATCTTACCGCCGTCGGCTTTTGATTGTTTTTTATCTGCTAGTTTGCTCTCAACCAACTTATCTTGCAGTTTGCGTAATTTGGCATAATTGGAAGCGATGTCATCAAATTTTTCAACAACTTCAGGCTTCAGCTCCGCTTCCATCGCAGCAAGAGAGATGCTGTTTTCCATATCATCATCATCGTCATCTTCATCGTCATTATCTGCATCTAAGCTTTCCGCGTTCTCAGCTTCAGCCTTCTTTTCTTCTTCTTCTTTTTTCTCTTCCTCTGTGGGCGCAGAGGGAACATTTTTTGCGTCAGGGCCTGCATAAGTAGCTTCAAGGTCGATAATATCGCGTAGCAGAATTTTCTCTTCCGCTAATTCATCGCGCCAGATAATAATCGCCTGAAACGTCAATGGGCTTTCACAAAGACCCGCAATCATTGCCTCACGGCCAGCCTCAATACGCTTGGCAATGGCAATTTCGCCCTCACGTGACAAAAGCTCAACAGACCCCATCTCACGCAAATACATGCGCACAGGGTCGTCGGTTCTATCGGTCGGCTCTTTCTTTTTGGTTGTCGTGACAGCAGATGATTTTGTCGCCTCGACAAGCTCGCCCCCTTCTGACTCCGTTTCCTCTTCGTCATCCTCAACCACATTGATACCCATCTCAGACAACATGGACATAGTGTCTTCAATTTGCTCTGAAGTAACCTCATCCGACGGCATGACTTTGTTGAGTTGATCATAAGTGACATAGCCGCGCATTTTTGCAGCCTTAATCATCTTTTTGACTTCAGCATTATTCAGGTCAAGTAACGGGCCCTCAGGCGTATCCGCTTGATTTTCGGACGCTTCTTTTTTTGCCGTCGCTTTAGTTGCCATTAAAATTTCTCCAATGAAACGCAGACTGATGTCCACTTAGAGCTGCCATCAGGCCAACTCTCCATAATTATTCTCATTCACCAATATGAGTCAGCACTTATGCACTCCACAACGCACAGTAGCGACAGATTAAAAACCCATCGCCTAGTGTTTAGTTCATGTGTATTAAGTCACTATTAACTCTGTTCGCGAACTGATCTCCATAACCCGTACTCATCGCAGCCCCAATTCATCAAGACTGGTGAGAATCCAATTTATAACGCTCATAATTATCATTGATATGGCTCACTCTCTCAAAGTGGTTCATACTGCCGACATAGTATCCAGACTATCAATGAGAATATCAGTCCCATCGACATTGACAATTTGTGCATTCACGTCCAGCAGCCTTTCAAGATTTAATTCGCTTTCGTCATTTGCGTAAGCGCTCTCGGCTGCTCTCAACTCTTTATTTAATGTATGTGCGCGGTGATGCAAGGCCAGAGCTTGTTTCCAGCCGCATTCTGCCACAGAATCTGGTGCATTTACCCCAATTTGCCAAAATGGGAGGCTCAAGAGGGCATTTTCGAGGTGTAAAATCTCGTCAAGCAAGCCCCGCTCCATCATTTTTTCACGCAATTGAGCCGCCGAAATATCTTCCCCATCAGAGTAACAATCAATAAGCGCTCCTTGAATGCGCTTCAAAGACGGGTTCTTAAAGCTAAGTTCCGCGAAGTCTTCAAGGTGATCACCGAGCAATACCGGATGGTTCAAGAGCGTAACAACCAACACAAGCTCGCGGGCAATCAGTGGCGTATTTAAACGGCCATAGTTACGGCTTGTCAGCGCGGTTTTGCGCAATTCCTCGCTGACTTGAGATCCCAAATGCTGGCCAACGCCAAACCGACCGCCTGCCTGTCCTTTATTTTGATAAGAACCATCATAAGACGACCGGTAGCCCCCTTGATTGCCCCTTTGATTACCACGACCATAGGAGTGAGCACGCCCCCCACTGTTTGGCCTGAAGAATACCTGCATGCGCTCACGAAAAGCTTGCTCATAATAGCGACGCACATTCGGATCTGAAATCAAACGGATAAGACTTGAGATTTTAGCCTCTAGAGCCGCTTTACGCTCTGGTGTATTGTAAACACCTTTTTCAGTCTCCCGCACCCAAATCATATCGGAGAGCGAGCGCGCGGATCCCAAAAGATCCTCCATCGCGTCAACACCATCAATCTTGAGAAGATCATCAGGATCCTGACCGTCTGGCAGCATTGTAAACTGAATGGTTTTACCTGGTGCCAATTGAGGAAGGGCCACATCGATAGACCGGCTGGCTGCGCGAATACCTGCTTCATCGCCGTCAAAACACAAAATCGGCTCGTCAGCCATCTTCCACAAAAGCCGCAGTTGATCCTCTGTCAAAGCCGTGCCCAAAGGCGCGACAGCCTCATTGATCCCTGCCTGCGCAAGCGCAATCACATCCATATAGCCTTCAACCACGATAATGCGGCCTTTATCAAAGGCAACTTTACGCGCACTCGCGGCATTATAAAGGATAGAACGCTTTGAAAACAAAGGCGTTTCAGGTGAATTCATATATTTGGCCGGATTATCCGCTGACATCGCCCGCCCACCAAATGCAATCACCCTTTCGCGCAGATCAAGGATCGGAAACATGATGCGATCGCGGAATTTGTCATATGATACCGGAATATCAGGCCCCGCCACCACCAAGCCCGCCTCAACCATCTGACCGTGTTCAATCCCTTTGGCTGCTAGATACTGCTTCAAGCCAGAGCGATTGCGCGGGGCAAAACCTATTCCAAAGCGGCGTTGTGTCTCCAAGCTCAGTCCGCGCTGCTGCAAATAGCCACGCGCCGCCGCACCCTCTTTGTCTTGCAGTTGCTCAAGAAAATACTGCTGCGCCAGTGCTGTCACATCATAAAGGGATGCTCGCTTTTTCTCCTGCTCAATCATGCGCGGATCAGATTTTGGCAGTTCAACCCCTGCCTCATCAGCAAGCTGCTCTACCGCTTCAGGAAAGGAGAGGCCTTCTTTTTCTGTCAGAAAACGAAAATGATCCCCGTGCACCCCACAACCGAAGCAATGATAAATCCCCTTGCGGTCATCCACATGGAATGACGGTGTCTTTTCATTATGAAACGGACAGCAAGCCCAAAAATCACCCTTTTGCGGCTGGCTTTTGCGCTTGTCATAGCTCACCCGCCGCCCGACAATGTCAGACAGCGTCAGTCTATCTCGGATGTCATCCAAAAGCTGAGGAGTAAAGCGCGCCATAGTGAATATCTACCGATACTTTAAAGAAAGAGCCATAGTAGATTTTGCAATCCATCAATGCTTGTTGTGATTTAAAGAATCTAACTGTGAATTACGGGTATAATTGGTTTGGTTCAAAGAATCTCGATCAATAAACAAAGCCCGGCGATTTTCAAAAGGCACCGGTCGACATAATCAAACGGTTCTAAGTACCAAGGGCGCATAACCTGCATATCAAAAAGGGATTCATCATCCGTTTCTAAAATGGCATATTCATTGACCACATAGGTGACAGGCGTCTCGCTATCACTATCACGCGGTATTTTGCGTATAACCCACAACAAGCTGAGAGCTGCCCAACAGAAACAAAACCCCACAATCAGGTAAAAATCATTTCCTCCATGAGAGGACAAGGACATTTGCTCTATCAGTAAGAAGCCTAGCCCAATGAAAACAGCAAAAAACACCAGTGCTGTGGCATTTTGAGACAAGGCAGGAAGCGGCACCTGCGGATCCCGATAGGCCTGCCAAAGCGACCCAAAGGCTATAAAAAAACAAACGAGCGGTATCAACAGCCCCATAAATGGCCTATCCGAGCAATTCTTTTACAAAACTAGATGCCTTACCAAAATCCATTTGTCCTGGATATTTGCCTTTCAGCTCACCCATCACCTTACCCATATCCCGCAATCCTTCTGCACCACAGCTTGATATCGCGTTATGACATGCGGTCTTTGTTTCATCCGGGTCCATTTGTTTGGGTAAAAAGCGCTGGATGACTGTAATCTCCTCGCGCTCACCTTCAGCCAGCTCTAGCCGCCCAGCCTCTTCATAAATCGTAGCTGACTCCTCTCGCTGCTTCACCATTTTGGAGAGCACCTCGAGAATTTCCTCATCGCTGATACGTCCATCGCCGCCATTTCGTTGCGAGATATCACGATCTTTAATCGCTGCTGTAATCAATCGAAGGGTGTTGATTTCGCATTTATTGCGGTCTTGCATAGCCGATTTTAGGGCCGATGAAATTTCATCACGCATACGCTAATGCTCACTTTGTTTGACTGTAGAATTAAACTTCACCGATATTAATGAGGGCTGTTTCCACAGGCAACCAGTTTAATTTTTGTAAGTCATTGATATTATTTAATTTTATATTTTATCAAAAAGTTGACGTGCGAATTTCTTTCTCTTATCACACTTTTGATCTCTGGAACGTCGCGCTTTTCGCACCCTCACATGAGGGTCTTTCCCCCAAACAAATGGGGCGATAAAGGTGAAACACGACCAGAATAACACGTCAGATTTGGAACTGACTGATACCGGCACACTATTGAGGTAAACACTATGAGCGTATGGCAAGACCCAACACCAACCGCACTTTTGGTGCTGGCTGATGGAACCGTCATTCAAGGCATGGGACTTGGCGCAGAAGGAACAGCCGTCGCAGAAGTCTGTTTCAATACCGCAATCACCGGTTATCAGGAAATTCTGACCGATCCCTCTTATGCGGGTCAAATCGTCACCTTCACCTTTCCTCACATCGGCAATGTAGGCACCAATGACGAAGACATGGAAACAGTGGATGAAGCCAGCCAAAGCGGCGTGCGTGGCTGTGTCATCAAAGCAGATATCACAGAGCCTTCAAACTACCGCACCACCCGCCACCTCGATCAATGGCTAAAAGCGCGAAATATCATCGGCCTTTGCGGCATCGACACCCGCGCGCTCACCAATCTGGTGCGTGAAAACGGCATGCCCAATGCAGTCATCGCGTATAACGCCGACGGCAATTTCGACATCGATGCGCTTAAAAAACAAGCGTCCGAATGGTCTGGATTAGAAGGAACGGATTTAGCAAAAACCGTCACTTCTGAAAATTCTTACGAGTGGTCGGAAACACCATGGGTATGGGATGAAGGTTACAAAAAAACATCAGACACACCTTATCATGTTGTGGCTCTCGATTTCGGTGTCAAACGCAACATCTTGCGCCTTTTGGCCGGTCTTGGCTGCAAGGTCACCGTCCTGCCCGCAAGCGCCACTGCCGATGAAGTAATGGCGCTCAAACCAGACGGTGTGTTTTTATCAAACGGCCCGGGTGATCCCGCCGCAACCGGCGCTTACGCCCTTACAACAATCAAAGCGATTGTTGCCGCCGACATTCCAACATTCGGCATTTGTCTCGGTCACCAAATGCTGGGTCTTGCCCTTGGCGCGAAGACATCAAAAATGCACCAAGGCCACCATGGCGCAAACCATCCAGTAAAAGACCACACGACCAGCAAGGTCGAAATCGTCTCCATGAACCACGGTTTCGCGGTTGATAGCGACAGCCTGCCTGATGGCGTTACAGAGACCCATGTCTCCCTGTTTGATGGTTCAAATTGCGGGCTGCAACTAGAAGGCAAGCCGGTGTTCTCCGTCCAACATCACCCCGAAGCCTCCCCCGGCCCGCAAGATTCTCATTACCTCTTCCGCCGCTTCGTCAACCTAATGCGCGCACGCCGCAAGGAAGCTCTCTTGCCGGAACATGAGAAGGCTTAAAAGCTGAGATGAAAATGAAATGGCCGATGATAATATCATCAGCCATTTTCAATTAATATTTAAATGTCAGCTGCGCATAGATTTGATCTACATCGCGATCAAAGCGCGGGGATGCCGTTGTTACAGGCCCACTAAAATCAGGGTCGAAAGAGCTCTAAAAAAAGTATACGATTTCCCACTAAGTTACGATGAACAAAGGGCACTCATGTTTTTACGCGCTTTCTATATTGCCGTTGTGGTTGGCACCATTCTTAATTTAATCAATCAATGGTCCGCCATATGGACTTTTGAGAACATTAATTATTTAACGATGGGTCTGACATATTGTGTGCCGTTTTGTGTATCCCTGTTCAGTTCATGGCTATCCGAGAGAGCGCATAGGAAACAGGTCGAGGCAGATGATCTAGTTTCGTCCGAAAAAACAAAAAGTTGATAATCTTAGGCCTGACGCCTGCTGCGGCGGGTATCAAGTCCCGATAACTTCAACAAAAGCCCGCCAAACAACAAGCCCAACAGCGCCCCGAAAGACCCGTAAACAGCACCGCTTGAGGTTGCTGGCAGACCGACCATATAATCATCCAGCACACCTTTAAGCACTTTTTGATCCGCTTCGCGAAAGACATAAATCGGTTTGTTGAGGTCACTCGTGGTTTTAAATGCCGCCTCTTGTGTGCGTAAAGCATCAAATCGCTCAATCGCCACACTCATCGAAGCTCCCCGATCATGCAAAAACTTCTCTGGTGATTTATTATAAAGCTGCAAGGCGGAAGTACGGTCTAGCCCGTTTTTGGCAACATCCGCATCAAAACGCTCAATCACTGTGCGCAATTCATCGATTGCTCCGCCAAGACGTTGTTGATACTGCGTAGCAATCTCAGGCGCCTGACAAAATAGCGCAGCCCCCACAAAGCCCATAACGATCACAACCAATTTTCCGAACAAATGAAATTCCTCTTCATGTTCAAATTCTAGGTCAAAAACTCAAAACAAACCTAAAGCTGAGCTGAATTAAACGTATCACAAGCCTCTAGTTCACCAGTCTTATAGCCACGGCCAAACCAGCGTTTTCGTTGTTCTGATGTGCCATGATTGAAACTTTCCGGCACAACATAGCCTTGCGTACGGCGTTGTATCGCATCATCGCCAATTTGTGTGGCAGCATTAAGAGCCTCATCAATATCGCCAGCTTCTAGGTAACCTTTACCTGACGCATAATTCGCCCAGATACCCGCAAAACAATCAGCCTGAAGCTCAACACGAATAGACATCGCGTTTTCTTCTGCTTTACTCATGGAACGACGACGTTTGTTGAACTCTGGCAAAACACCGATCAGGTTTTGCACATGATGACCCACCTCATGCGCCAGCACATAGGCCTGCGCAAAATCACCGGGTGCTTCAAAACGACGGCGAAGCTCCTCATAAAAACTCAAATCAATATAGACCTTGCTGTCTGCTGGGCAATAAAACGGACCAGATGCTGAGGTCGCAGCCCCGCAGGCAGAGCGCGTTTGACCAGTGAAGAGCTGCAAAACAGGCTTTTGATATTGGGCATTGCGGGCAGCAAACGCTTGTTCCCAAGCATCTTCCGTATCCGCAAGTACAACCCGCATAAACTGGCTCATCTCATCATCAGCGACTTGGCTGCCAGTGTGCTGTTGCTGTATTTGTTGCTGACCGCCACTCAAAAGACCATCAAGCCCACCAGTGCCTCCGCCGCCACCAAGTAAAGTGAGCGGATTAATGCCAAATACAAAATAAGCAATCAGCCCAAAGATAATCAGTCCGATTGTACTCCCGCCACCAGCACGGCGCACACCGCGCCGACCCCTTGGTAGTCTCAAACCACCGCGCCCGCCTCGACTAATACGGCCACGGCCTCGAACATCCTCGACTTGAGAACTCTGTCTACGACCCTTCCAGCGCATATCACTTCCTCTGATTTACTACTCACACAACAATTTATAACGAGCACACAGCGATTTGTCGCCAAAAAATGCCACCTAGCCCATCAAATGACATTAAGAAAACCAAAAAGACCTAAAAATGACAAAGCCAATGAATCGTGAGTCAAAGCGCGTCAACTAAGCAATTTTCCCTATCGATAATAGGATTTATTTAGCAATTGCGAGATTGCGGTGGATTATCTGCTTGAAAATCATCATTTACAGTCAAATACCTCTTTCCAACTCGAACAGCTTTGCCTATAGAAAGGCCTTAGCCAGAAAATTTGAACAAGCCACCCGGCCGCTTCTCCCGCGTCCGGGTTTTTTGCGAAACACACACGCTAAATGAGCAGTTATTAATGCCAAAACGTACAGATATAAAGTCCATCCTCATCGTCGGTGCCGGTCCTATTGTGATCGGTCAGGCTTGCGAGTTTGATTATTCAGGAACACAGGCCTGCAAAGCTCTCAAGACTGAAGGCTATCGAATTATTCTCGTCAATTCCAATCCAGCCACGATCATGACAGATCCGGAATTGGCTGATGCAACATATATTGAGCCGATCACACCAGACATTGTTGCCAAAATTATCGAGAAAGAACGCCCCGACGCTATTTTGCCAACAATGGGCGGCCAAACCGCGCTTAACTGCGCCTTGTCTTTGCGTCGCATGGGTACGCTGGAAAAATTTGGCGTCGAAATGATCGGCGCGACTGCCGAAGCGATCGACAAAGCCGAAGATCGCGACCTCTTCCGCACAGCCATGCAGAAAATCGGCCTCGACACACCCCGCGCTGCTTTTGTGAACACATCAGACCTCAAAAAACGCTTTGAAGACGAATATGAGCAACGCCGCGCGGCTGTTGAAAGACAAAACGACGCCTCAGATAAGATTGAAGAAACCTTGAAAGCCTTCGAAGATCGCTGGCTTGAAGGCGAACGCAACCGTCGTGAAGAGCACCGCCTCACCGCTCAAATGCAAGCTTTGAAGGCGAGTGAAATCACTGGCCTTCCCGCCATCGTACGCCCAAGCTTCACCATGGGCGGTCAAGGCGGCGGCATCGCCTATACGCTTGAAGAACTTTATGATCTCGTGCTCTCCGGCGTTGAAGCATCCCCAACAGACGAAGTTCTGGTTGAAGAAAGTGTGCTTGGTTGGAAAGAATTCGAGATGGAAGTGGTTCGCGACAAAGCGGACAATTGCATCATCATCTGTTCAATTGAAAATATTGACCCGATGGGCGTACACACTGGCGACAGTATCACCGTCGCGCCCGCCCTCACTTTGACCGACAAAGAATACCAAATGATGCGCAATGCCTCGATCGCAGTTCTGCGTGAAATCGGCGTTGAAACCGGTGGTTCAAACGTACAATTCGCGGTCAACCCGGCTGATGGCCGTCTCGTCGTCATTGAAATGAACCCACGCGTTTCCCGCTCATCCGCGCTTGCCTCAAAAGCAACCGGCTTCCCGATTGCCAAGGTAGCCGCTCGTCTTGCTGTGGGCTATACGCTCGATGAGCTTGATAATGACATCACCGGCGGCGCGACACCCGCATCCTTCGAGCCAAGCATCGATTATGTGGTTACTAAAATTCCGCGCTTTGCCTTTGAAAAATTCCCCGGTGCAAAAGCAAATCTCACCACAGCTATGAAATCTGTTGGTGAAGTCATGGCAATTGGCCGCACCTTTACGGAGAGCTTACAAAAAGCCCTGCGCGGTCTTGAAACTGGCCTTGATGGTCTTGATGACATTGAAATCGAAGGCTACCGAGAGGGTCAAGAAAAAGACGCGATCCGCGCTGCACTCGGCACACCAACCCCCGACCGTCTGTTGCAAGTCGGCCAAGCCATGCGTCTTGGATGGGATAATGAGTTCATCCACTCGTTCTGCAAAATTGATCCATGGTTCTTAGAGCAAATGCGCGATATTGTAGACATGGAAAACAAACTGCGCGAACACGGCCTGCCGACAACTGAAAAGTCCATGCGCGCTGTTAAAGCCATGGGCTTTTCTGACGCACGGCTTGCCAAAATATGCTCAATCACAGAAGAGGATACCCGTAAGCACCGCGAGAATTTCAACGTGCATCCCGTCTATAAACGCATCGATACATGCGCTGCCGAATTCGCCTCGCCAACCGCCTATATGTATTCCACTTACGAGGTTCCCTTTGCCGGTAGTGTGCGTTCAGAGGCGCATCCATCTGATCACAAAAAGGTTGTGATCCTAGGCGGCGGACCCAACCGCATCGGCCAAGGTATTGAGTTCGATTATTGTTGTTGTCATGCCTGTTTCTCTCTCTCAGATGCTGGCTATGAGACCATCATGATAAACTGTAATCCCGAAACAGTTTCGACCGATTACGACACATCAGATCGCCTTTATTTTGAACCACTGACCACGGAAGATGTGCTGGAAGTTTTGCGCACAGAGCAACAAGCCGGCACCTTGCATGGCGTCATCGTGCAATTTGGTGGTCAAACACCGCTCAAGCTAGCGAACGATCTAGAAGCCGCAGGCATTCCTATTCTCGGCACCACGCCAGATGCAATTGATCTGGCAGAAGACCGTGATCGCTTCCAAGCGCTTTTAAATGATCTTGACCTCAAACAACCCAATAACGGCATTGCCCGTTCGCGCGATGAAGCGAAAACCATTATCGATCGCATTGGCTATCCAGCCGTCATTCGTCCCTCTTATGTTTTGGGTGGGCGCGGCATGGAAATCGTCCGGGATGATGCCCATTTTGAACGCTACATCAATGAGGCAGTTATTGTTTCAGGTGACACACCCGTCTTGATCGACAGCTATCTAACCAATGCGACTGAGATAGATGTTGATTGTCTATGCGACGGTGAAGATACCTTTGTCTGCGGCATTATGGAACATATCGAAGAAGCTGGCATTCACTCCGGTGATAGCGCCTGTTCGCTACCGCCGCATTCATTGCCTGATGACATCATTGAAGCACTGAAAGAACAAACCCGCGCCATGGCCTTGGCCCTTAAAGTGGGGGGCTTGATGAACGTCCAGTTTGCGGTCAAAGATGGTACAATATACGTCATCGAAGTAAATCCACGCGCCTCGCGCACCGTGCCTTTTGTTGCCAAGACGATTGGCGAATCTATTGCAAAAATAGCCGCCCGCATCATGGCTGGTGAAAAACTTGCAAGCTTCAATCTCTCCGATAAACCACTCAGCCATGTTGCCGTCAAAGAAGCGGTCTTCCCGTTTGCTCGCTTCCCAGGCGTTGACACTGTGCTTGGCCCCGAAATGCGTTCAACCGGCGAAGTCATGGGTCTTGATAAGAGCTTCCCGATCGCCTTTGCAAAATCACAACTTGGCGCCGGCGCCAATGTGCCAACGTCTGGCAATGTATTTGTCTCTATACGCTCAAACGACAAACCGCTCATTCTCGATGCGATGAAACTGTTGCAAAAAACAGGGTTCAAAATCATCGCAACGAGCGGCACCCAGTCTTATCTGCAAGAACACGGAATTGACGCAAAGCGCATCAATAAAGTGCTTGAAGGCCGCCCGCACGTGGTCGATGCAATTAAAAATGGTGAGATTCAACTGGTGTTTAATACGACCGAAGGCTCAAAAGCACTTGCAGATAGTCGCTCACTGCGTCAGGCTGCTCTTCTAAATAAAGTTCCGTATTACACAACACTCTCGGGCTCGGTAGCCGCTGCTCAAGGTATTGAGGCATATGCCAATGACGACGTCGAAGTACGTTCGTTACAATCTTATTTCTCATAAGCTTTGATCATCTACCCACAAAAGACAAAATAGGAGAAGTCCAATGGTCGAAAAAGTACCAATGACCATTAGCGGTTATAAAATGCTGGAAGAAGAACTGAAAGATCGCCAGCAGAATATACGTCAACGCATCATCAGCGAGATTGAAGAAGCGCGCGCCCATGGTGACCTTTCTGAAAACGCCGAATATCATGCTGCTAAAGAAGCCCAGAGCATGAATGAAGGTCGCATTATGGAGCTTGAGGACAAACTTGGCCGTGCGGAAATAATTGATACTTCAAAAATGACGGGCAGTATCATCAGATTTGGAGCAACTGTGAAACTGGTTGATGAAGATACCGACGAGGAAAAAACCTACCAAATTGTTGGTGATCTCGAATCGGATCTGAAACTGGGAAAAATTTCCATCTCATCCCCCATCGCCCGCGCTATGATAGGCAAAGAAGTCGGTGATTCAATCGAAGTAACCGCGCCGGGTGGCACAAAAGCCTATGAAATCCTTGAAGTGAATTATATCTAGGACCCGTCCCACTTAATTAACCTGCATTCGCATTCAATATGACAAGAGATACAAGGAAAAGCTTGAAGAGAAAGGCCTGATTAAGCCGCACCACACAACTCTGATTGCTGCTCACGGTCAGACCTTGGACGCCATGCCCGAAATAATATCTAAGATTAGACGCTATTTTGAACAATAGTTCCTTGTAGGATTCCCCCAAAAGCTCAATTTATCAAACAACATCCACAGCCAATTGGGTTTTGTCCCCCAGTGCGCTTGACCACGCCCATGACAAAGGCATTATCACCGAGACAAACGATAACAATTATAAAGAGCTGACCAATGCACACCAAAGTCCTCATTATTGGCTCCGGCCCCGCTGGTTACACAGCAGCTGTTTACGCAGCACGCGCAATGTTGGCGCCTGTCCTTGTGACAGGCATAGAACAAGGGGGCCAACTGACCATCACCACTGAAGTTGAAAACTATCCTGGCTTTGCCGATCCCATTCAAGGGCCATGGCTGATGGAACAGATGAAAGCACAAGCTGAAAATGTCGGGACCAAACTGGTAAGTGACACAATTGTCAGCTTTGATACACAAAGCCGCCCTTTCAAAGCTGTAGGCGATAGCGGCGAGACTTACACCGCTGATACAGTCATCATTGCAACTGGCGCCAAAGCAAAATGGCTTGGCATTCCATCAGAACAAACGTTTATGGGCTTTGGGGTATCAGCTTGCGCTACCTGCGATGGGTTTTTCTATCGTGACAAAAAAGTTGCCGTTGTCGGCGGCGGCAATACAGCCGTGGAAGAGGCGCTTTATCTTGCCAATCTCGCAGAGAAAGTAATCCTTATTCATCGTCGTGACGAATTGCGGTCTGAAAAGATTTTACAAGAACGCTTATTTGCAAATCCAAAGATTGAAGTGATGTGGGACAGCGCCCTTGAAGAGATTACTGGCGAGCAGAAAATCCCACCTTCGGTGACCGGTCTTAATATCAAAAACACAAAAACTGGTGAAATCAGCGCAATCGACATAGACGGCGTTTTCATAGCCATCGGCCACGCACCTGCAGTTAGCCTTTTCAAAGACAAAATGAAGATGCGCGACAATGGCTATCTTTGGACCGCCCCAGACTCAACCGCCACAGATATTCCCGGCGTTTTTGCAGCTGGCGATGTGACGGACGATATTTATCGACAAGCTGTAACGGCAGCGGGTTTGGGTTGTATGGCAGCACTTGAAGCAGAAAAATTTATCGCTGAGAACGAAACTAAACTTGCCGAAGAAGCAGCAGAATAACCACTTTAGGGACACATAAAGATGGATTGGGATAAACTGCGAATTTTTCACGCCACAGCAGAAGCAGGTAGCTTTACCCATGCTGGTGACACCTTGAATCTCAGCCAGTCAGCAGTAAGTCGTCAAGTCAGTGCCCTTGAATACGATCTTGGCGTCACTTTATTTAATCGTCATGCCCGTGGCCTTGTTTTAACAGAACAAGGCGATGATCTTTTTCGTACTGCCCATGATGTCTTCATGAATTTGGAAGCGGCTAAAATGCGGCTGACAGATAGCAAGGAACGGCCAACAGGCACCTTGCGTGTCACCACCAATGTCGGTCTTGGCAGCACATGGCTTATCGCACGGATCAATAACTTTATTGATCTCTATCCGGAAATTGACCTACAACTACAATTGGTTGATACAGAACTCGATCTCAATAAGCGTGAATCAGATGTTGCTATTCGCCTGCATCAACCAACACAACCTGACCTCATTCAACGCAAGCTTTTCACGGTCCATTTTCACCTCTATGCCTCAGCAGATTATCTCAAACGCTTCGGTCCTTTTACCGATCTCAAAGATATAGATAAACACCGTATTGTCGCCTTTGGGAGACCAACGCCAGACCACCTTAAAGACCTAAACTGGATGCTGCGCGTCAATATGGAAGGGCGCAATGAACGCACGCCCACCCTCACCGTCAATAATTTGCAAGCCATGAAAAAAGCGGCCCAACGCGGTGTTGGCGTTGCTTTGCTACCTGATTATGTTGTCGACAAAGAACCAGGGCTTGTGCAGCTTCCTGTTACTGGCGATGTGCCGTCCTTTGATTCCTACTTCGTCTACACTGAAGACATGCGCTCATCCGCACGCGTTCAAGCCTTCCGAGATTTTCTCGTATCCGAAGCACAAAAATGGGCGTTTTAAGGCGCTCAACCAAGGCTTGACCTTGTGGTCTAAATAGACAGCACCAAAATGCACATCCCAAGACCAAGTCTTGGGATGATGATGAAGAAAGTTTGCGGCTCAAATCTTATGTATAAAGGCGCTCACTGCTTGGAATATCTTTATAAAGATCAGCCACATACTCGCCATAGCCGTTAAACATGAGCGTTGGCACTTTGTTGCCGGTTTGCAAAACGCGCTCTTGTGCTTGGCTCCAGCGACGGTGATTGACTTCCGGATTCACATTCGCCCAGAAACCATATTCTGCATCTTGCAATGATTCCCAAAAGCTAACCGGGCGCTTATCCGTGAATGTAAATTTCACAAGCGACTTGATCGATTTGAAACCATATTTCCATGGCACAGCAAGACGCAGCGGCGCCCCAAATTGTTTGGCCATTGGCTTGCCATATGTACCCGTTACAAGGAATGTCAGCTCATTCATGGCCTCTGCCATGGTCAAGCCCTCAACATAAGGCCAAGGCTGATAGGTCGCGCGCTGACCGCTAGCCATTTCTGGATCGTGAAATGTTTCCATACGCACATATTTTGCTGACGAGAGAGGTTTAGCAAAGTTGATCAATTCAGACATTTGAAAACCAGACCAAGGAATCGTCATAGACCACGCCTCGACACAACGATGGCGATAAAGCCGTTCTTCGAGTTTCATCTTAGGGATCAATGTATCGATATCGACCGTTTGTTCTTTTTCCACCATGCCATCAAAGGTGATGGTCCAAGGCCGTGTCTGCAAAGCTTGTGCTGCACGGGCAATGCGTTTGTGAGAGCCAAACTCATAAAAGTTATTGTAGGATTCATTCACGTCTTGCGGGGTCAGTTCACGATCAAGTTTGTATTTCTGATTGCGACGCATGGGATAAAATTTCAATGTGGGATCCGGCTTTGCATCGCTCGCGGTTTCTTCGCTTCCAAAAATTGAATCAATCCAGTCACCCACTGTGCTTTGAGCCTGTGCTTGATCTGGAAGTATGAGGCTACCCGCAGCAAGGCCTCCAGCCGCCACAAGCTGGCGGCGGTTCAGATAGTCACTTTCAGGAGTTGCCTGATTTTCAGGGATTTCCCAGCCGCGAGGTTTTTTGATAAGCATAACAATCTCCACAACAGTGTATAAGCGTCAAAATACGCTCTTTATTCATTATAATATACGTCGAGGAAACTGAACAAGCGCCCAACAGCGACAACATTTAGTGGAAAGTTTAATCAACATTACGTTACGAACACGTGAACACTTTCATAAAGGCCGCTGCATATGCCGATGCGGAATCTCCGCTTCCTCATATTGTTCACCATAAGCCACAAAGCCGATCTTTTCATAAAAAGGAACTGCATAACTCTGAGCATCGAGCTTAGCATTGCTAATATTTGCCTGTTTTCGCCCCCATGACAGCATAAAATTCACAAGATCAAAGCCTACGTTACGCCCGCGCATTTCTTTTAAAATAGCGATGCGCTGTAGTTTGATGATGTCATCATAGATCTGTGCCCGAGCTGTACCAATATCACGACCCGTTTTCTCATCAACCGCAATAAAATGAAACGCCCCATCATCCAGCGCGTCCCATTCAATCGATGGGTCAATTGCTTGCTCAACAACAAAAACCTCCTGACGAATGGCATGAGCGCGGACAATCATTGCCGCCTCCTTGCCAACCTCAAAGCGAAGCGTCAAAACAAGCCTCTAGCGTATTGAATTACAAAAACGCTGAATACGCTCACAAGCTTCCGTCAGCGCTTCTGTCGAAGTCGCATAGGAAATACGGAAGTTTGGACCAAGACCAAAAGCCGACCCATGCACCACCGCAACGCCTTCTTGTTCCAAAAGCTCGGTTACAAAATCCTCGTCCGTTTCAATTATCTTGCCACTTTCTGTCGTCTTGCCGATGCAAGACTTACATGACGGATAAACATAAAACGCGCCTTCAGGCATCGGGCATTCAATTCCTTTTGCCTGATTGAGCATAGAAACCACGAGATTACGACGCTGTTCAAAAGCATCACGACGTTCTGGGATAAAGTCCTGTGTCCCGTTCAGTGCTTCAACTGCCGCCCATTGCGCTACCGAACAAGCACCAGATGTTGACTGACCTTGCACCTTTGTCATGCCCTTAATCAGTTCAATGGGGCCGGCTGCATAACCAATACGCCAACCTGTCATAGCATAGGCTTTTGAGACACCATTCATGGTCAGCGTGCGGTCATAAAGCTTTGGTTCAACTTCTGCCGGTGTTGCAAATTTGAAACCGTCATAACAAAGATGCTCATACATATCGTCGGTTAAAATCCACACATGAGGATGCTTCAACAAAACATCTGTCAGCGCTTTTAATTCATCATGACTATAAGCCGCCCCTGATGGGTTTGATGGAGAGTTAAAAATCAACCATTTGGTTTTTGGCGTGATAGCAGCTTCCAATGTAGCAGCGCTGAGTTTGAAGTTATCTTCAATCCTTGCTTCGGCAAAAACCGGTTCACCACCATTAAGGAGAACCATATCAGGATAGCTCACCCAATAAGGTGTGGGAATAATAACCTCATCACCGGGGTTCAAAGTGGCCGCAAAGGCATTAAACAAAATCTGCTTGCCGCCCGTGCCAACAATCACCTGATCGGCGGTATAGTCGAGACCGTTCTCGCGCTTATATTTCGCGACAATCGCCTCACGCAACTCAATGATACCAGGCACAGGCGTATATTTCGTCTCACCCCGATTAATTGCATCAATAGCTGCCGCCTTGATGTTATCAGGTGTATCAAAGTCCGGCTCACCAGCGCCAAGGCCAATGATATCACGCCCTTCAGCTTTCAACTCACGCGCTTTAGCTGACACAGCAATCGTTGCAGAAGGCTTCACACGTGAAAGAGTGTCCGAAAGAAAGGCCATGACGAGGGTCTCCAATATATCATGATTTAATCCGCGCGGACCCTACGCCTGAAGTAGCTTGAATACAAGCCTGTAAAAACATAGTTTCCATCATTTTCTCTGATGTATAGAGTTAAAAAATCATGTGAGCGAAACGCCTAATTTTATAAGAACAAAAATGCTGGCCAATCACAGCCAGAATATGAGAACGGCACAATATTGTCTAAATCAAATGCCATAAACACCACCATGGAGAAACACATGTTGTTAGCCGCATATATAAAACGGCACACACGCGAACGCATGAGCGCCGTAATATTGGCACTCATCCTTCCATTATTCATGCACCAGCCAGCCTATGCGCAAGAGCCACAGATACACCCATCGCAAGATTATAAAATCAAGGTTGAGGTCTTAACCAATAAACTCAACACGCCGTGGGGTATGGAATTTCTGCCTGATGGTTCCATGTTGATTACAGAGCGCGGCGGCACAATGCGGCACTTGAACAATGGTGTGCTTACAAAGCCTATAAAAGGGGTTCCCAAAGTAACCTCCAAAGGACAAGGCGGATTACTTGATGTTGCCATAGATCCCGATTTCTCATCGAACAACTATGTCTACCTGTCTTTTTCTGAACCCGGCAAAAAGGGGGCAGGCACAGCAGTGGCTCGAGGTAAGTTCAATGGGCAGATATTTGAAAATATGACTGTCATTTACCGACAAAAAAACAAAACCCGTTCTGGCTTGCATTTCGGTTCGCGGCTAGTCTTCGCCAAAGATGGCACCTTGTTTGTGACTCATGGTGATCGAGGAAAAGGAAAACGCGCGCAAGATCCGTTTGATCATGCCGGTTCACTCATTCGCATCAACAAGGATGGAAGTATCCCACCAGACAATCCCTTTGCTAATGGGACAAAAGCCCTGCCAGAAATCTGGTCCATCGGCCATCGCAACATGCAAGGCGCTGCTATTCATCCCAAAACAGGTGACATCTGGACTGTAGAGCACGGGGCACGGGGCGGCGATGAAATCAACAGACCTCAAGCTGCTAAAAACTATGGTTGGCCGATCATTTCATATGGCCGTCACTATTCAGGATTGAAAATCGGCGAAGGCACAACAAAGCAAGGCCTAGAGCAACCGCGTCACTTCTGGGACCCATCAATTGCACCGTCTGGCTTGGCATTTTATCAAGGCGAAGCATTCGAAAAGTGGAATGGCGATTTACTCGTCGGGTCCTTAAAATTTCAAATGTTGTCAAGACTCAAAATGCAAGGAGGCAAGATAGTTAGTGAAGAGCGTTTACTTGCAGGCGCTTATGGACGTATAAGGGATGTTAATAATGGCCCTGATGGTGCGATCTATCTATTAATAGACGATGATGAAGGCATGCTTTTAAAGCTTGTACCAGCAGGCTAGACAAAAATAATAATAAAGAGTCACCTAAAAGGTCTTTTACAACTATGAGCCGCATCAAGAAAATACTATGGGCCGCACTCGGTGTGACTGTTGTAGTGCCAATTGCTATTTTCTTTCATTCCCCAGAATCCTTTTGGCAGCGCCTCGCAGGGTCACCAGATTTGGGCCCTACCAACTTTGCACGCTTGACAAAATCACCAAAGCCAAACCAACATCTCATCTGTCCGCCAAGTGTGTGCACTCTTGAACCGTCGGATCAAAAAGCCAAAAATTATCAGGTAGATGCCGTGACATTGAAACTACGGTTCATTGCTACGATTGGTACAGACAACATCGAAATCGTAGAGAACAGTGACAATGTCTTACGCTTCATTGTCCGCACACCTTTTTTTAAGTTTCCAGATACGGTTAGTGTTGCCTTTTTCCCCACCGATAATGGCTCCACTTTTGCCCTTTATTCACGCTCACAACTTGGCTATTTCGATCTCGATACAAATAGACTGCGTGCACAAAAGTGGCTGGCGGAATTGGACAAGCTCATTTCACAAGAGACAGATCGCAACAAATAGCTTGGCCATACCCTAGTCTGTCACACAGGCAAGCATCTGGCCGTGTCGCTTAAATCATAAAGCTGATTGTCTTATTTCTTTAGAAAAAGCCAACGGGGTTAAAGCCGCTGCTGAAGTAACCGCATCATGCAGTTTTTGTTGTTTAAGAAGTACGCCCTCGTCGCTCACAGCACCCTCAATAAATCCTTTTTTTGCGAGAAATTTATCCGTAAACCCCGTCAGAATATAAGATATATCCCATGGCAGAGTATCCGGTATTTTTTCATTGATGGAGTTCGCAAGTTCGCTTGTACAATTATGGAAGAGTGAATTATAAAACCGTGGCATTTTTTCAAGCATGATTGTGTCTCTCACCATCGCGCGAAACACATATTGCGCTTGTTCAGCAGATACATTGAGTTGATATCCGCGCTGACTCTCACGGATACTCCAGCTTTGCGACACCAAGTCCTTTTCCGTACCCCAGATATAAATCAGTTCGAAGCGATTGAAAATTCCGCCCACAGCTGAGAACTTCTCACCGTTAACACGCCGCGCCTCCACCGAGACACCGATAGGCGCATAACCACTTTCTTCTTCAAACTCAAAGACTAGAAACGTATGGGCAATACCGCGATAAGCTGGGAATGGCTCAATATAAAATCGTAAGCCCGATACTTTGCTAAAATCGAATGACGCTGTTTGCCATGACCGAACAGCCTCATCATCACGCCGCCATGTCCAATTGCGCAGGTTGGCAAAGTGAACCATGTTATCCTTTTCGCTCACACCAGAAAGGCGCGACATCTCAGGCGCCCAATCTCGATCAGCCTGTGGTGTTTTAAAAACCACAAAACAGGCCCAAACGAAAGCTACAGTCAAAATCGCAAAGATCGTTTTTCGAAACATAAAAGCCAACCCAAAAAGTACAAAGACCGTGAGTCCGCACCCACTCTCCTATCTATAGACTATAATTGGGAAGCCTCCTAGAAACCTGTTATGATTGAGAGCATATAATGGCCAAGCAAAAATAAACATTTGCCTCAGTCAATGAAAACGCCATATTGCCCCTATGACGGATAATAAGCGCAAATCAGATAAGCATAAGAATGAAGGCTTTGGCGAAGCACCACAGGCTGCTTTTGACGGTGCGCCCGTGGATATAGGCTCATCATCTATTTCTGATTGGGCAGATGAAATCACCGAAGACGCTGCTGCATCATCACCCGTGCCTGCACCCTCTCCTTCATCTCGCGTAAAAAAACCGACTCTTGATGACATGGGGCCAGGCACGGACAAACAAGTGCCCGTGAAAAAGAGCAATAAAAAACCCAAAGCCCTGAACACAGCACGCCGCACTTCGATGGGCGGAATAGCCACAGCTAGAGAGCGCACAGCTGGTGGGTTAAACCCCGTATCCGGCCTTGATGTATCATTAGAAGAAGCCGAAAATCTAACCACAACATCAGGCGCCACGGCCACGGTTCAAGCTCTCTCCGACCTCATCGAACATGGCCGCGAAGAGATGAAAGGCGATGTCTGGATACCCCATCGCCCTCTCCGCCCTGATAAGACAGAGGGTGGTCATAAATTCGCCATTGAAAGCGATTTCGAACCAAAAGGCGATCAACCAACCGCCATTGCCGAACTTGTTGAAGGCATCACAGAGCAAAGCGAGCGCGATCAGGTGTTGCTTGGCGTGACCGGCTCAGGCAAAACTTTTACCGTTGCCAAGGTCATTGAAGAAACCCAGCGCCCCGCCCTCATCCTCGCACCCAACAAAACACTAGCCGCCCAGCTTTACGGTGAGTTCAAAAGTTTCTTCCCCGATAATGCGGTTGAATATTTCGTCTCCTATTATGACTACTATCAACCCGAAGCCTATGTCCCGCGCTCCGACACCTATATCGAGAAAGAAAGTTCAATCAACGAACAGATTGACCGCATGCGCCACGCCGCCACCCGCGCGCTACTAGAGCGCGACGATTGCATCATCGTTGCCTCCGTCTCCTGCATCTATGGTATTGGCTCGGTCGAGACCTATACGGCGATGACCTTTGACATCAAGCTTGGCGACCGCATCGACCAGCGCCAGCTTCTGGCTGATCTCGTGGCGCTCCAATATAAGCGCAATGACGCCGCATTCGTGCGCGGTAATTTCCGCGTTAAAGGCGACACAATAGACATCTTCCCCGCCCACTATGAAGACCGCGCATGGCGGGTCTCGCTGTTTGGCGACGAGGTCGAACAGATCACCGAATTCGACCCGCTGACAGGGCAAAAAACCGACGACAAAGAATTCGTCCGCCTTTACGCCAATTCGCACTATGTCACCCCGCGCCCAACGCTCAACCAAGCGATGAAGAGCATCAAGGCCGAACTCATCCTACGCCTTGATGAGTTGAACAACGCCGGACGCCTTCTTGAAGCGCAGCGGCTGGAACAGCGCACCCGTTTTGATCTTGAAATGTTAGAAGCGACGGGCTCTTGTCCAAGCATTGAAAATTATTCACGCTATCTGACAGGCCGCAAACCGGGTGAGCCTCCGCCCACCCTGTTTGAATATCTGCCCGATAATGCGCTGGTCTTTGTTGATGAGAGCCATGTCACCATCCCGCAAATCGGCGGCATGTACAGAGGTGACTTCCGGCGCAAAGCCACACTTGCGGAATATGGTTTCCGCTTACCAAGCTGCATGGACAATCGCCCCATGCGCTTTGAAGAATGGGAAGCCATGCGTCCGCAAACGGTCCATGTCTCGGCCACACCCGGCCCTTGGGAGATGAACGAAACCGGCGGCGTCTTCACCGAACAAGTCATTCGCCCAACCGGCCTCACCGACCCTCCCGTCGAAGTGCGCCCCGCCACCTCTCAGGTCGATGATGTGTTGGGTGAAATCCGCGAAACCACGGCCAAAGGCTATCGCACACTCGTCACGACGCTAACCAAACGCATGTCGGAAGACCTCACCGAATATTTGCATGAGGCAGGCGTACGCGTGCGCTATATGCACTCAGACATCGACACGCTGGAGCGCATGGAAATCCTGCGCGATTTACGCCTTGGCGCCTTTGATGTGCTGATAGGCATTAATCTTTTGCGCGAGGGGCTTGATATCCCCGAATGCGCGCTCGTCGCAATATTGGATGCAGACAAAGAAGGCTTTTTGCGCTCAGAAACCTCTCTCGTACAAACCATTGGCCGCGCCGCTCGAAACGTCGATGGCCGCGTCGTGCTTTATGCCGACAAGATCACCGGCTCGATGGAACGCGCCATGAGCGAGACCGCGCGACGGCGTGAAAAACAAATCGCCTATAATGAAGCCCACAACATCACACCGGAAAGCATCAAGAAAAACATCGGTGATATTCTGGGCAGTGTTTATGAAGGCGACCATGTCACGCCAGATGCAGGCTTTGCTGACGAGGGCGCACTGGTCGGCCACAATTTGGAAAAACATATCGAGACGTTAGAGAAAGACATGCACGCGGCAGCCACCGATCTAGACTTTGAAGAAGCCGCCCGCCTGCGCGATGAAATCAAACGCCTGCAAGAAACCGAGCTCATGCTGGCCGACGACCCCATGGCAAGGCAGGCAGCAGTCGATGATCGATCAGGTGGCTATCAGGGGGATAGGAAAGATCCCGCGAAGGAGAAGCGGGCAAGAAGTTCCGGTGGGAGAGCAGGACAACGCGGCGGCAAACGAGGAAGACGGTGAGTAAGGTCGGGTTTGCGTCTGTTTGTTTGAGTTCACGGCAGTTGGCTACGCCAACGCCTACACATGTGCGTCGTCAAGCGACGGCTCGCTCTTCGCTCGCAATCGGCCCTATGGCCGATTGAATGGGGTATACGGATAGATCAGTCAGGCACCCTAATCGGCCATAGGCCCGATTGCGAGGCAAGGCCGAGCCGCCGGTTATCCGGCGCGCCCACGCAGGTCAGGCGCTTTAGCGCCGGTTCGACCGTGAGTGCGATCACAAACGCACACATTCCCCCTCATCAACCCTGATCACACACGCGTCATGCCCCCTTACATCTGCTTCATTGTTACCTAACTGTTTAACAAGGCCAGCAGCTAACGGCTTATAAAACAACGAAACAAACCGACAGCTGCACAGCAACACACATAGATGCGGAACAAGGAGACGACTTATGACAAAGACAACAAACAAAATAGCCGGAACCATTAAAGCCGGTATCATTGCAGCTTTAACACTAGGGACAGCAGCCTTTGGAAGCGCCCAAACAGCAAATGCTTTCATTTCAGCGCCCAGCGGCCTGAGTACTGTGGCAGCATCAAGCACTGTAGCCCCATCTAATACAGTCGAAAAAGTGAATTTTCGCGGTGGACGTCGTGGGTTTAGAGGCGGCCGTAGCTTCAGAGGCGGACGTGGCTTCAGAGGCGGGCGTGGCTTTAGAGGTGGACGTAGCTTTAGAAGCAGTCGCGGCTTTAGAGGAGGCCGTGGTTTCAATCGCGGATTTAAACGCCATCACGGTTTTAAACACGGTTTCAAACACCACGGTCACAAAGGCTTCGGCTTTAAATTTTAAGAGTACAAATCGATTGCCGACCTTAGCGGTCGGCAATCATTTTTAAAAACGAGGTGATCTAAAATAGCTTCTTAGAAGTATAAATAAGTAAGAAAAAAAACTGTTCATGCACTCACCATACATTCAGGTCATGTTCAGTCCAGTGTTGGTATTTTAAAGACAACACCTCGTCATTAAGATGTGGAACAAGGAGAATACAAATGACAAAGACAACTAAAACAATCACCGGTATCGTTGCAGGTCTAGCTATTGGTTCATTCGCCCTTGGCTCTGCACACACAGCAAATGCATTCACAGTCTCCCCTAGCGGCTTAAATAGTGTGATATCAACATCATCTATTGAGCCTGTGCACTTTATCAGCAAAAGCGGCGGGAAAAGAAGTGACTATTATCCAAGCGCTAGGGGTTACAAAGGCCTTCTCGGTTTCCGTGGTGAATTCATCGGCTCCGGCGGTGCGGCCAAACACGGCTACAACGGTGCATTCCATCATTTTGAGGACGACGATCGCCACGGCAATCGTAAAAATAAACGCAATAATCGACATTCAACAAGCAAACATAAACACAGAAAATATCGTTGATTATATAAAGGCGCCCTTATAAATCTGCCCTGTGGCGACGGCACCTAACTTTTATAAACATCAATAAACAAGCATAAAAAGCTTCTTACAGAATCCTCTAAAGGCAATTATCAAGAAGCTTTTTTATCTTAACCAAGCATTCAGACTACGTTCAGCCACTTCTTAATATTGTTATATCATATCCTCTCAATCACGATGCAAAATTGGGCGATTAAGAGGCAAATGCCGTAACCAGCGGCTCACAAAAAGGAGAATTCTCCAATGACAACAATTCGACAATTTTTCAAAAAAACCGTTCGTGTCGGACAAACATCATTAGCAGCTGTTGCGACAGTTGGAATGCTCGCAGTCTTTGCGCCAACAACCGGCCAAGCGAATGGTATTCAACATCTATCATCTAATTTAAGTGGTGTTGCACAAGTCGATTCTAGCAACATTGAAAATGTGCAATCTAGAGGTCGCGGCTTCCGTGGTAGTCGTGGCTTCCGTGGCAGTCGTGGCTTCCGTGGCGGTCGCAGTTTTCGTGGCGGCAATCGTAGCTTTCGTGGCGGCAGTCGCAGCTTTCGTGGCAGCAGTCGTGGCTTCCGAAGCAACCGTGGATTCCGCGGCGGCTCATTTTTAGCCGGCAGCATAATCGGTCTTACAGCAGGTTCGATTATTTCAAATTCAGGCAAGCATTATCACGGACATTCTTCCTCGAATTTCTCGGCTGATTATATCGCGGCTTGTTCACGCAAATATCGTTCGTTTAATCCAAATACCGGTCGCTATTTGGCCTACAGCGGTAAATATCGCAGATGCAAACTTTAAACTGCTTGTAAAGCGGTAAAGTAAAGACAAATAAAAAGGCAGCAGGTCAAACTGCTGCTTTTTTTATTATGACGTTTTACCAACCTCAACGTCGTAATCCGTCATTAAAGTCTCAATCTGCTGGCCTACAGAAAAATGATGCGGCCCGATCTCCGATACGGGTGTCACTTCAGCAGCGGTCCCAGTTAAAAAGCATTGCTCGAAATCAGGCAATTCTTCTGGCATAATCGCACGTTCAACCAGTTCCATACCCCGCCTTTGTGCAAGGTCGATCACTGTTCGCCGGGTTATGCCATTCAAAAAACCCACCGGTTCTGGCGTGTGAATCACATCATCTTTGATGAAGAAGATATTCGCGCCAGTCGCCTCAACAACGCGCCCACGCCAATCGAGCATCATCGCATCGGCATAACCGTTCGCTTCTGCCGCATGTTTGGAGAGCGTACAAATCATATAAAGCCCAGCCGCCTTTGCTTCACTTGGTGCTGTTTGCGGGTCTGGTCTGCGATATTTCGCAAGATCTAAGCGAATGCCTTTAAGCCGTTCTTCGGGCGAAAAATAAGACGGCCATTCCCATACAGCAATGGCGACATTAATACGATTGTTTTGAGCCGAAATGCCCATCATCTCGCTGCCACGCCACGCTATAGGTCGAATATAAGCATCTTTCAAACCTTGCCGCTCCAAGGTTTCATTACAAGCATCATCAATTTCTTGAATTGAATAAGGAATTTCAAAACCCAAAAGTTCGGCAGACATATGAAGCCGCTCGGTATGTTCGCGTAGTTTGAAAATTTTGCCGTTATAAGCGCGTTCACCCTCAAACACCGAGCTTGCATAGTGCAAACCGTGCGTCAGCACATGCACCTTAGCATCCGCCCATGGCACAAACTCACCATTGTACCAAATTACACCATTCAACTGATCGAAAGGAACGTTCGCCATAAATTGTACACCCTTCATATCCGCTCAAAACCGGATTCAAACCACCAAAAACATATTTACAAAAACAGGGTCGGAAAAATACCTTGTACAAGGTGTACGTGAAATCTCGACTTCCAATGATAAATTTGTTCTGGCAAAAGTATCATGTAGCGTATATATGTCAATAATGCTGACGTATTTTTTACATAAATGAGCGTAGCCCTGAATGACCGAAAATTCATCCCCAAAACAGCCTAAAAGCATTGTAACCACAGCAATGGAAAATGATGACGGGTTTCGCTTTGATGTGTTTGAACGCATGTTTTTTGCTTATCGCGACTTCACCAGAGAACCAGATATCGTTTTGGCTAAATTCGGCTTCGGTCGCGCGCATCACAGGGTTTTATATTTCGTCAATCGCGCACCTGGTATCAGGGTCACGGAGCTACTGGATATTCTTGACATCACCAAACAAAGCCTCTCACGCGTATTGAAGCAATTGTTGGATACTGATTATATTATACAACACACTAGCAACGAAGACAGACGAGCGCGTTTACTTTTTCCAACACAAAGTGGGCGACAACTTGCATTAGAGCTTTCGCGGTCACAGTCTCGCCGCATCGAGGAGGCAATGACGTCTTTAGGGCCGGTTGGGGCAGAAGCCGCGAAGCAGTTTCTTCACCTACTGATTAACGATGCGGATCAGGAGACGATCAAAAAACTCGAAGAAAAGTAAATCGCGGCTTGGAATTTCAAGGGGACATTCCAATGCCGACTTTATTTAGGCAAGCACCTCGTGCAAAGATACTATACCAAGTGGATTTTTTCGATCCGATTATCAACCGACGAGAGGAACGCGCAATACCTTCCGTTATGACACCAGATACATTAACCGATGAAGCGCCTCATCTGCTTGTTGTTGATGATGATGATAGGATTCGGTCGCTCTTGCAGCGCTATCTGGTAGACCAAGGTTTGCGCGTAACCACAGCTGAAAACGCTGAAGTCGCCCGCCGTTTCATGGATACACTGGCGTTCGACCTGTTAATTGTTGATATTATGATGCCAGGGGAAGACGGCATTTCTCTCACCACATCAATTCGTAGAGAATCCGATATCCCAATTTTAATGCTGACAGCAAAATCAGATATTGATGATCGCATAACCGGATTAGAGACCGGCGCTGATGATTATTTATCAAAGCCTTTTGAGCCGCGTGAGCTTTTGCTGCGTGTCAATAATATTCTGCGCCGAAGCGGCCCACCAGACGGCGCGACTATCGAGATGGTCCGGTTTGGTCCCTTCACCTTTAATCTGGAGAAGGGAGAATTGAGGCGTTCAGACAGTGTCATCAAGCTCACGGATAGAGAAAAGGAAATGATGCGTATTTTCTGTCAGGCCGCTGGTGAATGCGTGCCACGGCATGAACTTTTAGCCAATCCAACCAGTGCAGGCGAGCGCACAGTTGACGTGCAAATCAATAGACTAAGGCGCAAAATAGAGATTGACGCAGCAAATCCTATATATCTTCATACTGTACGCGGTATTGGATATAGGCTTTTGACGGACACCTAAAACGTTGAGTGGCAATCTATTCGCGCTAAATTTGCAAAGCAAAATTTGCAAAACTGTCCATTGCTTGCGAAAGATAAGCAATGGATCAGCGCGTGAATAGAAAACCATCTCCTTTGATACCGCAAGAACGGACATATCAGTCGGCTTGGCGAAGGCTCATGCCGCGCAGTCTTTATGCACGCGCGCTCATCATCATTATTGCGCCCATTGTCATCTTACAATCAGTGTTAGCTTTTGTTTTCATGGAGCGTCACTGGAGTACAGTGACACACAGACTATCAGCGGCCGTCACCCGTGATATTTCAGCTATACTCAAAATCTTGGAGACCTATCCCGGGCGAGAGAACGAAGAAAATGTTATTCGCATCGCTCGTGAGCAACTCGATCTAACTATTGCAATACTGCCGCCTAATGCTTTGCCAACTGTTGCGCCAAAGCCATTTTTCACTTTTCTCGACAAAACCTTGTCCAAAAAAATTCGCCAGAAAATAGGCAAGCCGTTTTGGATAGACACGGTCGGGCGATCAAAGCTCGTCGAGATCCGTATTCAACTTGACGACAAAGTGGTCCAGATTTTCGCACGCCGCTCACAAACCTATGCATCGAATTCATATATATTTCTAACATGGATGGTTGGCACTTCCTTGGTGCTTCTTGTGATTGCCATTATCTTTATGCGCAACCAGATAAGGCCCATACAAAAGCTCGCAATTGCTGCTGAGGATTTTGGTAAGGGCCGTGATCATCCCGGCTTTAAGCCAGCCGGTGCAATGGAAGTTCGCAGCGCTAGTAGGGCTTTTATTAAAATGCGTAGCCGTATCCAGCGCCAGCTAGAGCAGCGAACAACCATGCTCGCCAGTGTCAGCCATGACCTGCGCACCATTTTGACGCGATTTAAACTACAACTAGCAGTATTGCCCGACTTAAAAGAAATTCCTGATATGGAACAAGATGTCGCTGATATGCAGGCCATGCTTGAAGGTTATCTCGCCTTCGCACGGCATGACATCGATGAGCAAAGTAAAGACATCAATATTGAGAACCTGATTGATGAATTATGTCGCCATGCAAATCTGGAAAATAAAAAAGTAACGCGCTCCTTTAAAGGAGAGCCAATGGTTCATTTAAGACCAGTAGCGTTCAAACGCTGCCTATCCAATGTTTGGAGCAATGCAATAAAACTCTCAAATATTTTAACAATTGACGGCCTACACGAAAATGGATGGCTGACAATCACAATTGAAGATGATGGCCCAGGCATCCCCGAAGCAGAGCGTGCCAATGTGTTTCGGCCTTTTTATCGCATCGATCAAGCCCGCAATTTAAATAAAGACCAAGCGGGAACTGGTCTTGGCCTTGCTATTGCGCTCGATGTCGCACGCACACATGGTGGCGATATTATACTCGATGACAGCGAACTTGGCGGCCTAAAGGCAACAATTCGTATTCCTGTTTAAACAGGGCCATCACCTAGTGTAATCGGCTGCCGTTTGGCGATCCATGTCCAACACCAGCCAGCACCACATGGCCACTATCATCCGTAAACCCAAGCGTGAGCACTTCAGACATAAAAGGGCCAATCTGGCGGGGTGGGAAATTGACTACAGCCATCACTTGACGCCCAACCAATGTATCTAGCGTGTAATGCTCTATAATCTGGGCAGATGATTTGCGGACCCCTATCTCTGTCCCAAAATCAATCATAAGTTTATAGGCAGGCTTTTGCGCTTCAGGAAATTCTTTAGCCTCAATGATGGTGCCTAAGCGGATATCGATTTTTAAAAAGTCATCATATGTAATCTCATCGCTCATGACACAGAAGAACTTTCCTCCATAACCGCATCAACAGGGCTTTGTGAGTGAACAGAGCTAGCACCACGGCGGGTGTTAAAACGTTTTAGAGGTGAAAACACACGCGACAAACTGTTCAAGCGCTGCATATTGCGCTCACCAGCCCGCAGCTCACGATCAAGGGCCGCCATGGTCTTAGCCATCCCTTCCTCATCTTTGAGCCAAACATTCATAACACGGGCAAAAACCAGCGCTGTCCCCTGTACTCGCATCGCACCGTCGATACCCGAAGTATCAATATTGGCGGCGTTCAGCATCCATGTCATGGAAATGAGAGTCACGCGGTTTAACTGCGCAGCAAGAGAAAGATCGCGACGCGCGGCACTGACCAGCGAGGCACTGGCAGCTTTGTAAGGAGCCAGTGCATCAAACCGTGACAAAAGAATATCCATCAACCGCTCACGTGGTAATTCTTCGGCAATATCTTCATCGATATTATCAAGCACTTCAGTGTCAATCTGGCGTGTAAAAGCTTCAATGATAGCCACTTTACCGTCAAAAGTTTCACGCAATTGCGATAATTTCACATCTGAAGCTTCAGCAATTTTCGCAAGCGTGACCTCATCCCAACTATGAGTTGCCAATAAATCGAGAAAGTTTGTAATAATTTTCGCACAGGTTTTTGCAGTGGCCATAGATACACCTTCGTTTTAACGGATATATCATAAACCTAAGCGTTTAGACGGCAATATCAATGGTGTTGGCAAACAATCACTCTTCGCCAAGTTCCTCTGCACGCTTCTTGGCAGCTCCAATGGCCTTGGTCATGAGAGGCCCAAGACCATCACCTTCAGCCATCAGAACATTGAGGGCAGCGGCCGTTGTGCCGCCTGGGGATGTAACATTTTGCCGAAGAGTGGCCGCATCAAGATCAGATTGATAAAGAAGCTCCCCTGCCCCTTCCACCGTGGCTCGTGCCAACTTCATGGCAAGATCAGGCGCAAGGCCCGCTTTCACGCCAGCCGCCGCCATTGCTTCAACCATATAAAAAACATACGCCGGACCGGAACCAGACACCGCCGTTACCGCATCAATCAAAGCCTCCGCCTCAACCCAATCAAAAGCACCCGAAACCGCTAAAAGATCAGCAACAGCTTCTTTTTGAGCCTCATTCACATGGGCGGTCGCATAGCCGATTGTAATCCCGCGCCCTACTTGTGCGGGCGTATTAGGCATAGCGCGCACAATCGCCGCCGTGCCACCAAATACTTTTTCAAAGCTGGCACTTGATATGCCCGCAGCAACAGAAACAAAAACAGGATCAGCCTTAGCCAAAGGGGTGAGGCTTGGCAAAACATCTTGCATCATCTGCGGCTTAACCGCGACAATTACAACGCTGGGCGTCAAATCATCCGGCACGCTCGACAGACAAGCAACGTCTTTAGCTCGGCACATCGCCTGCATTTCATCACAAGGATAAGGGTCAACCACCGAGAAATGATTACCAGGCGTGCCCTTGTTCAGCCAGCCTGAAAGCATCGCTCCGCCCATTTTTCCGGCCCCAACAAGAACGACAGGACGATCAGAACTAATAAGTGTCATTGGATGTGTCCGCCCTTAGGCTTCACCTTCTGTTTCAAACATAACAAAAGTTAGCGCCTCTTTAGCATCACTGCCAGCCCAAAGTACAAATTGAAACGCTTGAAAGTAGCATTCACATGCCTCAAGTGCAGAATTCAACATGCTTTTGACTTGCTCCGAATTTGGCAAAGCCCCACCTGCGAGCAACAGTGATTGGCGATAAATAACCAATCCCTCTTTACTCCACAAATCGAAGTGGCCACATAACATCTGCTCATTGATCAAGGCTAGAAGACGGACAACTTCATCATTGCGGCAATTCTTCGTTTTCAAATCAAACGAGCTGGCAACATGCAGCGATTCAATTTCTGGCATCCACGAAAAAGAAACGTGATATTCTGCCCATTTTCCAGAAACACAAATAGTGATTTCATCATCAGCAGCGCGCTCAAAAGCCCAGTCATGAACGGCGGCAACAGCCTCAATAACGTCAACGGGATGGGTAGGACGGTCTTCAAAGTGAAGGTCAAGTAGGCTCATAGGGTCAAATTTCCTATCTGCACCAACGGTTTCCCATCGAACACAGCATCAGTTAGAGAATTTATTTTAAACGCAACGCTACTGATTCGCTTAAAGCCTGGCTTTTCAGCAAATAATAATATGATCCACTTAACCAACTGGAATCGCGAATCAATTTCTCACCCAATATAGGATTCACGCGGACTCGCGGGCAATGGCTTTCGTAGAAAAACGTCGACAACCTGTGGAAATTAACTTTTAAAAAGTGCACCACGATCGCCCTGCAACCATAGGTGAGACTCGAAAGCGAGGCTCACCAACGATTTTATAAAAATAATTTAGAATTTATTTTTTCACTCATTTTTCTTCAATGATCGCCAAACATGCTGATAATTCGCACTTACGACAGTTCAGCTAAAGCCAAACGCTCCGTGGGGGTAGCACAAAGGCCGTGCGCGCAGTCGCCATCATCGAGACGGTCCAACACGGTTGGATCAGTTTTAGGACTTATTTCTTTAAATATTATTTTTTTGTGGGCTTAGCTTCAAGAGCAGCCAAACGCTCGGAGAGCGCATCATTTTCTTCGCGCGCTTTTATGGCCATAGCCCGAACCGCGTCAAACTCTTCGCGGGTCACAAGATCGAGCTCACTTAAAAAGCGCTCAAGTTGTGATTTGACCACTGTATCTGCTTCACGCTTAAATCCTTGCGCCACATCAGCAGCGTCAGTCATCAATTTCGCGAATTCATCGAGAACTTTATTTGTTGGCTGGACCATCAAGTTTCCTCATTGTCTCTTGCTTGATTATAAACAAACTGTCTAAACCATTCAATCAATGCTTGCCAATACTTCTAATCACTTATTTCATAAAGGCGCTCATGTCTCTTCCCTATCCCATTATTGATCCCATTGCCCTTGAAATTGGCCCTATAGCCATCCGGTGGTATGGCTTGGCCTATGTTGCTGGACTTTTACTGGGTTACGCCTACGCGAAGCGCATTTGCAACACCGAGCGATTATGGGGTGAAAAAGGTTCATCCATCACAAGCGAGCACATCGAAGACTTTCTTCTATGGGCTGGGATTGGCGTCATCGTCGGCGGACGATTGGGGTTTGTGCTGTTTTATAATGCCGACTTCTATCTTCAAAACCCTCTTGAAATTTTCAAAGTATGGAACGGCGGCATGGCATTTCATGGCGGGCTTGCTGGTGTGGTGGTTGCGATCATTTTATACACCCGCAAGCATAGCCTCTCCTTTTTATCATTCTGCGACGTGATGGCGACAGCGGCTCCCTTTGGCCTCTTTTTCGGGCGCGTTGCCAATTTCATCAATGCAGAGCTGTGGGGCCGCACGACAGATGTACCATGGGCTTTTGTGTTTCCAGGTGGCGGCGACCTTCCGCGCCATCCAAGCCAGCTTTATGAAGCCGCACTAGAGGGTATTGTTCTATGGCTTGTTATTCGCACCCTCACCCATAGCAAAGGCGGCCTAATCCGCCCTGGCCTTGTTGCAGGTGTTTTCGGCATTGGCTACGCAGCATCGCGCATATTCGTTGAATTCTATCGTGAGCCAGACCAGCAACTTGGCTTCCTATTTGGTGATTTTATCACCATGGGCATGATATTATCCACGCCGGTTTTAATCGGTGGCATTGCCCTTATTATAGCATCAAAAAAATCTGGCCAAAAATCCGCATGACGATAAAGCTCAATGATCGCCTTAGAAGCCTCATACAAGATGAAGGGCCGCTCGATCTGGCAACCTATATGCAGATCTGCCTCACGGACCCTAACCATGGTTATTACACAACCAAGAAACCAATAGGCCGCAAGGGTGACTTCATCACGGCACCGGAAATCAGCCAACTCTTCGGCGAATTGATTGGCATATGGATCATCGACACCTGGCAAAAGCTGGGTGGCCCTTCTCCTTTTTATCTAATTGAAGCTGGTCCAGGGCACGGCACCTTGATGGCTGATATCCTGCGCACCATAACGAAACTAAGCACGCCCTGCGCCAAGGCCGCGCATGTCCGGTTAATTGAGATAAGCCCGACCTTGAAAACAATACAAAAAGACAAATTATCCGTATTTGACACTCCTCTGACATGGCATGAAAACACTGATGACATCGGCGATGATGCATTCATTTTAATCGCCAATGAATTTTTTGACGCCTTGCCGATCAATCAATACCAATTCGTTGAAGGACAATGGGCCGAACGCGCTATCGGACTATCACCAAAAAACACTTTCACGTGGGGCTTGAAACCATCAAAATTTAATACAACGCTGAACCCCAAGCTCAATGATATATTCGAGACATCAATGAGCGCACAAAAAATAGTGGCTGATCTTTCAAAGCGTATCAAAACACAAAATGGCGCCGCCCTCTTGATCGATTACGGCCATCTAAAAAGCGGCTTTGGCGATACATTTCAAGCCATAAAAAATCATGCCTATGCCAATCCGCTGGAAGACCCAGGTAGCGCAGACCTAACCGCCCATGTGGATTTTGACCCCTTTCAACAAATCGCAGCAAAAGCAGGCTTACGTGCAAAGGCAACAACACAGGGTTCTTTTTTACTCGCTATGGGATTATTAGAACGCGCTGGCGCGCTTGGCGCAAATTTGACCACGCGACAACAGGAAAAGATCAAAACCGACGTCGAACGACTTGCAGCTCCAGAAAAAATGGGGAACCTATTCAAGGTAATGACAATCACAAGAAGCGACATCACTCCTCATGGTTTCTAAAAATTCTTTCATAAGAGCAGATGCGCTGTCAGCATTAAGCGGCATAGATCATGCCTATTTCACCCGTCAAGACGGGGCATCAAACGGCATTTATGCCAGCAGAAATATAGGGCTTGGATCAGATGACAACCGTGAAGCCGTGCTTGAAAACCGCGCGCGCTGTGCAGCCGACCTTGGTGTGAGTGCCGACCAACTCGCAACCCCCTATCAGATACACTCCAGTGATGTTGTTGCGGTCACTGACGTTTGGCCCGCCGGTGAAGGCCCCAAAGCGGATGGTCTGGTGACCGATCGCCCCAGCATCATGCTTGGTATTGCTACCGCCGACTGCGGCTCAGTTCTTTTTGCTGATGATAAAGCCCGTGTCATAGGAGCGGCTCACGCAGGATGGCGCGGAGCAACAGGCGGTGTGTTGGAAAGTACCCTTAATGCCATGGAAAAGCTCGGAGCCAAACGTCAAAATATCGTCGCCGTCCTCGGTCCTACCATTGCTCAGGCTTCCTATGAAGTGGGGCCGGAATTTACTGATGCCCTAACCGCACTTGCCCCCAACAACACCCAATACTTAAAACCCAGCCCCCGCGCCGACCATGCCTTGTTCAATTTGCCGCGCTATATCATAGACCGATTGAGCGCAAATGGAATCAAAGGTGCTTATGATCTTGGGCTTGATACCTATGAAGACGATGAGCGCTTTTACTCGTACCGACGCACCACCCACCGACATGAAAAAGATTATGGCCGTCTGCTCAGCGCGATTGTATTAAAGACATGATGTGCGAGCTTGAACCCCAACCCCTTTGTTGTCTCAATAATCCGACATAAAGGCCCATTTTCCGCACAAAATAGCATTTTTTAACGTGAAAACGGGGATTATGACAATTCTATATCATTGATAGTTTACAGCCGCCTTCGCACATGGTTAAACGCCGATAACTTCGAGGGTATGAGTCCCTCACAGCAGTGTAACGCAAAGTGAGCCAGTCGTCATGAAAATCGTCTGTGGAAATGCCAATCGCACCCTTGCAGCAGATATTGTCAAATATCTCGATACGGAACTGGTGGGCTGCGATGTCAGACGCTTTGCCGATCAAGAAATATTTGTCGAAGTGCAAGATAATGTTCGCGGACAAGACGTGTTCATCGTTCAATCGACAAGCTATCCTGCCAATGACAATCTCATGGAGCTGCTTATTCTATGTGATGCCATGCGCCGCTCATCAGCAAAACGCGTGACTGCAGTGCTTCCTTATTTCGGATATGCTCGTCAAGATCGCCGCACATCAGGCCGCACGCCTATATCCGCTAAACTCGTTGCCAACCTGATAGTTGAAGCCGGCGCAGATCGCGTTTTAACGCTTGATCTTCACGCGGGGCAAATTCAGGGCTTTTTCGACATTCCAACAGATAACCTTTTCGCTGCCCCCGTTTTTGCACGAGACATTAAAGAACGTTACGAAACCGGCAAAGCCATGGTTATCTCCCCTGATGTAGGGGGCGTTGTGCGTGCGCGCGCTTTGGCAAAACGCCTAGACGCACCACTGGCAATCGTTGATAAGCGCCGTGAAAAAGCTGGCGAGTCCGAAGTCATGAACATCATTGGGGATGTCAAAGGCCGAGATTGTATATTGGTTGACGATATCGTCGATTCCGGCGGCACCTTGTGCAATGCTGCAGAGGCCCTGTTGATCGAAGGCGCGACATCCGTCACAGCTTATATCACCCACGGTGTCCTCTCTGGCGGTGCTGCGGCGCGAATTGGCAAGTCGGCACTCAAAGAACTGGCAATTACAAACTCCATTGAACCAACAAAAGCCGTATCGGATGCACCTAATATTCGCGCAATTTCACTCGCGCCTCTATTAGGTGAAGCAATTCACCGTACCTATGAAGAGCAATCGATAAGCTCCTTGTTCAAATAAAATGAAACTGATTTAAAAAATCTACATTCGTAATGATTAATTAACTACAATAATACACCCTCTTATTATTACTAATAAGACTACCTAATTTTGCAATTAAACACATTCATATATCTAAATTGAATTTATCGACCCTAATTATACAGTAAAAATAATACCAGACCTTAAGACTCCATATAGCCCAATCACGCTTTAAATTAATTTCTAATTCCATGATGTTGAAATCCAAACACGTGACGAATGAGAAATGCAAAATTCGATATTAGATATATTTAATAAACTGAGAAGTGAACTTAATTATGTCCCGAGCTTTACTCAATAAATCCATCGTCTTTCGTCTTGCACTCGTCTGTCTATTCCCGATCGTAGCTCTTATAATCGTAAGCACATCCAAACTTACAAGCGAATATGACAAAGCCCGCCAAGCCACCACCATCGCCCATATTCTTGAGGCGGCGCCTTTCATTTCCAATGCAGTCCATGAACTGCAAAGAGAACGTGGAGTATCTGCAGGCTTTATCAGTTCAAAGGGGAAAAACTTTGCATCTGAAATTGGTCAGCAGAGAAAACTTACAGATTCAAAACTGAATGACTTTAATCTCAATGCCCTCATCGCTGAGGAAGTGCATGACGTTCCAAAGTATAAGGAAACTTACTTTAGTATCAAAAAAGAACTCGGCGAACTAAAGGCAATGCGCGGAAGAATTGATCGCTTCGAGCTAACTGTGCCGCAAATGGCACAATATTATACGCCCTTGATAAACCAGTTGCTCAGCATGATTGAAGATACAACTTATATCATGCAAGATGCCAGTGTTCTAAGGTTGACGTTAGCTTATACCGCCCTCTTACAAGCCAAAGAGAAATCAGGCATTGAACGCGCAATGGGTGCTGCTGGGTTTGGCGCTGGCATCTTTAAAGAGGGCATATATCGGAAGTTTATCCGCCTCGGCGCTATACAGGATGTTCAATTTAATACATTCAAAACATATGCGACAGACCAAAAAATAGAACTGATGGAAAAGGTATTATCGGGTTCAGTCGTGAATGATGTCGCGGCACTTCGCAACATAGCTTTTGGAGCACCTTATGGTGCCGATATATCCGCGGTCACTGCACCACAATGGTTTAAAGCAAGCACAGCACGTATTGAAGCCATTAAAACGGTCGAAGATGTTGTGATTGATGACATAGAAATTTACATTCACGACAAAGCAGATGCCGCGATGCAATCATTCTGGATTTTGATCGTGATTCTTGTGGGCTTGATTGCATTAACCTGCTTCATCTCCTACTTCGTTTACTCATCAATTGCTCCACCGATCAAACGCCTTGTTAGCACCATGTTGGAACTTGCGAAAAACAACACCAATGTTGAAATTGGTGATATTAATAGGACAGATGAAATTGGAAGCATGGCCAAAGCTGTCAATACTTTTAAAATCAATATCATCGAACGCGGCAAGCTGGAAAAAAATGTCCGTTTTGAACGTGAAAAAGAAGATCAACGCCAAAGCTATATTGAAAAGATTGTCGATAAATTTAGAGAGACTATCAATGAGTCCATCACTGAAGTCGCAAGCCAAACCAAGAACTTGAATGGCTCAGCTGACCGACTTTCAATAGTGGCACAATCAGTAACAGAAGAAGCCGTAAGCGCTAATGGCGCAACAAACAACGCCTCACAAAATGTAGAGTTAGTTGCGGCAGCAACTGAAGAATTATCAGCTTCAATTCGCGAAATCACTTCACAAACAAACCGCGCTAGCACACTAATGACCTCTGCTTCAGAACAGGCAAATGAGACCGACAAAAACGTCTCTGATCTATCACATGCTGCCGATGAAATAGGTTCAGTTGTTAGTTTGATCAGTGACATCGCGGAGCAGACAAACCTGCTTGCACTTAATGCGACCATTGAAGCTGCTCGTGCCGGCGAAGCGGGTAAAGGTTTTGCCATCGTCGCCTCCGAGGTTAAAAGCCTCGCAAACCAGACAGCAAATGCAACACAGAATATTTCTGAAAAAATATCCGGCATTCAAGGTTCCACTCAAAATGCTGTGACCTCAATCCGCAGCATCACAGAAGCAATGGAAAATATAACGACACTAACAAAGACCATCGCATCATCCGTGTCCGAACAACAAAGCGCGACGGAAGAAATAGCCCAGTCCATCAATTCCGTATCCGATGACACCGGGAAAGTGGCCACGAATGTCGAATCTGTAACGCATTCTATAGAAAAAACGTCCGCTGAAGCAGATGGCCTTACAAAGGCCTCCGAAGTACTATCAGCCCTCACACAAAAGCTCTCTAAAGAAGTAACTATTTTCCTCAAAGACATCACAACAGATGTCAAGGAGAGACGCACAGCGCTTAGAACTCAAATGAAGAAAATTGTTGTAATCAACAATGATGGCCGTCGCCTGCAGTCAGCAACAATCAATGTCAGTGACACTGGCTTGGCTATTGAGCGCATCGATGGTTTGAATATTGGTTCAAAGTTATCGATAGAATTCTCCAGTGGCCGTATCATTCAAGGCGTTCTTGTGCGCGAAAACGACTGTGACATGGGCATACAATTTGCTGAAGCAATTAAAAGCAAGGAATTCTTTGAGCAAACAGAAGAAGTAGCGGCATAAAAACCAAAAAATAAAATCCAGAAACGGGGTCGTCGGTATATTTCACGGCGACCCCGTTTGCATTTATTTTATCCTTACAGTATAAGCCGCGAAGCTGTTGTTCACCCCTGGAGGAACCAGCACGTAGCGTGTCATTTATCATTGGCCGCTTCGCATTTAATACCAGACAATTTGGAGTGTATCTCATGAGCTATGAACTCAAAGCCGAGATGCGCGACCGGGTTGGCAAGGGGGCCGCTCGTGCTTTACGTCGGGACAAAAAAGTTCCGGCTGTAATTTACGGCGACAAAAAACCTGCTGTACCGATCGCCATCGATTACAAAGAAACCTTCCTCAAGTTGCATTCCGGTGGCTTTATGTCCACGGTTGGAACCATTGATGTGAATGGTGAAAAAATTAAAGTGATCCCAAAAGATTACGCACTTGATCCCGTCAAAGACTTCCTAATTCACGTCGATTTTCTACGGATCACCAAAGGCGCCACCATCACGGTTGAAGTGCCTGTATTGTTCGAGAACGAAGAAGAATCACCAGGCATCAAGCAAGGTGGCGTCTTAAACGTGGTTCGCTATACACTCGAACTCAACTGTCCTGTTGAAAGCATTCCTGAAAATATTGTGGTCGATCTTGCAGGGCTTGATCTCGGTGATGGCATCCATATTTCTAACGTCAATCTTCCTGAAGGAATTGTCTCGGCAATTTCAGATCGTGATTTCACCATCGCAACGATCGCAACACCAGCGGGCATCAAAGAAGACCTCAAAGACGACGATGCAGAATCAGATGAAGTCGCTGCAATAGATCAAGAAGGTGACGCATCAGAAGACGGCGAAGAGTAATTCTCTTTTCGAGCATAGGAGTGAACCATGTTTCTCATTGTAGGACTGGGCAATCCGGGCGCTCAATATGCCAAAAATCGCCATAATATTGGCTTCATGGCGGCAGATGAAATTCATCGCCGCCATGGCTTTTCAGACTATCGCTCCAAATTTCAAGGCATGGTCGCAGACGGCTCCATTGATGGTGTCAAAACTCTCATTATAAAACCAACAACCTTCATGAACGATTCTGGCCGCTGTGTTCGTGAAGTCTGTCAGTTTTACAAAATTCCGCTTGAAGATATTGTCGTCATTTATGATGAGCTTGATCTTGCCCCGGGCAAAGTGAAGCTAAAAAAGGGAGGCGGCTCTGGCGGACACAACGGTATCAAATCACTTGATGCGCACATCGGTAAAGACTACCGCCGCGTACGGCTTGGCATTGGCCACCCCGGCGATAAAAATCGTGTCTCAGGCTATGTCTTGGGTGATTTTGCCAAAGCAGATCATGCATGGCTCGAACCGTTGCTTGACACCCTTGCCCTCACCATGGACACATTGGCCAATGGGGAAGATATCAATTTTACCAACAAATTGGCGCTCAAGCTAAATTCCAATGAACCGCCAAGCGCGCGCGGACAAACAAACAAAGCCGCAAAGCACGAGAAAAAAAATCAAAGCCATATTCATCAGGCAAGAAAAAACAATCAAAAAAATATACCAAAATCCGGCCCGATGTCAGATATGTTGAAAAAACTATTCGGCGGAAAAGAGTAATGATCTGTCCCTGCGGTACGAAGCGCAATTATGACGCTTGCTGCGCGCCATTTCATAAAGGCGAAGCTTTACCTCAAACAGCAGAAAAATTAATGCGTTCGCGCTATTCAGCCTTTGTAAAAGCTGAAATCACCTATCTCAAAGACACCTATTGGCCAAAATTTCAACGTGATTTTGATGAGGCCAGCTACCGTGCGCGAGCAATAAACAGCACGTGGCTAGGGCTGGAGATAGAGGCCACTGATGGTGGCGAAAGCGCTGAGACCACAGGTACCGTCACCTTTGTTGCCACATCAATGACACAAGGCTCGATTAACAAACAGCGCGAGAAAAGCCTTTTCAAGAAAAAAGCGGGCCGCTGGTACTATGTTGAGCAAATTGATTAAACTGAGAGCCAAGACACGCTAAAAGTAATGAGCGTACACAACATTATGCCACAATCTTGATTGGTTCTTTTGGATTCATTGGGTCTTGACCATAGACATTGGATACAATTCCTCCACATACTCAAATGATGGTGTTGAAAAGCCAGTGAGTTGTAACAATTAGGCAAAGAATACTGATACAATTTTTGGCAACATATTCGAATAGATTAATAGGAGCGTCGAATGAGCGCGGTAGACAAAACGCATTCCCAGATAATCAGTGATATCGTCGAAGAGGCCGACGCCGCCGCTGTGCGCATTCAGGCTGCACGCGATGCTATTGGAACTGTTATTTTTGGTCAAGAAACCGTGGTTGAACGGGCTTTCACGACTATTTTAGCCGGTGGCCATGGCTTACTCGTCGGTGTGCCAGGGCTTGCAAAAACCTTGCTTGTTGAAACCATGGGCACGGTTTTGGGGCTTGATGCAGGCCGCGTTCAGTTTACGCCGGATTTGATGCCGTCAGACATTTTAGGTTCTGAAGTGATGGACCAAGACGACAAAGGAAAACGCGCCTTCCGTTTTATCAAAGGACCAATTTTCACACAGCTCTTAATGGCTGATGAAATCAACCGAGCCAGCCCGCGCACCCAGTCCGCCCTCTTGCAGGCGATGCAAGAATACCATGTCACGGTGGCCTCCCAGCGCTATGACCTGCCAGAACCATTTCATGTGCTGGCGACCCAAAACCCGCTAGAGCAAGAAGGCACTTACCCATTGCCAGAAGCACAGCTTGATCGTTTTTTGATGCAGATCGATGTGCTCTATCCAACACTGGAGGCTGAACGCCGTATTTTGACGGAAACAACCGGCGCAAATTCTGATGTTGCAAAACCGGTTTTAGATGCAAAAGAATTACGCGCCATCCAGCTACTTGTGCGCAAGATGCCCGTTGGCGAAAGCGTGATGGAAGCCATCCTCGAGCTGGTCCGTTCTGCACGGCCAGATCTAGAGTCAAATAATGAGATGACAAAACACATCGCATGGGGGCCTGGGCCACGCGCCTCGCAAGCCCTGATGCTAACCGTGCGCGCCCGCGCCTTGTTACAAGGTCGCCTTGCGCCATCGCTGGATGACGTACTGGCTTTGGCAGAACCAGTTCTTCAGCATCGTATGGCGCTGTCTTTCTCCGCCCGCGCTGATGGTGTTTCTGTGCGCGATGTCATTGCATCCTTGAAAGGCAAGATTGGCTAATGGTAAGTGCAAATGGCACTTTAGAGCAGGCAACAGACGCCCCGTTCACCCTATTGAGCGAGGCGCAGAAAACGGCTGAGACATTGCCGGATCTGCTGCTGGAAGCACGTCGTGTTGCACGCACCATCATGTCCGGCTGGCATGGCCGCCGCATGGCAGGCCCCGGCGAGAGCTTTTGGCAATTTCGTCCCTTTGTGGAAGGCGAAAATGCCGCCGCGATCGATTGGCGCCGCTCCGCCCGTGAGGACAGTATTTATTTGCGTGATCGTGAATGGGAAGCCGCCCAAACCGCATGGCTGTGGCTTGATCTGACAAAATCAATGCAATTTGGCTCATCGCTCGCTGGCGTCACAAAACGCGCCCGTGCGATTGTTCTCACTCTTGCCATCACCGAGCTTCTCACAGCCGGTGGCGAGCGCACTGGCCTTTTGGGTCATACCCGCGCCACCACACGGCGCAACGCAGCTGAAATTTACGCTGAACGCATTTCACGCGCGAATGTGCTGCCCTCTGATCAAGGCATGCCTGCGCCCGAAGGCATCAATCGGTTTTCCGAAGTTGTCTTGTTTGGTGATTTTCTTGACCCCATCACAGAACTCGAAAAATTTATACATCAAATCGCACGAGCCGGAACACGCGGCCATGTGGTACAGGTACTTGATCCGGTAGAAGAAGGTTTTCCCTATACGGGCCGCGTTGAATTTCAAGACCCTGAAAGTGGTCAAAAGATAACCGCAAGCCGCGCCCAGTCTTACCGCGATGAATATCGCGAACGCTTGGAAAGCCGCCGTCAAGCGGTCAAGGATTTATGTCATAAACTAGACTGGACATTTTTGGTGCATCATACTGATCGGCCAGCCAGCGAAGCCGTTTTGACTCTTTATCATCGCTTGGCAGGAGGGCGCGTTTAATGTTTGGTACCGCGCTTTCTTTTGCAAGTCCCGCGATTCTTGGCGCGCTGATTCTTTTGCCAGTGATCTGGTGGCTTTTGCGTCTCACGCCACCACGCCCGCAACGCCAAGACTTTCCACCAACAAGGCTTTTGGCAGAGCTGACAAAAAAAGAAGATACACCGCACAAAAGCCCGTGGTGGCTCACGGCTATTCGCCTGTGCCTTGCAGCCCTTGCTATTATTGCGCTGGCCGGCCCTTTCTGGCAGCCAAACCCAGTTGCAACGTCAAGCGACAAGCCGCTGCTTCTCGTCGTTGATAATGGCTGGACCACCGCGCGCGATTGGCCCAAACGCGCCAAAGCTGCCCGCAACATTGTCCAAAATGCCATTCGGCTGCAAAAACCGGTGGCCCTTGTTATGACAACGGAACCTGAAAATGCCGAGGTACGCCTGATAGAACCGGAAAAAGCGCTCGAAAGCCTAACCGCTCAAGCCCCTGCCCCCTACCCAGAAGATCGAGCAACAACCGCCACACGCCTCAAGTCCGCGACGAGCGCCTTGGGTGATGTTGATGTCATTTGGCTTGCAAGCCCCCTTAAAACCCAAGGGGATGATGTGCTTGCGACAGTATTGAGCCAAATCGGCGATGTCGCCATCCGCTTTGAGCCCTCAAGCCGGTTTGCGATCACCCATGCGGGGAATGGCGCAAGTGCGCTCAATATAACCATCAAGCGATCCGCACTAACAACCCGCCCAGCGACTTTGCGCGCGCTCGATAAAGACAACCTATCATTAGCCGATGTGCCAGTATTTTTTAAAGACAGTGCCTTGGAAACCCATGCTGATATCGAATTGCCGATTGAGTTGAGAAATCAAATCACACGCCTTAACCTGATTGGGGAGGACGGCAATACAATAGAAAGCATCGGTGCGACCTATCTGATTGATGACCGCTCACGCAGGCGTTCAATAGGTCTGGTCTCTGGCGTTAAAAACGATCAAGCACAACAACCCCTGCTCTCGCCGCTTTATTATATTCGCCGCGCGCTGGAACCTTTCACAGATATTCGTGATTCAGGAACACCCAATTTGACTGAGGCCATACCCGAACTGCTTCAATCAGGTGTCTCAATGATTGTGCTAGCAGACGTTGGCACTATTCCTGTGGATCAGACAGACCGCTTGCGCAAATTTATGAGTAAGGGCGGCACAATTGTGCGCTTTGCAGGGCCGCGTTTGGCGGCATCAGAAGATAAATTGACACCTGTGCGCTTGCGCGCTGGCGACCGCAATCTTGGCGGCTCTCTCACATGGGAAGAACCACAAAAGCTCGCGCGATTTTCTGAAGCTGGTCCTTTCGCAGGCATGAATTTGCCCGATGACATTGAAGTCACTCGTCAGGTTTTGGCAGAACCTGATTTTGATTTATTAAAGAAGACATGGGCAGAGCTTGAAGATGGCACGCCGCTTGTGACCGCTGAACAGGTGGGCGAAGGCTGGCTCGTTTTATTCCATGTCACCGCTGATGCCACATGGTCGAACCTTCCTATATCGGGCGCTTTTGTCGATATGCTGGTCAAACTAACAGCCTTCTCATCAGTGCCTGCAAGCGCTATTGCGGATGAACGCACAAATCAAACGCAAACCTTTCCACCATTCCAAACACTCAATGCTTATGGCCACCTCACCGCACCGATTGAAACCGCCAAACCCATTGAGCTGTCAAAGCTTAGGGATGTAACAGCCACTCGTACAACGCCGCCAGGGTTTTATGGAAAATCAGAAAGCTTGATTGCTGTTAATCTTATAAAAAAGGATACAAAGCTCGAAATGCTTGAACCACAGAGCTTAATTTCCACGGCAGCAATTTCATCCATTCAAGAAGAAGGAACAAAGGATCTGCGGCCCGCCTTTTTCACCATTGCTTTGCTTTTATTATTACTCGACAGCTTCATTGTAGCAGCGATGGCAGGATTGTTCTCGCGTGGCATACTCCAGCGCATGCGGCCACTGGCCTCGACGTTGCTTTTGGGCAGCTTTTTTCTCATCACGCAAAATGCAATCGAGACCCACGCGCAGCAAGTAAACGACGACATATCTTTTGATGCAACTTTAACAACCCGCCTTGCTTATGTTGTCACCGGCGATGATGCTATCGATGAGATCAGTCAGGCAGGGCTTTTCGGTTTGACCAATTTCTTAGGCCTGCGCACCGCCTTAGAACCCGGGCCACCCATTGGGGTTGATATTTCTAAAGATGAACTCGCCTTCTTCTCGCTCCTCTATTGGCCGATTGATGCCCGCGCAGAAGTACCCGACACCAACACAATGGCACGTGTTGATGCCTTCATGAAACAGGGCGGCACGGTGTTGTTTGACACCCGTGATCAACTCGATGTTGGCATCACCAGTGTCACACCCGCCAATGCAAAATTGCGCCAGATCGTTGCAAATCTCGATATTCCGCCACTTGAACCCGTACCCTCAAATCATGTTCTCACCCGCGCCTTCTACCTGCTACAAGAGTTTCCCGGTCGTTGGCAGGGCAGTCCTTTGTGGGTTGAGGCAACGCAAAACGGCGACACCGAAGATCAAGGAAGTCGTTCTCAAGCTGATGGTGTCTCATCAATCATCATCACCGCGAATGATTTCGCTGGCGCATGGGCGACGGACGAAAACGCTCAGCCTCTTTTGCCCACACTGCCCAACAATCCAAATCAACGCATTTATGCCTTCCGCGTTGGCGTTAATATTGTGATGTACACGCTCACAGGCAATTACAAAGCAGATCAGGTTCACATACCCGCACTGCTCGAACGATTGGGTCAATAACATGATCTGGCGCATGGACATCGACCCTCTCTTGGCTTGGCCCTATATCGGCATAATTGCCTTAATCGCTATCCTGATTGCTAGCTTGCTTATTTTAACACGCACCCGTGGTGCCCTTTTGCGAGCGCTTGCCTTATCGTTTGGAGTATTGGCACTCATAAACCCTGTCTTGATACAAGAAGACCGCGAGCCGCTCACAAGCGTTGCAGCAGTTGTAATTGATCGTTCAGACAGCCAAAGCCTTGATGATCGTAAAAGCCAGACCGATGAAGCAGTCAAGAAACTGGAAACACGGCTGGCAGCTATTCCAAACCTTGATGTGCGTATTGTTGAAACGAATGGGCGCGATAAGGCGCGTGAAGGCACCGCTTTATTTGGTGCGTTGGAACGCGAGTTTTCCGACGTGCCACCAGATCGGATAGCAGGCGCAATTCTTTTGACCGACGGTCAGGTGCATGACGTACCTAGTGATGGTGAGGCGCTTGGGTTTAAAGCGCCTTTACACACATTGCTTACCGGTAAGGCAGAAGAGTTTGACCAGCGTCTCGTCCTCACAGAAGCACCGCGTTTTGGCATCGTGGGCGAAGAGAAAGAGATAAAATTCAAGGTTGAAACAACCGATAACGCCAGCAGGCAAAGCGCACGCGTTATTATCAATCTAAACGACGAGACAACCATCGCAGAATCCGTGCCAGTGGGACAAGAAATCACCCTCGCTATTGAGATTGATCGCGGTGGCCAAAATATTCTCGAAATCAGTGTCGAAGAAGTGCCCGGCGAATTGACCGCTATTAATAACACGGCAGTTCAAACAATCGAAGGCATTCGCGAAAACCTACGTGTGTTGCTGGTTTCCGGCGAGCCGCATTCTGGCGAACGCACATGGCGCAACTTACTTAAATCAGACGCAACAGTGGACCTTGTTCATTTCACCATTTTACGTCCACCAGAAAAACAAGATGGCACCCCCATCAACCAACTATCGCTCATCGCTTTTCCAACCCGCGAGCTCTTCTCGGTAAAAATCAATGAGTTTGATCTCATCATCTTTGATCGATATCAACGGCGCGGTGTCTTGCCAGTACTTTATTTCGATAACATCGCACGCTACGTGCAAGAAGGAGGCGCTATCTTGATTGCAGCCGGACCTGATTATGCAGACCCGACCTCAATCTACCAAACTCCTTTAGCCCCGATTTTACCCGCCCAACCCGTCGGTAGCGTTTATGAAGATCCATTCCATGCCCGCGTCACCAAGCCGGGTTTTCGTCATCCTGTTACTCGCAATCTGGAAGGCGCAAAATCTGAACCACCGGCATGGAGCAGATGGTTCCGTCTGATCGATGTGGAAGACCCACGCGGCAATATTATCATGGATGGTCCTGATGAACGCCCGTTGCTGATTTTAAACCGTGAAGAAGAAGGTCGTGTTGCTTTGATGCTGTCAGACCATGCATGGCTTTGGGCTCGTGGTTTTGAAGGCGGCGGACCCCATGTACAACTACTACGCCGCTTGTCGCACTGGCTCATGAAAGAACCTGATCTGGAAGAAGAAGCACTGAGAGGTTTTAGTGAAGGCGATGATCTGATCATTGAACGTCAAACTATGGCTGAGAGCGCTGAGGGTGCCCCCCCGCGCAAAGTACAAATCACAACACCCATCGGTGATATCATTGATCTAGACATCAGTGAGCGCGATCCAGGCCTACTTGTTGCGCGTCTTGAAAAGGCTTCACCGGGACTTTATCAGATATCGGACGGCGACCTCACAACCCTTGCACATGTAGGGCCACCCAATCCAAAAGAATTTCAAAATGTCGTCTCTACGGATGCAAAGCTTGATGCCCTAACAAAAGCCACTGGTGGACGAATCTTGCGCGCAAGCAAAGTCAGCCCACGCATTGTAGCGCTTAAAGGTATTAGCGACAGCAACCGCACACTAGGCGGGCGCGACTGGTTCGGCCTGAAGATGACAGATGCCTCGATCTTGAAAGGCGTCGATCGCCTCTCTCTCTTCGCAGGCCTTTTAGGGCTAGCCTTGCTCCTCGGCGCCTTCGCAACCATGTGGTACCGCGAGGGGCGATAGGCCTTTGATAACGCCTTGATAGTCTTCACGCTTGTGATCATCATATTCTTCAGGCCATGCGATCAACAGACGTGAATAATCAACCGGCCCAGGCATTGAAATTCCCTTTGGTGTGCGCTCAAAACCAAGTGGCGCATAATAGGGCGCATCACCGACTAATAGCACTGGAAGCTGTACTTTTTCCCGAACCATCGAAAGACCCTGTTGCACCAACGCCCTGCCAATGCCAAAATTTTGTAAGGCGCGCGCGACACACAAAGGGCCAAGCAAAAACGCCTCTGCGTGCGCGATGCGAACCGCTGTTAACCGCACAGACCCGACAAGCTCATCTCCCTTGAGCGCGACAAAACTAAACCGCGCGTCTGGCGCGCATCCCTCACGCACACGAAAAGCAGTACGAGCAAAACGCCCCGGACCAAATACATCTTCATGCAACGCTTCAATGGCGGCAGCATTATTTTCGGTTTCAGGAATAATGGTAAATTCAGAAGAAATTGTCATGGAAGCTCGCAGGATATCTTAAATAGAGTGGCTTCCGGTAACTGTCTTGAAATGGCTCTTGATCTAAGCGCAGACACGAAAGCAGGCAAAAACGGATACACAAATTGTGCATCGACGTCGGCTTCGCATGTGTCGTCGCAAAGAAGTCATTGATATCGCCTTCATTCAAGAAGCCGCTCACTATCACGCTTTTCAAAAGCCGTAAAGAAGGCAAATTCCAATTAGGTAAATAGGCTAAAGGGCTGATATGCTTTATAGAGGCGCAATAATGGCCTGCTTATACGGTATTTATTTTAATGGAAATCGAGATTTTATTACTGATTGCCGCTGGCATTTTTATATTTGCGGGGACAATCAAAGGGCTTATCGGGCTTGGATTACCAACGGCGGTCATCGGACTTTTATCGCAGTTCACTGATCCACGCCAAGCCATCGCGCTATTGCTACTCCCAATGCTCGCATCCAATGCAGTCCAAACCTATAAAAACGGTATGACACTAAAGGCACTCAAACTTTTCTGGCCGTTTGCACTCTTCATGTTCATTGGCATTTTGATTTTCACACAATTCGCTGCCGATTTTTCCGCTGACGGATTAAAAATTCTGGTCGGCATCATGATCATTGTTTTCGTGCTGTCCAACGTTTTCACAAAACCTCTCATAATCAGCAAGAAAAGAGATAAACTTGCACAGTTTTTTTTCGGTTCAATTGCCGGAGTAATGGGTGGATTAACATCACTTTGGGCGCCACCTATGGCTGTTTATTTAATGTCCAAAGAGCTCAATAAAGATGAATTCGTAGGGGCGCTCGGGTTTTTACTTTTGGCAGGCTCCATTCCACTGTTCATAGGGTATTGGCATGCAGGGCTCACAGACCCTACCAAGTTAGGATATTCACTGATTATGGTAGTGCCAACGATATTTGGACTCTTGATCGGGGAAAAAGGACGCAGTTATTTGAGCGGCGAACAATTCAGAAAACTATTGCTTTTCATTTTTTTCGTACTCGGTCTTAATCTCATCCGTGGTGCCCTTTTCTAATATGGATCTTGTTTTGCCTCCTATCACTCCTCATATGTATTCCACCACATAAGCAGGAGGGCAACATGGGTCTATTGGTCGATGGAATTTGGCATGACGAGTGGTATGACACCAAAAAGACAGACGGCAAATTTGTCCGCAAAAAATCAACATTTCGCCATTGGATAACTTTTGACGGAGCTGCTGGCCCTTCAGGTGATGCAGGATTTAAAGCCGAAGCAAACCGCTATCACCTTTATGTCTCTCACGCTTGCCCATGGGCACATCGCGCCATGATTTTTAGAGCGATCAAAGGGCTGGAAGAGATCATTTCCATCTCCGTGGTCGACCATTTGATGGTGTCAAAAGGGTGGGAGTTTTCAACCAACCCAGGCGCCATACCAGATGATCTTTTTGGCGCAAAAACCATGGCTGAAATCTATTTAAAAGCTGATCCGCACTTCACCGGCCGTGTCACTGTTCCAGTATTATGGGACAAGAAAAAACATACAATAGTATCCAATGAATCGTCTGAAATCATCCGCATGTTTAATTCAGCATTCAACAATATCACGAGCAATAGGCTTGATTTTTACCCTGAAGAATTGCGAGCAAGCATCGATGCGATCAATGAAACAATCTACCATACGGTCAATAACGGTGTTTACAAATCAGGCTTTGCCACGACGAAAGAAGCCTATGAAGAGGCCGTCACAGCCCTTTTCCACACATTAGATCAGCTTGAAGGTATCTTGGCTCAAACGCCCTATCTTGTTGGCAATAAGATCACAGAAGCTGACTGGCGCCTTTTCACAACGCTTATCCGTTTTGATGCAGTTTATGTCGGCCATTTCAAATGCAACATCAGGCGCATTGAAGATTATCCAAATATTTCCAATTATTTACGCGCACTCTATCAAGCACCAAGTATCGCAGACACCGTTAATATGGACCACATCAAACGCCATTATTACGAAAGCCATGACACGATAAACCCAACAGGCATCGTGCCAGTTGGCCCTCATATTGATTTTGAAGCACCCCACAACCGGCCGACACTCACGTTCACGTGATTATCTGTTAAATGCAGAAATGATCCATCCTGTTATCCTGCTCAAAAGATATAGGAGAGCAACATGCAATATATTTTGGGAACCCTTCTTTCTTTCGCTCTCGCGTTAGCATTGCCCCTTGGTGCTCATGCGCAAGAAACATCTCCACCCGTGGAAGCACCCAACACCAATGACATTCAAAAGAAGCTGGTTGCAGAACTGGAAGCTTTGAGAAATGAAATTGCGCTTGCCCATCACGAAGACAAGCTGATTGAGCGTGAAAAACTCTACGCCATTTTGAAAACCGCAAAAAGCGAACCTGGTGGCAAATATGTTGCAGACGCACTTTGGAAAAATTGGATCGCATCGGCCCCAACACCTGAAGTCGCTGATCTTGTTTCCCAAGCCATGGAACGTCGCCGCTGGTATGATTATGAGGGCGCTCGTGTTATTTTGAATAAGATCGTAGAAGCCGCACCCAATTATTCCGAAGGATGGAACCAGCGCGCTTATATCTTATTCTTACAGGAAAAATTTGATGCGGCGCTTGATGACATTGAAAAGGCGCTGGCATTAGAGCCTCGCCACTTCGCCGCCCTGTCAGGCAAAGCACGTATTCTATTCCATCAAGGCCGCGCTGAGCTAGCACAGCAGGCTTTGCAAAGTGCCGTTGAAATTCACCCTTGGATCTATGAGCGCTATCTACTGACAAGCCCCAAAAAGCCTGGGCAAGAACCAGCGGAAAACCGAACTGGCACTGAACTATAATTCACCAATAGGGGGCAAAAGGTCCCCCATTTGCGACTTCGTCTAAGCGCCTTAACGTGGCGTCTGTCACTCCTTTGGGCAAATCATCAAGTTTGAAAAATCCCGCATCGAGAATCTCGCCGTTGGGTATTTTGGGCGGTTCGGGCTGATGCCAATTGGGACATTCATAAAGTGCCACATGATCGCGCCTAGAAATCCTACGGTTTTTATAAATTGCAATAAGCCGCCCCTCACCCTTCATATGAATGTTGCCTTCCTCACGCAGTTCTTTTTCGAGCGCCTGCGCAAATGTCTCGCCCACTTCCACGCCCCCACCCGGTAGATACCAACCTGCCACATAGGTATGCTTCACAAGATAAACGCGCCCCTCATCATCACGCACAATCGCCCGTACCCCCAGCGTGTGACTGCGACGGATCAAATGGATAAAATGTAAAAAACGTGTAATGATTGAAGCCATAGACACAGTAAGGCAGAGTCGACTAATAAAATCCAGAACCGATAAGCCGACAGTATCTGATAAGAAGGTCCATGTTCAAACTCGCCCATTTCTCTGACCCGCATATCGGTCCTCTGCCACGCCCGAGTATGCGTGAGCTTCTATCCAAGCGCATCACCGGTTATCTCAACTATAAGCGCAACCGCTCTCGTGCCCTCACAGGCGATGTGCTCGGCACATTGTTAAGCGACCTAAAAAAACAAGCGCCCGATCATATCGCCCTAACGGGTGACATTGTGAACATCGCGCTTGATGCAGAAATTCTAGCCGCTCGACAATGGCTTGAAAGCGTCGGCCAGCCCCGCGATATATCCTTGATCCCAGGCAATCATGATGCCTATGTGCGAGGCTCCCTAAACAAGGCAAAAGGCGCATGGTCGCCTTTCTGGTTAGGCGATGATGCAAGGGACGAGGTAGAATTTCCCTATTTAAGACGGCGCGGACCTATTGCCATTATTGCGCTTTCAACCGGCGTCGCCACCGCTCCTTTTATGGCAACAGGAACATTGGGCAGACAACAGATTGAAAAAGCTGGTCAGCTCTTGCGACAAACAGCAAGCCCTGACATTTACCGTGCGGTCTTGATCCATCATCCCCCCTTCGTAGAAAAAGGCCGCTGGATGAAGCGCCTTACAGACCATCGCGCCTTTGTAAAAATGATAGAGAAAGAAGGTGGGGAACTGGTTTTACACGGCCACACGCACCGACGTAATGTAACATCATTGAAAGGCCCGAAAGGCTCTATTCCTGTGGTTGGCGTTCCTTCAGCGTCAAGCGGACTTAACGGCAAACACGAACCATCACGCTATAATTTGTTCAACATCGAAAAACAAAACGAACAATGGAAATGCCTGCATATTGAACGTGGCGTCACACCAAAGGGCACCTTTGAAGAATTGAGCCGAAAGGTACTTTAGGTGTGACCTTTAAAGCGTCGATAGATAAGCACTGATATCATCGCGAAACCACGCAAGCGCCAAGAGCGTTAAGGCGCCGGTTAGAAAACCCGTTAAAAACCAGAAAAAACTGCGCAATCTGCTGTGGCGGACAATAATTGTTGGTTCCAATTCCATCACGGCTGGATCAGGCATTCTGTTATCTGGAGCGCTGTTTTCTGGTATCTTGTTTTCTGGCATTGCGTATTTATTGTCATGTGAAGAAGCAACGTGCTGCGCATGAATTTGTTCATTTTCAATATGCGATAATCGCTCAGCGATATAATGCACTACAGCCTCACCCATCTCAGCTCGGTCACGACTTTCACGCAACAAAATGCGGCCAGCTCGGGTCTGTTTTAACAAGCGAAACCCAGCTCCACCCTTCGACATCATAACAAATGTCGTTTCATCAATCCAAAGTTGGGGTTGTTCACCGTGCGACAAATGAAAATCGAAATATTTTCTTTCATCTCCAATATCAGCAATGACATCCTCAAGATCATCTAAGAGAAGTGACAATTGATTGCGATTTTGACCATGAACATTAGCCGTGGCAAACCGCCTCGCATGTTCTTTCTTTCGAATAAGCTGCATTGTTTCGGTCAAACTGCGCGTATTTTTACTCGATTTATCTGTCTCCGTCTCATGCGTATTAGAGGTTGAAACACGCTCATCAGAGCCATCTTCAATAGGTATATCCATGTCATGACACCTTATTTTTCAATACAATTGATGGATATTTTTTCCACCAAACAAGGTAATATAAAGGCATGATCAAACCGCTCAAAATACATAAAGATAAGCGCTTTAAATCCCTCTAAAATCCTATTATTTTTGATGATAACCAAATTTAGACCAAAATTGGAAGCTTTCACTGCATTTTGACATATCTCGGTTGCCTTTTTATATGAGCAACGCCATACCAACACCAGCCGATCTAATACTAACCGGCCCAATACTAGCCGGGATCACATTTTCAAGGTTCCATCTATGAGTGAAATCAGCCAAGAACACAAAATACCCGTCACCGTTATAACGGGTTTTCTGGGTGCCGGAAAAACCACTCTGCTCAATCGTATTTTGAGCGAAGATCACGGCAAAAAATACGCTGTCATAATTAATGAGTTCGGCGCAATCGGCATCGACAATGATCTGGTTGCCAGCACCGATGAAGAAATTTTCGAGATGAACAACGGCTGTGTTTGCTGCTCCGTGCGCGGCGATCTCATTCGTATCGTCAACGATTTGTTGAAACGCGCTGATAAACTTGACGGTATCTTGATTGAAACCACGGGGCTTGCTGACCCTGCCCCTGTCGCTCAAAGCTTTTTCATGGATGACACCATCAACGCTCAAACAACGCTCGATTGTGTGGTCACTTTGGCCGATGCAAAACACCTTTTGGACCGCCTTCAAGACACCCCTGAAGCCAAAGAACAAATAGCCTTTAGTGATGTTGTGCTGATCAATAAATCTGATCTTTTATCCGATCAAGGATTGCGCGAGATCGAAAACCGAATTCGCGCAATCAATCCCTATGCCGAGCTACACCGCACCATTAAAAGCGATATCCCGCTTGATAAAATTTTAGACAAAGGGGCCTTTGAGCTTGCGCGTATTTTAACATTGGAGCCAGATTTTCTGACTGACGCTAACGATCATAACCACGACCACCATGATCACAGCCATCATCACCACGACCACGACCACGATCATCACACACACCATAACCACGCGCATAATCATGGCGATGAGATTACGAGTGTCTCCTTACAAAGTGCGCGCGATCTTAATCCGGATATTTTCTTCCCATGGATCAATTGCCTTTTGGAAACAATCGGACCCGACCTTCTGCGCATCAAAGGCATTTTGGCTTTTAATGATGATGAAGACCGCTATGTGCTGCAAGGCATACAAACGACAGTTGAAGGCAGCCACCAACGCGCATGGGAAACACACGAAAAGCGCGAAAGCCGCCTCGTTTTCATTGGCCGCAATCTGAACGAGACCATATTAAAAGAAGGCTTCACCGCCTGCACGTAGTGAGGAGGGGGGCAATTAAATTCAGCTTAGAACTCACATTAGTTTTGATGCTTAAGGCCCATTGCTGCCGTACAGACAATTGTACAAATTTGATTGCAGTTTCCCGAAAGCGGCCAATCGATTTCCTGAATAAGTAGCGACACTAGACTTCAGCAAAGCGGACAATGTGACCATATGGGCGAATGTGATTGAAAGAAGAATGTCCGTGACCTCAGCTGGTTATAAGCACAGTCACTTAAGCTTTATTGCCACTTACAATCACTATCAATATTCAACTCTTTTAGGACATAAACTTTCCCTGATACCGCTTGTATATTGCAGTATTCCGTACCGCGCTTTTCAACGCTTACAGTCAAGCTTGCATTGGAAAAGCTACCCGTACAAGTTTTTGAACCAGGCCTCGAATTACCGCGCATCTTGCCTTGGCCACTTTCTGACAACACAAAATAAATCTCGTTATCTGTATCGTTAGCAAAACAGATTTTACCTTCTTTCGCTTCATACTTCTTTGCGGTCTTGGTATTCGATGTTTCTTGTCCAGAACAGGCGACTAAAAACAAAACGCCCAATATAGGAAAATAAATGCTTCTCATTTGCTGCCCCTTATCGCAATTGAAGTAACTCACACAGATGATTTGGTAATCTTCCCATTTTTAGTGGGGTGTTTTGCTAGAAGTTCCTATCAAAGCAGACACCCAAATAAGTTAGTCATTAAAAGCCCGGAGAGCGTTTAGTAAACGGCCCAATTATGCAAGTTTACAAACGTCGCTTGCATCAAATTCTTTGATAACAATTGTTTGCCCTGCCTCAACCTCGCGCGTGCAAATTTTGGGTTCACGGTTACTATGGCTAATTGTAAGTTTTGCGCCTTCGCCGTTATTCTGGCAGTGCCACGAATTATGCGCTAAACGGAAATTACTGGTTCCCTCCGTCGTCTCAAGATAGAAACTTAATGCACTACCGGTATGATTGTTTACGCATATCGAATTTTCACCGCGACTGTATTTTTTCGGCGGTTGCAGAAACACGACCATCTTTCTCGCAGCATCATATCTGTCTGAAAAATCTGATGCGAGACGTGCTAGGAAAACCTGAGTTTTGTATAATATGCCAGGCTTGTAGTTTTGCCTGTACGCGCTGCCACTAACAACTTTCACACCTTTTGCAGACAATGCTTGATAGTATTGTTGAGAACCATCATTTGCGTAGCTTTGATACAAATTAAGGTGTCGTAGGCTTGTCATATTTTGTGTCGGTTCTAGTGACTTTATTGTAGTGCCGTTTAGCACCAGATGTCTCAAAGTAAGAATACTTGCCAAAGGCTCTAAATCGAAAACCCTGCTTTTTGTCGCAATCAGTTTTTCCAATCGTGGACTTTTCGAAAGCGCTGACAAATCAGAAACAGGAGTATTTTTAATATGTAGGTTTTTTAAAACCGGTAGCGTGGCTATTGGGCCTAAATCACTGACATTCGTATCGGACAAAATGAGCGTTTCAAGCTTGTCCATTGTTGAAATTTGCGATGGTAGAGCGTTTAGCTTTAGCAAATCCGACAAATCCAATTGCGTGTGATCACCCCATGCAATGGTTTCCTTTATGCGCTTTTGTGCAATCGCATAGGCCGCCTCGATTGCTGGCTGTCGTTTGTACCAATCGTAGCTAAAGAAAAAGGTAACGATAACCAGTATCATGCCAATAATTTTTGTAAAATTATGCATCGTTCCACTTTCAAATTAAATTAAAATCCAAAGATTATTTTAGGCTCCAAGTTTTCCTGAAGTTTACATTCTGGTCCCAGAAATTGCCTTCAAATCTTGTTTTTCCCGTCAACTGGCTGACAACATATAGACCAAATCTAAAAAATAATTCTGTGCTGTGTGCCTCAGCTTTTCCGTGTGCGTGCATCTTTCTGTCGCTTAAATTTATAATGGCGCGAGCCGTATGGGTTCCTTTATCAATAGTCACGTAGTTTGCACGCCAATATTCGTGGTTGGGTGTTACAAACAATCTTACTGCTTCAGGCGGATTATCGTGTTCATAGGTGTAGGTGAAATCAACTGTAAGTGCGTCATGAAAATTGCCAACGACTTTTACCTCATGCAATTTAATTGTTTCCTCGCTGGATAATGGTTCCTTGTTTTCATAAATTATTTCACCACTATCGATTTTTTCAGTCGCATTTCCCACGTCACTGTTCTGCGATGTTTCTGGAACACAAGATGCAAGCAGGAACATCAATCCAATCATGGTTAGAATCGATTTTGCCATCTGCTTTCCAAGCCCTCAATTAATTTTTAAGAAGTAAATCTTAATTGCTTTAATTTTTTACAAACTTGGTGAAGTGAAGATGTGGCACTTTGGCTGATCTGGAGAGTAAATGTCAGAAACATTTGCTTTTAACGGCGACAATTGAATGTCCAACTTGGGCTCAAAGCTGCCATTGATCAAGCCCCTCACTTCGCCAGAATCATCTCGCTCGCTTTTTCTGCGATCATCATCACGGGGGCATGGGTGTTGCCTGATGTTATTGTCGGCATGATGGAGGCATCGACCACGCGCAGGCCTTGAACGCCGTGCACCCGCAATTGATCATCCACCACAGCCATTGAATCCGACCCCATTTTCGCGGTCCCCACGGGGTGAAAAATTGTGGTGGCGATGTCGCCTGCGGCTTTGGCGAGGTCTTCGTCTGATGCGATATGTGTGCCGGGTTTGAATTCTTGCGGGGTAAATTCCGCCATCCGTTTTGTCGACATCAAGGCTCGGGCGTGGCGGATGCTATCGGCGGCGACGCGTTTGTCGGTCTCGGTTGATAAATAGTTTGGCGCAATATCGGGTGCGACACTTGGATCATTTGAGGTAATCGATACCGACCCGCGGCTTTCTGGCCTCAAATTACACACAGACACCGTGATTGCGGGGAAGTCATGCAAGGGGTCGCCGAATTTTTCAAGCGACAACGGCTGCACATGATATTCGATATTCGCCGTCTCATAACTCTTGTCGGATTTTGCAAAAATACCAAGCTGACTTGGCGCCATCGCCATAGGGCCTGAGCGTTTGAACGCATATTCAAGCGCGATTTTGGCCTTGCCAAACAAGCTCGCCTGTCGCTCATTCAATGTGTCGCCGCCAGTGATTTTGAAAACCGTACGAATTTGCAAATGGTCTTGCAGATTTTGCCCAACCCCCGCCATATCTTTCACCACGGGAATATCATGCGCCCGCAATAGATCAGCAGGACCAAGGCCTGAACTTTGCAAAATGCGCGGGCTGCCTATCGCGCCAGCAGACAAAAGCACCTCGCCATCACAATGGACGACCGATGGCACGCCCTTCACGGTGAGTTTAAGACCGTTTGCCTTCAAGCCATCAAATGTCAGTCGTTCTACATCAGCATGGGTGATGATCTTCAGATTTGCCCGCTTCATCACCGGTTTTAAAAAGCCATCCGCCGCACTCCAGCGCCGTCCACTTTTTTGTGTCACCTCGAAATAGCCAGACCCAAGATTGTCGCCATCATTGAAATCATCGCTGAGCGGCAAATCAAGTTCTGTGGCTGCCTCACGCACAGCGTCAAGAATGTCCCAATGCAGGCGCTGTTTTTCCACGCGCACCTCACCACCCTGCCCGTGCAGTTCATTCGATTTCGTATGATGGTCCTCAGATTTAAGGAATGAAGGTAAGACATCATCCCAGCCCCAGCCCACATTGCCGAGTTGGCGCCACTGATCATAATCTCGCGCCTGACCGCGCATATAAATCATGCCGTTAATAGACGAACAACCACCCAGAACTTTACCGCGTGGATACCCAAGTGACCGGCCATTCAGACCCGCCTCATTGGATGTTGTATAAAGCCAGTCAGTGCGTGGATTGCCTATACAATAAAGATAACCGACAGGAATTTTGATCCAGTGATAATTATCATCACCGCCAGCCTCCAAAACCAACACTTTGTTTTTGGGATCCGCGCTTAAACGGTTGGCCAGCACACACCCTGCGGAACCAGCTCCAACGATAATATAATCCCAATGACCAAGGTCATTGCGTATCGCTTTATCACTCATCCAAAATCCTCCCGATGCATTTGGTCACATCAACAATTGTGAGGCATGAAACCTCTACCAAAAGCTAGGCAGATGCCCCTTTAATCTAGGCCCAATCCGCACGGGTTCAATCGCCACGGCAAGGCCAGTGGTGTCGTCGGTATCCACTGCCACGCCGCAAAGGGTTGCAGGGCCCGGACCTACTTCCATGCGCTCGCCGGGTAGTTTCGTGATAAATTTCTGCAAGGGCGCTTCCTTCATCATGCCAAGCGAGCCACCGTAATCCCCCGTCATGCCCGCATCACTCATATAGCCCGTACCGCCATCGAGAATTTGATAATCACTCGTTGGTACGTGGGTGTGTGTCCCCACTACTAATGAGGCGCGGCTATCCACATGATGGCCAAGACAGATTTTCTCGCTTGTGGCTTCTGCGTGCATATCAATCACCACCGCGTCCACATGTTCGCCCAAGACACAGGCTGAAAGCTCACGCTCAACACAGGCAAAAGGGTCTTCCAGCGTTGGGTGCATGAAAACCTGGCCCATCACATTCATCACCATCACCCGCGCCCCGTTGCGTGCCATAAAAACGCCGCTGCCTTTTCCCGGCGCACCATGAGCATAATTCGCCGGTCGCAAAAAAGTGTCGTGACGGGTGCAAAATTCAAGCGCCTCGCGCTGATCCCACACATGATTGCCCGTCGTCACCACATCAACGCCCGCATTTAAAAAGCCTTGATGTATGTCTTCAGTCACGCCAAAACCACCTGCGGCATTTTCACCATTTAGAACAACAAAGTCGATCGAGTGATCGCGTATCAGGCCTGGCAAAACATCGTCAACAATGGAGCGGCCACAACGCCCAACAACATCACCAATAAAAAGAAGCCGCATTCATTAATCTCCTTGGACGCTTAGAGCCGGATAAACTTCAGGGGCAATCACGCCTTCATGGGTTAAAATATAATCGAGCCGAATGTCATGCGCATCTTGCGGGACAAGAGGCACCTCTTGTAATGCGAAGGCAAGACCGACCGTCAAAGGTGGACGGCCCGCAGCCACAAGCCGCGCTATCGCCCGGTCATAATACCCCGCGCCATAACCAATCCGCCCGCCATAGGTATCAAATACAGAAAGCGGTACAATCATCATCTCAGGATGAAGCACCCGCGCATGAGCAGGCGGGGCCAATGTACCAAAGCCCGCTTCGACTAAAGCTTGCTCATCTTCATAAGCGCGAAATTCGATGGTGGTTTTGTCTGTCACTGCCGGCAGACACAGCTCAGCCCCTTTGGCTCTTAACGCATTCATTAAAGGTTGCGCATCAATTTCGCTTCGGATTGGCAAAAATCCTGAGACTACTTTGCCATTCACGTCACCAAAAACATCTTGATAGTCCAACAGTTTTTTCGCACATGAAGCTCGATAGGGCGCGCGCAACTGATCGCGAGCAACAAGGGCGCGGGTGCGCAAATCCTGTTTGGCGGCTTTCAATGATTGATCTTCTTGCATTCATTAAGACCCTTTGCCGTTTTATAAATCATCATTATCGTCATTACTTCTTTGGGAAAACCAAAGAAGCTGGTGAAAATAAAGTGAGCCGCGACAACCGTCGGATTTATATCGATGCCGAGAAACCTACATAGTAGGTGGGCGCCGTGAATGCCGAAACCCACGGGTCAAGGCAGGGACAGCTCCCGTTCGGATCAGTAAGGCCCTGGCATGAGTTGTCCTAACGCGAAGCGCAGCTCTAAATCATCATATAGGGGGTTTTTATCGCGGGGGCTATGAGGAAACGAGTTTATTCGGCAGCCGATTTAAGCTCTTTGTCGCTTTTTTGTAGGCCATTTATTTTATCCGTAAGGCCTTTTACGCGCTCGCCAACTTCAACCAAAGCACGACTAAGCGTTTCTTCCGATGCCTGATAACGATCAATCAGCGCACGACGGCTTTCTTTGAGTGAGTCGACTTCGGCTTGAAGTCCTACCAAAAGCCTCTGACTTTCCGTTAATTCATCAGCCATCATGATGCCTGCCATAATGGCCAGGCGTTGTTCTCCCACCTCACCAAAACCGTCTTTCAGCTTCTCGATTGAGGTATCAAGCTTCTTACCAAGTTTGAGAAGATGTTCCTCCTGACCTTCATCACAGGCCATGCGGTATGTCTTACCATCTATCGTAACACTAACATGAACCATGGAGATCTACTCGCTTAACCTTATTTTTTATTCGCATCCAATACAGAGCGTATTGTTTCCATTGCACCAACCAGACGCTTGGATACTTCTTTATTTGCATCCTCAAGACGTGCCGCTCGCGCCACTGCTGTATCAAGCGATTGCGCCAACCGTGAACGGTCTAACATAATGTCAGACATCTCATGGTCCAAGGAATTCAGTCGTTGTTTATCTTCAACCTGCCGATCAACCGCATCATCCAAGCCATCTATAGCCAAAACGAGGGAGCGCAGCGCATCTTTTAAGACGTCTTTTTCCTGTGGTATTGTTTCAGACTTCATACCGTCTTCCAAATATCAACTCAATAAATATCACTATAGTCGCATAATGGTGAATTAAAGAACGTATTCCTTTAAACGCCATATCGTAACTTCGCTCAAAAGCATAAGATTTAGACCAAAATCAGATCATGATCCGCAGTCACCTCGATAAAGTAGCATTATTCATTTGCTCTGCTATACGTCAATTAGCAAAGCTGTTTTTTATCAAATGTTACCAATTAGAATATGGCAAGAGACATAAAGTAATCCATGAAATGCATGGTTTATCCCCGTTTTAAAATTTTGACGCCCTTGCACCCCCCATATCGGCGATCAGTGTGCATTAATATAGAGGTCCTGAGCCAAGGTAATTGACTCGCATAAGGTAGCTGCTATGTATGCGCCGCACCCCTTCATGAAGACAGTACTAAAAATTAGACTGATCCCAGTAGGAAAAAACAAATAATTCCATTTCCAGCACTATCCGTTCTTCAATATTCTGGAGGTGCAGCAAATAACATTCCAGGCGGTAATAATGACCGACATCAATAAAATTCCACCTATGGCAAACGCAATACGCGCCCTGTCTATGGATGCTGTTCAAGCTGCTAACTCCGGACACCCAGGCATGCCAATGGGTATGGCCGATGTAGCTACTGTTCTTTTTACTCAATTTCTTAAATTTGATCCAAGAGCGCCCAAATGGCCTGACCGCGACCGCTTTGTCTTGTCAGCCGGTCATGGTTCCATGCTGATTTACTCACTCCTCTACCTCACAGGGTATGAGGATATGACGATTGATGAACTGAAAAATTTCCGTCAAATTGGCGCGAAAACAGCCGGCCATCCTGAATACGGCCATGCCAGCGGCATTGAAACAACCACTGGCCCACTGGGACAAGGTATTTCAACAGCGGTCGGCATGGCACTTGCCGAACGGATCATGAATGCAAATTATGGCGACGAAATCGTCGATCACATGACATATGTCATCGCATCAGATGGCGATCTGATGGAAGGCATTTCACACGAGGCAATTTCCCTTGCCGGTCACTATAAACTCAACAAGCTTATTGTTTTGTTCGATGACAATGGCATCTCTATTGATGGTCCAATTAGCCTTGCTGAATCTGGTGATCAACAAAAGCGCTTTGAAGCTGCTGGCTGGGATGTGATCAGCATTGACGGCCATGATCCGGAAGCCATCATTCGCGCCATCGAACAGGCAAAAAAATCTGACAAGCCTAGCCTAATCGCCTGCAAAACAACCATTGGCTATGGTGCGCCAACAAAAGCTGGACAATCATCATCGCATGGCGCTCCTTTGGGTGCAGAAGAAATTGCAGGAACCAGAAAAGCATTGGGATGGAAACACCGCCCCTTTGAAATACCTGAAGATCTTCTTGATTCATGGCGTATTGCAGGCCTCAGATCCGGTCAATCCCGCGTTGATTGGGAAAAGCGACATAGTGCGCTTGATCTGGAAATTCGCTCAGAATTTGATCGCCGCATCTCAGGTGAATTACCGACTAATTTCGCATCAGCAATATCGGATTACAAAAAGCAACTTGCCGCCGACCAGCCAAAAGTCGCGACCCGTGTCGCCTCTCAAATGGCGTTAGAGGTTATCAACGATATACTACCAGAAACAATTGGTGGCTCTGCTGATCTAACCGGCTCAAATAACACGCTAACAAAAGATATGCAGGACATTACCGCTGAAGCTTATGGTGGACGCTATATGCGCTGGGGCATTCGTGAGCACGGCATGGCAGCCGCCATGAATGGCATGGCCTTACACGGCGGTCTTATCCCCTATTCCGGTGGGTTCTTAATCTTCTCAGATTATTGCCGTGCCTCGATCCGTCTTGCAGCTCTTATGGGTATTCGTGCAATTCATGTGCTAACGCATGATTCCATTGGTCTTGGCGAAGATGGCCCGACCCACCAGCCGGTCGAGCATCTGGCGTCCCTTCGCGCTATGCCCAATCTTTATATGTACCGCCCGGCAGATGTGACGGAAACTGCTGAATGCTGGCAACTGGCTCTTACAGCAAAGGACGCCCCAAGTGCGATAGCCCTTTCACGTCAAGGTTTACCAAGTGTGCGCCCTGAATTTAGCCAAGAAAATCTCTGCGCTCATGGGGCTTATACACTGGCTGGCTCTGAAACAGAATCGCAAGCCGTAATTTTTGCTTCAGGCTCTGAAGTCGAAATAGCACTTGAAGCCAAAGCTGCACTTGATGAAAAAGGCATTCCCACCCGTGTTGTGTCTGTTCCCTGTTTTGAACTTTTTGAAGAGCAGGACCAAGACTACAAATCGGCATTAATGGGTAGAGAGACAATTCGCGTTGGCGTGGAAGCTGCCGTTCGAATGGGTTGGGACCGCTTTATTGGTCACGATGGCACCTTCATCGGCATGTCATCTTTTGGCGCGAGCGCCCCTTATAAAGAAGTTTATGAACATTTTAGCATAACAACAGTTGCAATTATTTCAGCAATCGAAGAAAAAGCTAAATAAGTTTTACTAAGTGGAGAAAAAACATGACAGTTAAAGTTGCAATTAATGGCTTTGGTCGCATTGGACGTAATATTTTGCGTGCGGTTGTTGAATCAGGCCGTACAGACATCGAAGTTGTTGCCATCAATGATCTTGGCCCTGTTGAAACAAATGCACACCTTGTGCGTTACGATTCTGTGCACGGTAAATTTCCTGGTACGGTCACCGTTGACGGAAACACGATCGATGTTGGCCGTGGCCCGATCCGCGTCACATCCATTCGTGACCCGCGCGAATTGCCTTGGGGTGATGTTGATATCGCCATGGAATGTACCGGCATTTTTGCGTCAAAAGACAAAGCAGCCATCCATCTTGAAAATGGTTCAAAAAAAGTTCTGATTTCAGCGCCCGGTGGCAGCGATGTAAAAACAATCGTTTATGGCGTCAACCATGATACATTGAACAGCGATGACAAAATTGTCTCAAACGCATCATGCACAACCAACTGCTTGTCTCCTGTCGCTCATGTCATTCAGAATAACTTCGGCATTGAGCGCGGCTATATGACAACAATCCACTCATATACTGGTGATCAGCCTACACTCGACACGATACACAGCGATCTTTATCGCGCCCGTGCAGCAGCCATGTCGATGATCCCCACATCAACCGGCGCAGCAAAAGCTGTTGGTCTTGTTCTTCCTGCCCTTGCTGGCAAGCTCGATGGCTCCTCCATCCGCGTCCCAACACCGAATGTTTCCGTGGTTGATCTGAAATTCATTCCATCGAAAAACGTGACCGCTGATGACATCAATAACGCGATCATCAAAGCCGCCGACAATGAACTGAATGGCATTTTAGGTTACACTGATGAGCCGCTCGTCAGCCAAGACTTCAATCATGACCCACGTTCATCAATCTTAGCGCTGGATCAAACAAAAGTGCTAGACGGCAATTTTGTGCGTATCTTGACTTGGTATGACAACGAATGGGGCTTCTCCAACCGCATGTCTGACACGGCAATTGCCATGGCTAAAAACGTATAAGCTAATTTGGAAAGTAACCATAAACAAAAGATCGCCAGCAGTGGCGGTCTTTTTATGGTATAAGCGTCATCGGTGGGATCATTCGTTGGGAGAATGACTATGCGAGACGGTATAGAAACTCTGTTTTTTGTATTTTTTATCTTATTTGGGCCACTTTTTGTTTTTGATTTAACTCTGAATCAAGGTAAAATGTGGCAACTAGTAGTAGATAAAACATTCATTGATGAAGCTTTTCACAACTTAGTGCGGCTTGTTTACTAGATTAATAAATTCAGGACTCTCAATGACGACCTTTAAGACTCTTGACGACATCAATGTCGTCAACAAACGTTGCCTTGTTCGCGTGGATATCAATGTGCCCATGGCAGATGGCAAGGTGACAGACAAAACCCGCATCGAGCGCGTTAAACCAACGATTGACTATATTTCTAAGAATGGTGGCAAAGTTATTTTGCTTGCCCATTTTGGTCGCCCTAAAGGTACAATTGTTACTGAAATGACCCTTGAACCGGTGGCACATGCATGTGCCCAGGTATTTGGCAAAACCGTCGCCTTCGCGTCAAACTGCGCCGGTGATTGCGCGGTTGACGCCATTTCAAAGATGGCAGACGGCGATATCCTCCTTCTAGAAAACACCCGTTTCCATGAAGGTGAAGAAAAAAACAACCCCGCATTTGCTAAAGAACTCGCAAATCTAGGCGATATTTTCGTGGCTGATGCCTTTTCCGCATCCCATCGTGCCCATGCATCCACAGTTGGAATTGCCGATCATTTGCCAACGGTCGCCGGTCGCACCATGCAGGCAGAGGTAGAGGCGCTTGAAGCAGCGCTTGCCAATCCACAACGCCCGGTGGTCGCCCTTGTTGGAGGTGCAAAAGTGTCCTCCAAAATCGACCTACTCGAAAACCTTGTATCGCGTGTTGATAGCCTCATCATTGGTGGCGGCATGGCAAACACATTTCTTGCAGCGCAAGGCATCGACGTCAGCAAATCACTTTGCGAACACGATCTAGCCCCCACTGCCCTGAAAATATTAGCAGCTGCCGACAAGGCAAACTGCCAAATTATTCTACCCGACGATGTGGTGGTTGCTAAAGAATTCGCGGCCAATGCTGCGAATGAGACCGTTGATGCACAAAATGTTCCCGCTGACACAATGATTCTGGATGCTGGCCCCAAAGCTGTGAAGCGCGTGAATGAAGTGATTGACAGCGCTAAAACGCTTGTCTGGAATGGCCCTCTTGGCGCCTTTGAGATGACACCATTTGACACGGCAACAGTAGCAGCAGCAAAACATGCCGCAAAACGCACAAAATCAGGTGACATCATGTCGGTTGCAGGCGGTGGTGATACAGTTGCAGCGCTTAATCACGCAGGCGTCGCACAAGATTTTTCTTATGTATCCACCGCAGGTGGTGCCTTCCTTGAATGGCTAGAAGGCAAAGCTTTGCCAGGCGTCGAGATTCTCCGCAATTAGATCTCCCAGCTAAATAATTACAGGCATGATTTGATAGGAATGGCACAACTGGCGTAGCCATGAAAAAAATCATTTTATTCAGGACTAAAATAAAATAAGCTGATACCAAGTAATAAAAAGCCAATAAGTTATGAGGAAATTAGATGAGCAAGATAAAACCCGGTGTGGTAACAGGCGAAGAATATGTGGCACTTGTAGAGGCCTGTAAAAGTGGTGGTTATGCATTGCCTGGCGTTAATATTTCCGACGTCAACACATTGAATGCAGCTTTAGAAGCCGCAGCTCAAACCAAATCAGACATAATCGTTCAAATGTCGAATGGCGGCGCTGGTTTCTTTGGTGGCCCATCCATCGGAACCATGGAAATGAAAGTAAAAGGCGCCGTTTCTGCCGCCCGTCACGTTCATATGATGGCCGAAGATTACGGCGTGGCAGTTGTGCTCCACACAGACCATGCCAACCGCAAACTACTGCCATGGGTTGATGGCATGATGGACTATAATGAAATTGCCAAGAAGGAAACCGGCAAGCCACTATATTCATCTCATATGATTGATCTGTCAGAAGAGCCATTGGAAGATAACATCGGCACATGCGCTGAATATCTCAAGCGCATGGCGCCTTGTGACATCAGCCTCGAAATCGAACTTGGTGTAACCGGCGGCGAAGAAGACGGCGTTGGTGCTGATCTAGAAGAAGGCGCTGATAATGCTCACCTTTACACACAGCCCGAAGACGTTCTCCAAGCTTATGATGCCTTAAAAGACATCGGACATTTCTCAGTCGCAGCCTCTTTTGGTAATGTGCACGGGGTCTATAAACCCGGCAATGTGAAACTGCGTCCCGAAATTTTGGTCAACTCGCAGAATATGGTCGCAAAAGAACGCAACACAGACTCAAGACCTCTACATCTGGTTTTCCATGGCGGCTCAGGTTCTGAGAAAGCGCAAATCGCAGAAGCGCTCACTTATGGTGTGTTCAAAATGAACATCGATACAGATACACAATTTGCCTGCGCAAAAGGTATCGGCGATTATGTAGATGCACATCCAACCGCCTTCAAACATCAAATTAGCCCGGAAACCGGCGCACCACAGAAGAAATTCTATGACCCGCGCAAATGGAACCGTGACATTCAAAAAAGCATGGTCACTCGCCTAGAGGAAGCTTTCCATGACCTGCAAAGCCATGGTAGATCAATCTGCAATTGAGTGCGATTAAGAGCTTATCCCTGATAACTAAATCTCAGGGATAGGCCCGCAAGACAAAAGCAGAGAACGTTTGGCAAAATCATCCCCAGAACCAGAAATATACCGCACGCGGGTGTTTTTAATCACACCTGCGGATTATGAACCTGTCTCATTTGCCCCCCTTCTCGACACGGTGCTCAGTGCAGGGGATGTGGCATCACTTCTCATTTTACCACCAACCAGCGGCAACTATCAGCTAGCTGCAGAACACCTAGTCCCCATTGCACAAAAACACGATGTGGCAGTGCTTTTGCACAATGACAGCCAACTGATGGGGCGAACCAATGCAGATGGTCTACATCTAGATGGCTCGCTTGATGAGATCGTTGCAACAGTCAAAGCACATGCAGGCCGCAACATCATGGGCGTTGCCAATATCAAAAATCGTCATGAGGCGATGGTTCTTGGTGAAGGCCCCGTTGATTATCTCTTCTTCGGCCGTCTTGATGGTGACAACGGTCCTGACATTTTTCCCAAAGCATTCAAACTAGCTGAATGGTGGGCTGCGGTCATGTCTGTGCCGGCTGTTGTGATGGGCGGTAACGCACTTGATAGCGTTACACAAGCGGGCAATGCCGGCATTGATTTTCTTGCTTTGCGCGATATCATATGGAAGTCTTCTACCCCTTCAAAAACCCTAAGTGAAGTGGATAAACTGCTTGATCAGGCCTTTGAAAACCGTAAATCACAATATGGTAGCTAACTCTGTCAAAAAAATAATTTTCATGGTTTTGGCTTGTTCAACGCTCGCATTCAATGCAGCCGTCGCACAAGATGCCGCAACCAGTGCTGATAAAAAACCAATCGTCACGCCAACAATTGAGCCAGCAACTGACACTGAAAAAAAACGCCTCGAAGAAACACGCAAGGCCATATCAAAAGCAGATGAGAACGCAGATATCGCTTATGGCTTTTACCAACGTGGGCTTTATCTATCAGCTCTAGACGCCGCAATCGATCTGGCGGAAAAAAATGACGCTGCAGCGCAAACGCTTCTAGGCGAACTTTATCGCGGCGGCCTTGGCGTGAGTCAAAATCTGGAAACCGCTTTATCATGGTATACTTTGGGCGCTGAGAACGGCAATCGCGAAGCGGCCTTCCAATTAGGCTTTATGTATCTCGACGGCATTGGCACGGAAAAAGACAGCGCCAAAGCCGCCAAATATTTCATGATTGCCGCAGACAAGGGCCACGTTCTAGGTCTTTATAATGTTGGTTTAATGCATCTTTCAGGTGATACGCTTGAAAGGAATTTTGACAAAGCAGCCCCCCTCTTATTGCAAGCAGCAAAAGAGGGTAATCACGATGCTCAATTCGCCATTGCCGAGCTATACCGCCAAGGTAAAGGCGTTTCGAAAGATGAAATTCTGGCCACACTCTATTACGGAAAAGCTGCGCGTGGTGGCCATGACACGGCTCAGCTTGAATATGCAAGCCGCCTTCTCACAGGTAACGGCATCGGTAAAAATGAAGATGATGCCGCTTTATGGTATGTAGGCACGGCGCATAGGGGTAATGCTATTGCCCAAAATCGGCTTGCACATCTGTATCGTGAAGGAAAAGGTGTGCCCCGCGATCCGGTTAATGCAGCAAGCTGGCATTTAATTTCTAAAAAACAAGGTTTCGAGGACGCTAAACTCGATAGTTTTGTGCAAGAATTGGACGCAGAAGCGCTTGAAATGGCTAAACGTAAAGCGCGTGATTGGAAGCCTTCACTGAATTAATATCGCTGCCCCTCAAAACGTCTATGGGCTTGCATAAAAGTGCCAATAATGGTTCAAGCGCAAAAGCGCTTATTCTTCAGGTATAAAATCATGAAAATCAACGGCAACGAAATTCGCCCCGGCAATGTTATTCAACATCAAGACACCATCTGGGTTGCAGTGAAAACACAACACGTAAAACCCGGCAAGGGTGGCGCATTTGCACAAATCGAGATGAAAAATCTGATCGATGGCCGCAAGCTAAATGAACGCTTCCGCGCAACCGAAACCGTTGAGCGTATCCGCCTTGAACAAAACGATTACCAGTTTTTATATGAACAAGGCGATGCGCTGGTTTTTATGGACACAACAAGTTATGAACAGCTTGAATTGCAAAAAGAATTCATTGGCGAACGCGCAGCCTTCCTGCAAGACGGCATGGAAGTAACGGTCGAAAGCCATGAGGGCCGCCCTATCGGCATTCAATTACCTGATCAAGTAACGCTGGAAATAACAGACACTGAACCTCATATCAAAGGCCAAACTGTTTCTTCATCTTATAAGCCTGCCCTGCTTGAAAACGGCGTGCGCACAAATGTGCCGCCTTTTGTCGGGGTCGGTGACAAAATTATCGTCGATACCAATGAAATTACTTATGTGAAGCGTGCCGAATAAGATATTAGTTCCGCAGTTCCGCTTTTTCACGAAAGGCTACTCCTTATGGCGCAACTCTCCGCGCTCTTGAATGTCATGGTTCAGGCCTCTTTGAAGGCCGGTCGCAAGTTAAAACGTGACTTCGGCGAAGTTGAAAACCTGCAGGTCTCCGTCAAAGGACCAGCCGATTTTGTTTCGTCTGCCGACAAAGAAGCAGAAAAAACACTGCACGAAGAACTTAAAAAAGCACGCCCAAAATGGGGTTTTCTGTTTGAAGAAGGTGGCGAGATTGAAGGCTATGACAAACAGCACCGCTGGATCATAGACCCTCTAGATGGCACAACAAATTTTTTACATGGCATCCCAAACTTTGCCATCTCCATTGCCGCTGAAAGTCAGGGTATCCTTCAAGCAGCTGTTGTTTATAACCCTATAACAGAAGAACTTTTTACAGCCGAACGCGGCCAAGGTGCTTATCTCAATGACCGCCGCTTACGCGTTGCAGGCCGCCGCAATCTTTCAAGCTGTGTGATCGCAACCGGCATTCCACATATTGGTCGTCCTGAACATGGTAAGTTTTTACTCGAATTAGCGCATCTCATGGGAGAAACTGCTGGCATACGCAGCATGGGTGCTGCCTCTCTTGATCTTGCCTATATCGCCGCTGGCCGCTTCGATGCATTTTGTCAGCGCGGACTAGGCCAGTGGGATATGGCAGCCGGCATGTTGCTCATCGCAGAAGCAGGAGGATATGTCAGTGATGTGGATGGCGGCAATAAAATCTTCGAAACAGGTAGCATTCTAGCCGGTAATGAGAGTATTCAAAAGAAACTGATAAGTGCTTTGAAAAAAGCAAAAACAAAATAATTATGTTTCAAAATCGGTAAAAATCACTCCATCGCCATTATCTAACCAAAAACTCGCGTTTCTTACATGTTAAAATCGCGAAGAAATAGTGACAACTGCCCCTCAAATATGCGGTACTTGAGGTAATGTAAGTAGCACCTTAGCGAAAACGCCGGCAGGGGAGAGCCAAAGACGATGGCAAGTGACTATGATCCATACAATATAGAACGTCCAAATAGCTATTTGATTATAATGGTTATTTTTCTGATTATCGTAGCCTTTGTTGCTTTGATACTCTATCGCGAGATTATCACCGCTTATAATGCGAACGTTGGCTTAAACACAATTATCGGGCTGACATTACTGTTTGGCATCATTTTATCCTTTGCCCAAATCGTTCGCCTTTATCCTGAAATCACTTGGGTTAACACATATCGTATTGATCGCGCTGCCATAGCAGTGCAACGAGGACCTAGATTGTTGGCACCTATGGCAACGCTTTTTGGTGATCAGTCAAATCAATCGAATATTTCCACACAGACCATGCGCTCTATACTGGATTCCATTGGACAACGTCTGGACGAAGGCCGTGATACATCCCGCTATCTAATTGGCCTGTTGGTTTTTCTGGGCCTTCTAGGCACCTTTTGGGGCCTACTTCAAACGGTGGGCGCGGTCGGTGCAACAATACAATCGCTTGATGTGACCTCCGGCGACTCATCGCTTATATTTGAAGACTTAAAAACAGGCCTTGAAGCCCCTCTATCGGGTATGGGCACTGCATTCTCATCATCTCTATTCGGTCTTTCAGGATCGCTGGTACTCGGTTTTCTAGACTTGCAATCCGGTCATGCTCAAAACCGCTTTTACAACAACTTGGAAGATTGGCTTTCAACCTTCACAGATGTTCAAACCGATACGGATGATGGGAGCAGCACACCTGCAACGCAGCAACTTACACCGGCCATGGACCGTTTGACGCGCATCCTCGCTGCAGGCAACCGCTCGCAAGAGGATGCCCAAAACCAAAACACCGAAGCAACATCTAATCTGGCGGAAGGCATCCAAGGCCTTGTTCAAAATATGCGATCAGAACAACAGTTGGTCCGCAATTGGATGGAAGCGCAAAGCGAACAGCAAAGCAAGATCAAAGACCTGCTCGAGCACCTCAACAAAAAGCCATAGGATCATATTAGCATGGCGCTTGGACGATACAGACGCACAGAACAACGGGCTGACTATTGGCCAGGCTTCGTTGATGCCATGGCAACCCTGTTGCTCGTCATGATCTTTTTGTTGTCTGTTTTCATGTTGGCGCAATTCTTTCTCAGCCAAGAAATCAGCGGCAAAGACACAGTTTTAAATCGGCTCAACAATCAAATCGCTGAATTGACCGAACTTTTGGCTTTAGAACGCTCCAGCGCTGCAAATTTAAACGATACGGTGGTCGACTTGCGCGCAGGCTTAACAAGCCTTGAGGCCGACAACCAACGCCTTGAAGCGCTTCTTTCAACCGGCAGCGGCAATCAGGTCACAGCGGAAGACCGCATCAATAAACTCAATGAAACATTAGACTCCGAAAAAGCCGTCTCAGCCCGTGCCCTTAGCCAAGTTGAGCTTTTAAACAAACAAATATCGGCCCTTCGTCGTCAAATCGCAGCACTGGAAGATGCGCTTGATGCCTCAGAAAACCGCGATCGTGAAAGCCAAACGAAAATTGCAGATCTTGGCAAACGGCTGAATGTCGCCTTAGCGCAAAAGGTGCAAGAATTATCACGCTTCCGTTCTGATTTCTTTGGACGTCTGCGCGAAATATTGAGCCAGCGCTCCGATATCCGAGTGGTCGGCGACCGCTTTGTTTTCCAATCAGAAGTTCTCTTTGGCTCCGGCTCCGACCAAATCGGTGCCTTGGGCGAAACAGAACTCGATAAACTCGCAAGCGCTATTATTGAGCTTGAGGGTGAAATTCCATCAGAAATTAACTGGGTGCTGCGAATTGACGGCCACACCGACAATATCCCTCTTACCGGCGTTGGTCGCCTGCGCGATAACTGGGATCTATCTGCCGCTCGCGCCATTTCCGTGGTCCAATATCTCGCCTCAAAAGGGGTATCACCAGAGCGACTGGTGGCCGCAGGTTTTGGCGAATTTCAGCCCTTGGATACAGCCGACACCGATGACGCAAGAAACCGCAACCGCCGCATCGAGTTGAAGCTAACCGAGAGATAAGCAGCGAAAGCCGCCTCGTCTTCATTGGCCGCAATCTGAACGAGATCATACTAAAAGAAAGCTTCACCGCCTGCACGCAGTGAGGTGGGGGGAATAATTTAGCTTCGAATTCACATTAGTTATTGATGCTTCTTACGGTCCATTGCTGCCGTTTGGACTTAAATCAGTTGTTGCCGTGGGGCTTCCTAAAAACTGCCATTCGTTTTCCTGAATACGTAGCTGCACCAAACTTTGACAGTGCGGGCGTAACTGCCATTCAAAGTTGATTTATGAAACGAGTTAGGCCAAGTTTTGCCATAAGCAGTTATTAGTTGAGAATATATTTCATGTCTTTACCAAACCTGTGATGGTTTTAGGCATGCCGATCAAACGCGCTACAATTTAATGTTGAAATATCAACCAATCGGTTATTTTAAATATGCGGACCAACATTGTATAAGTATTTTTAAATTACAATTTTCGCTCAATAAGGCATTTCTATCCTAATGAACAACCGCAAATTTTCGATAGATGAAATTGTCATAAAGGCAATTAAGAACACCTTTCCTGATATGACTGTACCAGACGAAAACAACTTCATTTCAAAGGGCAAACAATACAAAGCCCCAGATCATTCTTGCTGGAGTGGAAAAATTTTAATTGAAAGGAAATCTCTCAATCCAAAAACCGATACTCGGATTGGAGAAAAAGTTTTAAAAATTGCGGAAAAACAAGGGAAGGAATTTGTCGCTTTTGGCCAGTTTAATGTTCGCAAGATTGTTCAACAGCTGCCCGATCCCGCACAAGCAAACCGTGAGTTGACCGACTACGGTCACCGTAGATTGGAAGAAAGGTTAAGGGAAACTGACAAAAAATTCGAGGATTATGCCAAACATCAAATTGAACCGCAGTCCATCAACATCCTCATTGTATCTGATCATTCAGAGATTGAGGGCAATACAGATTCGACTGAATATTATATTGGTCGACGAATGGGCGGCTTGCAGAAAAGCGACGAAATTGCACCAAATGTACACGCCGTTTTTTATATCAAACATCCTAACTATGTCTGGGATAGGAAAGACAGTTATTGGTTTTTAAGCTTGTCTCGGGAAAGTTTAGGTAGTCATATGAATGAATTAATTGATAGCCTTGCTAATAACATTCACGATCAAATCAAGACCTTCCCAAATTTTTGGCCTGAAAATCTTGTTTTTACCAAAGGGAAATTACGACACCGTCTTATTTAGAATTTACGCGCAAGTGACCTTTGGGCTTTGATGTCTGACGTCAGCGCCTATGGGCTCAAAGCAGAAATTGTAGGCACCTTGCAGACGAGAACTTTGAATGTCAGCTTGGGAACATTACAATGTAAACTTGTGCACTGCCGCCAATGTCCGCAATCCACCCTTAAAAGACATTGAAGTAAATTTCATTGGGCAGTTTCGTCCCCTTAGCTGAAGTTCAGCGCCTGCCCCACCCTACTCGCAAATATTCTCTTTGATAAAGCAGTTTGTGCCGATGCAGCCTTTCCAGCCTTCGGCTTTGATTGATTGCGATTTTTCATTGAATTCACCGTCAATAATCTTCACTGACTTAATTTTATCAAATCTGAAAATCCGTTTGGAGGCGTAGTCTCGGCCCTTTGTGCAGCCACGACTTTGCCAGCCATGCATGTATAATTTGCCGTTATGGCCGACGGCGACTTGGTGCACATCGACAAGGCGGGGGAGACATCCTTTGCTGGCGTCTTTGTCATAGACAATCTCGGCAACTTGATTGGTTTTTGCCGCCTCACAGAGCGGGGCTTTATGTGTCGATTGGGCTTGCGCCGATGTCGACAAACTTAAAACCAATGCAATCCCGATATATCTTGCTTTCATGACGCAGCTCCTCAAATGATCTCTAGCCGCTTAATCTCAGCCACATTTATATTTTAATATTTTTAAGACGTTTCGCCCGATTAAACAACGCGCCATATTTCGGCGCGAAGATCATGGCGATAACCTGCAATAATCCTGCAACCAGCGCGATCATTCCAGCAGCCGAAACGCTGTCTTCTCCGCCCAGCCATATCGGGCCGAAGGCTGCCAGCACATAGCCCGCGATGCCGCTTATCACCGACACGCCAGCACTCAACCACAGCTGCGTTGAAAGCCGATCGGTCAACATGCGCGCGGTCGCTGCCGGACAGATAAACATCGCGATCACCAAAATAGACCCCACCGCCGCAAAAGCCGCAACCGCTGCAAGCGCTGTCATGAAAACAAGGCCAAAGCCCATCGCTCGGGATGAAATGCCAATGCTGTCGGCATGGGCCGCATCGAAGCTCGTGATCATCAGCTCCTTATAAAAAGCAAGCACGAATAAAATCACCAAGGCCGTCACACCAAGCAGCCGCCACACCGCATCGGGTAGGCCCATTAAAGCGCTCACATTCCACAAATCAGAGACGCTAAAAGCATCAAGCCAGATAGCGCTTTCAAGATTGCCATAAAGCGCATGTTCAACATCGAAGTGCACACCGCGCGCGCCGCTTTGCTCTAACATCACAACGCCTGCCGCAAACATGGTCGTGAAGACAACACCCATCGCAGCGCCTGTCTCTACGCGCCCTGCCCGTCTAATCATTTCAATCAAACTCACCGCCACAAGCGCCGCCACAAGCGCGCCCAACATCATCGGCCATGTCGAGGCCACACCGGTGATTAAAAACCCCGCCACGATGCCCGGCAGCACAACATGGCTGATCGTGTCGCCCATCAAAGCTTGTTTGCGAAGCACCAGAAAATTACCCAAAAGCCCACAAGAAAGCGCGGCCAATGTGCCCAGCAAAATCGAGGGAAAATCAAGTTGCAGAAATTCGATCATCGGCGCGCCCCCGATACCACAATCGGCGCAAGCTCGCTTTGCAGAGAGGCGATCAAATCAGCTGGCAGAACCTCTTCAATCGGGCGCAACGACCAATCATCAAGCGTCATGGCTTCTGTCGGATAAGTGCGCCGATAGGCATTCCAAAGCGCTTGGTCACGGGCCATCTTCTGTGCCGCTTCAATTCCTTTAGGCGTTGGCTCACCATCAGCTCGCAAATATCCCTCACTCAACAACATGCGCCGCGTTAAGGGATCAAAAATCGGCTCCGCGCGCGCCACAGCCAAAAGCCCCTGACGCTGGTGGATAACTTTCTGAAACAACATATGACGAAACGCATAGGCCAGAACACCGCGATGCGGCGCGCACAACAGCGACAATAAAAAGACCGAAAACAAGGTGAGCACAATCAAGCCGCCTGTTGGAAGGTCTGCAGCAAGAGAAGAAAGCGCCGCCCCCACATAAGACCCAATGCCACCAATAGCGGCAGAGATCAAAACCATCGGGCCAACGCGGTCTGTCCAAAAACGCGCCGCAACCGGCGGAATGATCGTGAGCGCAATGACGAGCACAAGGCCGACGGTTTTTAGCCCAATGACAACAATCGCCAAAAGCAGCAGCAGCAAAAGGCGATCAAGCCCCGCAACATTCATGCCCCGCGCTTTTGCAAAAGACGGATCGAAACAAAGCAGCGTGAAATCTTTTAGCTTCACCATCAAAGCAAGGCCGACAAGCACAGAGGCCACCGCAATCATGATCGCATCAAAGCGCACAAGCCCCGCCGTTGATCCCAAAATAAAATCAGAAAGCCCCGCCTGTCCGCCCGTATTCATCGACTGGATAAGGGTGAGCAAAACAATGCCAAGCGCAAAGAAAGTTGAGAGCACCGTGCCGATCGCTGCATCTTCGCTAAGCCGTGTGTAGCGGGTCATCCATTCCACCGCCAGAACACCGACACCCGCGCTCATCGCCGCTCCCAGCAACAACAGCCACAAAGAACGCCCATCGCCCAAGAGCCAACTGCCCAGCATGAAGGCAAGCGCAATACCCGGTAAGGTCGCATGGCTGATGGCATCGCTGACAAGCGAACGCTTTCGCAACAAGACAAAGACACCAATTGCCCCCGCACCAGCACCCAATAGCCCCGCACCCGTGAGCACAAGAGACGTATTATAGCCCGCCTGAAATGTTAGCGCAGTCCATAAAGCAGTGAGAAAATCAAACATGACGATCAGACACGAAGGTCAAACATGGCGTGCAACAGCCGCGCCACCAACAGGCTCCGCCTGACGCGCACCGAGGCGACCAGAATATGTCCTGCGAACAGCCTCATCGCTCATCACCTGATCAATCGACCCATTGGCCACAACCTGCTTGTTGAGAAGCAGTACATCATCAAACATCGTGCGAACGGTATCAAGATCATGGTGCACCACGACCACGCATTTACCCTCATTAGCCAGTCTTTTAAGCGTCTTTAAAATCACCGCTTCTGTAGCCGCATCAACGCCGGCAAATGGCTCATCCATCAAATAAACATCGGCACCTTGGGCCAAGGCTCTTGCCATGAACACACGCTGCTGCTGCCCACCGGAAAGCTGGCCAATTTGGCGATTGGAAAAATCTTTCATATCCACCATTTCAAGACACTCAAGCGCCTTTTGACGGTGTTTTTTCCCCGGCCAGCGCAGCCAGCCTATATCCTTATAAAGTCCCATCATCACCACATCGAGCGCGGTGGCAGGAAAGTCCCAATCAACGGCTGCCCGCTGCGGCATATAAGCGACTTTAGCGCGCTTGTGTGCCAACGCCTCACCCAACACAAGTGTTTGGCCGGTGATTGAAGGAATAAGATTGAGAGCAGCTTTTAAGAGTGTCGATTTGCCAGCACCATTGGGCCCGACAATCGCCGTGATAACACCTGCACGAGCAGAAAAAGAAACATCCCACAACACAGGCTTGCGGTCATAAGCAACAGTTAGCCCTGCCACATCAAAAGCAACCGCTTGATGCGATGCGGCGTCAATTTCAACTGTCTTCAATACCTGCTCAACCATTACCTAGACCTAACTCTACGCTCAACTGTGAGGTGATAATTGCCCCGTCACACCCTTTGCCAAGGCATTACCCCCGAGACCACGTGCAATTGTCGTCGCATTATGATCAATCATACCAATATAAGTGCCCTCAAAAGTGCCTTCTTTGCCCATCGCGTCTGAAAAAAGCGTGCCACCGATGCTCACACTATGTCCACGCGCCTGTGCCCCTTCGATCAAGGCTTTGACATTTTGCTTTGAAACAGAACTTTCAACGAAGACCGCATTGATATTGCGCGCAACAAGCAGAGACACCATTGTCTCAATACGCTGTAATCCCGCTTCGCTTTCCGTCGAAAGTCCTTGGATGCCAATCACATCAACATCAAAGGCGCGACCGAAATAACCAAAGGCATCGTGAGCGGTAATCAGCACACGTTTTTCTGCTGGCACAGATTTAAGCGTCGCTTCCACTTTATCATTGAGATCACGAATGATCATTTCATAGGATTGCGCGTTCTTGATAAAATCACTTTTCTTTTCAGGTGCTGCTTTAATCAAAGCATCGCGCACAATGCCAATCGTGTCCGCCCACAAAGATGGGTCCATCCACACATGCGGATCATAACGGCCTGAAAAACCTTTCGCCTCAATCAGCGTCGCTTTATCAAGCTGGTCTGCCACCATGACAACCTGCTTGCGTGTGCCAAGCTTATGCAACAAGTCATCAAGCTGTGCTTCAAGGTGCAATCCACTTGCAAAGATCACATCAGCACGGCTTAAAAGACTGACATCGGAGCGGGTTTGACGATAAGAATGCGGGTCAACACCTGATCCCATCAGCGTCGTGACATCGACATCATCCCCGCCAACCGCTCGCACAACATCAGCCACCATGCCCACAGTGACAACAGCCTTTAAGGGCGCTGCCGATGCTGAAGACACCGCCAACAAAGCTACTAAACCTATGAAAAATCTATATATATTCTGATATACCGACTGACGCACGAAACCAAATAACCCACTTTGTTGCGAATAGTTCTCAACTATATTGCGAATAATTCGCAATTGCAACAAATTAAATAATTTCATTGGCTGAGCTAATGAGAGAGCTTAATGCTCAATTCGCATTACTGAAAGGCAAGAATAGGGTGAAGAGAAATCAAACCAGAATTGGAGTGCATTCATTCTCTATTATCTTTCTCTTCGCCTTCAAAATAATCCGCATAGGCAGGCTTAGATAAAGCCAAAACACTAAGGGCTGCACGGCGGGCTTCACCGGGATTGCGTGCTTTAATGGCATCGACAATGCGGCGATGTTTTTGGAGAGCAAAAGGCGGGTCCTCATCACTAGCCTGCTCGGCAAGCGACATGCGCGCCATGATCGCAGCATCAAAAAGCAACCCAAAACGTTCAAACACCCAATTGCCGCTGGCTGAAAGAATACTGCGATGAAAAGCAATATCTGCGCTCATTCGCTCATTCGGTGTCACGCCGCTCTCTCGAGAAACTAGGCTTGCTAGTTGCTCGTAACAAGCTTCTATATGGGCAATATCAGATGGGCTCGCGCGCGCTGCAGTCATCGCCGTCACTTCCGGCTCAATCAGCCCACGCGCTTCTGTCAATGATTCATAAAATTCCGCATCAAGTCCATGCACGAGCAGCACCTTCAGCACAATTGGATTAAACTGATCCCATTTGTCACGCGGTTGCACCCGTGCACCCACGCGTGGGCCAGTCGCGATCAATCCCAAATTGACAAGGTCTTGAATAACTTCTCGAATAACCGTTCGGCTCACACCAAATTCTTCGACAAGCTCTTGTTCTGTAGGCAAATATCCATCTAAGAAAAACGTGCCACAGGCAATCCGCTCAACCAATTCGCTAACCACCGGCTCACGGTGACGCTTTTTATTCTTGCGGATGGGGTGCTCCGCCTCATCTTCCAGCATCAGTAACCGATCGAATGACATGATCTAAAACCTCTGGCATCATCAGAAAAACTATTTTCTGATCCTAGCTTGCAAGTTTAAGATCCGCCACTTCATTTTGCAGGCCAACTGCAACGGGGCTGCCTGTTAGGTGGCGTGCATAGACAGCATCGACGGTTTCATACATTCTTTGCACCGTAAACTGCTCAAGAATCTGGTCTCGTAAAGTATCAGCAAGTTTTTGTGCATCTTTTGGGTGTTGCAAGTTCACAATCATTGATGTTGCAATCATATTGGCATCCCCTGGCGGGATTAAATGATGAGAATGTGAACCATAGATTTCCGGAACACCGCCAACGCTTGTCACCAAGGTTGGCAGACCCGCGCCGATTGCTTCCAAAACAATATAGGGCATAGCCTCCGCACGTGATGGCACCACAAGATTACGGCCCCGCGCAAAAGCTTCGCGAATAGGCATTGGATCTCGAAATGAAATCGCTTTTTCCAGTCCACGACGGCTTACTTCAGCCTTATAGCGCTCAAGGTCTTCTCCATCGCCAATCATTTCAGCCGTAACAGGACGCCCCAATCGGGCACTCGCAATTTGCACCGCATCTATGAAAAGGTCAGACCCTTTCAAATCGCGCATGTGGCCTGCATAAATAAAATCGACACAATCCGCATCATGCCTTATCGGTTCAAACTCAGGCTGCGTCAAACCATTGTAAGCGATGGACCAAGGTCGTCTTAATTGACCAATTTTGCGGGTAAAAGCAGCAACTTCAAAACCTGCAACAAAAACAAACTCAGATGTGAAATGTTCCAAAAACCGTTCAAGAGCGAAATAAACGCGGCCTTGCGGTGATTTTGGGCTGTAATGCAAGCTACCCCCATGAGGTGAATAGACTGACACAACTTTTGAACCGCCTTCGCGCTGTCTTTGTTTGGACAGAAAATAGGCGGCTAGGCGACCATAAGCCCCACCTTTAGCGCCATGGCAATGCACCACGTCGACATCAACATCTTTCAACAAATTAAAAATCGTCTTGGTCATTGTTATGTCTGATAAACTCACGCTACGGCTCATAGGTAACTGCGCGAAACCAAGCGCCATATAAGGTTTTAAGGCCTCAAGCTTATCAGCTTCAAACTGTCCACCAGTCAGTGAATCACATATCAAACCAACCTGATGACCATTCTCACTTTGATGACGAATAAGATCTGCAATATGCCGAAAAATACCGCCAACAGTCGAGCGCACACAGTGCACAATCACCAGGGACTTGTCCCCGCTCGGCCGTTTTTTATCAGAATTTAATTTTTTCATCATTACTCAAAACCAAATAATTTGATGATTAAATTAGCATATGGCAATTAACAATCGATCAGAAAGCGCTTAAAAAACCGATAAATACTATCTATGGTTAATTAAATCACCCTAAATACTAAGTTTTATTATTTACAATTAATTAACCTAAAAAGTTAATTCGTCCTAATCGATAAAAAAATGCACATTAATGATTATTGCTTATATTTTATTAGAGCTTGAGTGTTGAAATACTTATCAAAGAAAATTTCTAGAGCGCGCTATGACAACCATCAACCAACCAACGATATGGCAACTTATAGATTCAAGCACCATTGGCGGCATTGAACGTCATATTGAAATGTTAGCCGGTGGCTTGCAGTATACTGGCTACAATTGTGTAGTGATGCTTTATGATGATCACGGTAAAAACCCGTGGTTTAAACAGTTGGAAGCAGCGCACATTCCGTATCATGTTCTTGGAGGCACAACGCGCGATCTCTACAAGGCCATCAAATCTAAAAAACCTGATCTCATTCATACACATGGGTATAAAGCCGGTATTTTGGGTCGCGCGGCGGCGCGGCTATCAAAGACACCTGTGGTCTCTACTTTTCACTCTGGCGAACGAGGCGCGTTTCCTGTTTCAATGTATCAATATCTTGATGAGATGAGCGCCTTCCTCGCACCTGCCATTGCTGTCAGCAAACCCATCCTTAAAAAATTACCACTTGGCAGTGACTTAATGCATAATTTTGTCACCATGCCGGCATGCGCCTCTGATGTGACTAGCCCTAATAGCCGGATTGGATTTGTCGGGCGTTTCAGCCCTGAAAAGGGGCCGGATCATTTTTGTGCTCTGGCGAAAGGCCTTTGTGATATGCCCGAATTTGAGCGCGTTTCATGGCATGCCTACGGCGATGGCCCTATGTTGGCTGACCTCAAAAAATCTTCAAGCGATCACGTCACCTTCCATGGCATGCAAACCGATATGACCGATATCTGGCCGACCCTTGATCTACTTGTTATTCCATCACGTGCAGAAGGACTGCCTCTTGCAGCCCTTGAAGCCTTTTCCCATGGCATCCCCGTAGTCGCAGCCAAACTTGGCGCACTACCTGATGTTATAAAACATGGTGACACTGGCTGGCTGTTCAAGGCTGGCGACATGGAAACAGCCACACGCCATATCACGCAATGGGTCGATAAGAGCACGACACAAAAGACCGCCATGTTCACGGCATGCCGTGAAACAATTCGCAACAATTTTCTTGTTGAATCCAGATTAGAAAAACTATTTCAAATCTATAAAAAATCAGGCTTTAAAGCAGCGGCTTAATTCTGAGACATTTCCAACGCAATCAAAGTCCAGTCATCTTCCGGTTCCGGCCCAACAACATTTTGAATCGCCTTAACATAAGCCGCCATACCCTCATCCATGGATAAATCAGCTGCCGTAGTAAAGGCGGAAGAGAGCCAATCAGGCAGTTTTTCTCCAGCTGAAAGTCCAATAGGGTCAAGTCCATCGGTGAAACAAACCAAGCGCTCACCAGCGCATAACCTCAATGACTGGCATTCATAATCCGCATCAACCGCAAAGCCGGGCAGCGGTCCATGAACATCTATTTGTTGTGTAGCTTTTTTGCCGACGCGAACAGGGGGCGGATGACCGGCAGAAGAAATTTCAATGCCGCCTTCTTCAAGTAAATCAATCACAAGCATCGTTGCAATGAGCTGGCCCAATGTCACATCAGCATAGAGAGCTTTTGAAATTTGCGTCAAAAACACGTCGGGCGCACAATCGGGGTTTTGTGCATGGATCGCGCGTGCAATCGCAGCCAAGGCAATCGCACCAGAATGCGCCCCAAGACCATGACCCATCACATCCATCAAAATCACACGGTCACGGTTTTCACCATTCAAATGTAACACCGCATCCCCACTGCCAAGATCGGCAACCTTGCTATGATGGCCAAGATGAAAATGTCGTAAATTCGAGGGCATAACCGGCGTCAAAAGCTTGGACGCTGCTGCCGCAAAATGCCTGAAGTGCGATGCACGTCGCCGCTCAGCGCGCCCCATTGATAGCCTAATATTATCGTGAAGCTCTTGTTTTGAAACAGGCTTTTGCAAACAAGCTTCAACGCCAATCTCCAGCATCTCGCGCTGTACATCTGGATTACGGTCACCTGTAATCAAAATCACAGGAACGGGCAAACGGTCAGGATAAAGCTCCATTGTTTCCGCAAGCGTGCGCCCTGTGCCGTCAGCCAAATGATAATCAGCCACCACCAGATCAACTGGCGTGTGATCAAGGGTTGCAAGCGCCTCTTCGACACTATCCGCAATGATTGTCTTATAGGTAGGATAAAGGCCAAGCGCATATGTCTCGGCCAGCACGCGCTCATCTTCAACGATTAAAACAGCTGGTTGTCGTTTGTTTAGATCACGCCAGATAATGAAATGATTTGGCGGGCCTGCCTGATAGTTGACGCTATCAGCAAAATCACGCACCAGTCCTATGCCTCGTCCAGAGGCCGTCAGCGCAGAATTCAGCCCCTTAATTTCTGTCATCTTAGGCAGTGAACTGGCATATTTTTCATCAAAGCCAGTAAACGGTGATGCATCATCTATGATTTCAAGCCCTACCTGTGCCCCGCGAATGCGCACTTTGATCTCAAACTGTGTAGGTTTTTGCTCGCTATGCTCAATCGAATTGACTGCAATTTCACTGAGCAAAACCTGCAAGTCGGCAACCACCTCATCAGACAAGCGAATTTCCGTCAGCGCATGGCGCAAAGCACGCCGTACCAAAGAGACATCTTTTAGTGTTGCCGGACATGTTTCTTGAAATAGTTGCATTGTTGACCCTCAAGCCGCTTTATTCAGACCAAGACTATTTTTGACGCCATCAGCCACACTATGACCCGCAGCCCATAAAGAGCGCTTGCTGGGTTTTTTAATTATTGCATCAAGGTAATGACGTATCGCATACCAATTGCGTCCACATTCATGATCGAACTCAGCGCGCGCTACAGCAATATTAGCATCCGCCATGCGCACCGCTTTTTTAATTTCCAATTCATCGCGCGTACGATAACGATCAACGATTTCAACCATCGCATCAATGCGATCTTGGCGGTTTTTTGTGATCGATCCTGGTCGCATTAAATAGTGCATACCTACTTCAGGAGAAACACCAACCGGTGCCATTTTTGCCAGCTTTAGCCACATGTCCCAGTCTGTTGCAGATTGCAAATTTGTCGCAAAACCGTTTGCATTTTGCAAATATTCGCGTTTTGCAACAACAGCTGAGGTGCCAACAATATTATGACACAACAAGAGTGATTCGGCTTGCGGCATGGTTTCATAACCCTTCTGCCGACGTGACAAATAATCTAATCCCCAATACTCAAAACAGGTCACAGGAATACTCTCATCCGGTGTAAAGAAACTGTAATCTGAAAAAGAGAGGCCCGCATCAGGGTAGCACTTATGGAAGTGAAGCTGACGGGCAAGCTTGCCTTTTGGCCAAAGGTCATCGGCATCAAGAAAAGCTATATAACGGGCCTTTGCCTGCTCAATCGCGAGATTACGCGCCCGACCCGGGCCTATGCTATCTGATTGTAATACAATAAAATTTTTATCTTTTTGCGCACATTGCGCAAGAAATTTATCGCTGCCATCAGTTGAACCGTCATCAACAACGATAATCTCAATTCCTTCAACATCCTGCTCGTAAATCGTCGGGATAGAACGTTTCAAATACTCTAAGCAATCGCGGGTTGGCATCACCACGCTACAAATCGGCTGTTCCATCACACATCCTTTTTTCATCTTCAAATTCCGCCAAAAATCTCACCCATCACATATGAGAAAATATGGCGAATTATCGCGTCTTGGCACCAACCTTGCGTCTTATGCGCGAGAGCATGAGTGCCTATTCGCACCACAATGAGCAAAATGGACTAATATCAAATGAAGACAATTGGATACATAGTGCCAAGTTTCCCCGTTTTATCGGAGACATTCATCGGTAATGAAATCCGCGCTATGCAAGCTCGCGGACACAAGGTCGTGCTGATTGCTTTTAAACAAGAGGATGGCCCAGCCCAACCAGAAGACTTTCTACTAGCGGCCACAGCAACATATCTCAATCATGTTCCAAACAGTCGAGCAACCAATGAGATTAAGTATCCTTCAAAAAATGCGTCCAAAGCGCTGTCATTTATTTTTGCACAAAAAACGTTGCCGCGTTATTCGCTGTTTGGCAACGCGCTTAAAATTGCCGCGGTTGCCCGCGAAAATGGATGCGATCATCTGCACGCCCACTCCGCTAATGGGGTTGCAGCGCACGCCATAGTTGCTGCCCGCTGGATTGGAGCAACTGTCTCTTTCGTTGGCCATGGTCTTGATGTTTACAAAGAGCCGGAAGATTTAAAGCTCAAGCTTAAATCCGCTGACATTGTCATCAGTCTTTGTGACGAGATGAGTAAAGCATTCGCCGCCTACAATGCGAAGGCACAAGTTGCCATGGTGCCTTGCGGCGTCAACACACAGCGCTTTTATCCAGCAGCCAAAAATAAAGCTGATAATGACAAACTCATATTTGTCGGCCGGCTGCGTCACCGTAAAGGGGTTGAAGATATCCTTGAAGCGGCAACGCGTCTTGGTGATCAATGTCCCAAAATCGATATCGTTGGTGATGGACCTTTGCGTGACACACTTGAAAAGCGCGCCAATGAAAATGGCCTTCTAAAAACAAAAATTACCTTTCTTGGATTTCGTCCCACATCATGGATTGCATCGAATGTCCCTCATTACAAAGGCATTATCCTCCCATTCAAAGCATCACGTGATGGTATGCACGACACCAGATATTTGGTCATCAAAGAAGCAATGGCCATGGGTCTGCCAATCATCACAACCTCTCTTAAAGAAATTTGTGAAATCATCACTGATAATACCGGCCTTCTAATTGAGCCGGGCAATCCACATCAGCTCTCACAGGCAATCGTTAAACTCATGTCGCTTGATAATATGGAACGCGAAGCACTGAACGCAAACGCACATACACGCGTAAAAACGCATTACTCACTCGACACACAAGCCCGCGCGCTTTCCGGTTTATTTGAAATGATAGAGCCATCAAAACCCCGCGACAAAGTCCGTGAAGCTTCTTGATGCGAGGTTTTTTTAACAAAATCCCAGCTGCAGGCTATTATATGGCGAGCATTGTGCTCACCAAGGGCTTCAGTCTGCTAACAATTCCCTTGATGACCAATTTCGTCAGCCCTGCTGACTATGGACATCTCGATGTGGTCGTCAGCTTTATGGAATTCCTAGGCCTCATCTTTGCCTTAGGCCTTGCAGACACCCTCTTTCGCTTCGCATCCAATCAAAAAAATGCATCCAAGCAATCTCAAATAGCTGCTGAAATCATTGGTACTGGCATCATACTCGCTGTTCTGTTGGGCATCACCGTTCAGTTATTCGTCCCTGTATTTTTGGCAAGCTTACCGATTGAATTTGGTGAAGGCGCTATCCGCGCGGGCTTTTTTGCTGCAACACTCTCCGGTTTAATCGCTTTGCCACTCGCGTGGGTTCGCCTTAAGAACCAACCTTTCTTATTCTTCATCTTCACAGCGATGCGAGGGTTTCTTCTCGCCCTTTCCACGGTCAGCGTGGCATGGGCTGGATATGATATTGAAACCATCCTCTACACCAATGCAGTGGTCGACATCTTAATCGCCACAATCATTTTAAGCTCCATGATCCGCAGCACAGGCGTTTCTTTCCACCTGGCAGCTTTCAAACGCACATTCAATTATGGTTTGCCTCTTGTAGGCGGCTCACTTGCCATGTTCGCGCTTGGTGCATTAGACCGCTGGTTTTTAGTGGGAACTGTATCCAATATTTCGCTTGCCCACTATGCTGTTGCAACAAAACTCGCGCTTGCAGCCCCTCTCTTGATGCAACCCTTTAGTCTGTGGTGGTTTGCGCAGCGTTATGAAATTCTCGCACAACCGCAAGGGCGTGAACGCGTTGCAAGCATTATCAGTGTTGGATTTGTCATCTTGTTCTTAAGTGCCGCCATCATCAGCCTTGCAGCGCCGCTGTTCATTCACATCACAATGCCAGCAGAATATATGAAGGCTGTCGTCTATCTACCGTGGCTTGTGGCTATCACCGTGCTCAATGAAAGCAATGGTCTGCTCAATTTAGGTGTTTACCGCAAAGACCACGGTTATCTGGTTATGACAATAAACTCGGTCGCCGCCATAGTCGCCCTTGTTGGATATTGGATAGCGATTCCAACCTATGGGATTGCAGGTGCCATCGCCGCAACATTGCTCGCACAAAGCGTTCGACTATGTCTGTTCTTATTACTTGGCCAAAAAGAGATTGCCATTCCCTATGCGCTGGGCCGCATCTCAGCAATAGGGCTGCTCACAGCTTTGATCATTTCAACCGCTCCTCCAGCGACGGATAAAATAGCGCTTATCCTTTGGACAACTGTCGGTCTTTGCGCCATTGCTGCAAGTGCCTTCCTGACACGGCTTATCCATTTTGACATATCCATTTTGAAAAATACAAAACAGCAAACACAGGAAGCTGCAAAAGATATTTTGTGGAACCCTTTAGATGATAATATTTCCTTGAGAGGAAAAATATCATGACCAAAGGTTTTACATTACGCAGCTGGGTCAAACAGCGCGAACATCCTCTTGCTAGATTGATCTACAAATGCGCTTACACCGCGAAGAAGGCATCAATGCCCGTCATTCCCGGTCTGCATAAAACACTCTATCGCCTGCACTGCGGCACCCGCGATCTATGGCGCAATTTTTTGCGCGTTGTTTATTATACGCCAATGTTTCAAACACAACTTGAACAGCCCGCAAAAAGATTGTTTTTGGAAAAAGCCATGCCCTTGGTTCTTGGTCCTTTAAAAATCACCATCGGCGATGATTGTGACATTTTTGGCGCCACCACGTTTAACGGACGCAGCAACGGCGACATCCAGCCGGAACTCATCCTTGGTAATAAATGCGGTATTGGTTGGCAGGTTACCATTGCTTCAGGCACGAAAGTCGTATTCGGCAACAATGTGCGCTTATCAAAAAAATGCTTTCTTGCCGGCTATCCCGGCCACCCGATAGACCCTGTTGCCCGTGCACGCGGTGATGCGGATACACAAGATCAGATCGGCGACATCATTTTGGAAGATGACGTGTGGTTGTGTAGTGGCACTGTAGTGAACGCAGGCGTCACCATCGGACACGGCACCATCGTTGCTGCAGGCAGCGTCGTCACAAAAGACCTGCCGCCCATGGTGCTTGCGGGTGGTGTGCCCGCCCGCGTTATCCGCCCCATCAATCCAGATGAAAATAAAAACACTCTCACAGCTGAAGAGGCTTCAATACGATGAAACACGATATGGTCATTTTTGGCGAAGACTGGGGACGGCATCCAAGTTCAACGCAACATCTGGTAAAGCGTCTCGCAGGCGATCGCAACATGCTTTGGGTCAATTCTATTGGCATGCGCCGTCCGCGTTTCAACCGCGAAGACATGCATCGCTTATTTCAAAAAGCCCATTCGATGACCGTAAAACATCTTGTTCAGCCGCAGCGTGAAAACAGCAATATTGTTCCTGAAAACATGCGCGTTCTCTCACCTGTTGCCATTCCATTACCCGGCAATCCACTTGCAGCACGTTTCAATAAAAAAGCACTGTCTTCGCAAATCCGAAAAGAGATGAAGAGTGCAAAAATATCAAAACCAATTCTTTGGTGCTCATTACCAACAGCAGTTGTAGCCTGTGATACGCTCGATGAGCGCAGCGTCATTTATTATTGCGGGGATGACTTCAATTCTTGGCAAGGTGTGGATCATGGGCCTGTCATGGAAGCAGAAAGACGCCTTGTTGAACGCGCTGACCTTGTGATTGCCTCTTCTGAACATTTAGCAGATCGCTTTCCTCGTGAGAAAACTATGCTCATTGAACACGGCGTCGACCATGACATTTTTTCGACCCCTGCACCGCGCCCAAAAGATATGCAATTCGACGGACCAATAGCTGGTTTCTTCGGCTCCATTGGCGACCGAATTCATGTTGATCTGATCGCACAAGCCGCCGAGAAACTAAGCCATTGGCATTTTGTGATGATCGGCCCAATCCAAACAGATTGCTCGCGTCTTCAAGCCTGTAAAAATGTGCATTTTTTAGGTGAGCGCAGCCACGAAGAGCTCGCTGGTTATGTACAAAACTGGGATGTCTCTCTGCTGCCATTCCGTCAAGGACCAGACATGGATGCAAGCAACCCGCTAAAAATGCGCGAGTATTTTGCAGCAGGCACACCAGTCGTCGCCACTCGCTTCAAGGCCCTAAAACGCTATGAGCAATTGGTGCGTGTTACAGAAGATGAAAACGACTTCACACGAGCGATTGAAAAAGCACTGCACGACAAACAATACAACCAACTGCGCCGCGATTTTGTTGCCCACGAAAGCTGGGATGCACAGGCAAATAAAATTGAAAGCGTGATCGAGACACTATGACTGTCTAAAATATCCTTACTCGGATTTTTAGTAGTGCTTGTGAAACTCGCGATGTTGCTGTTCAAATTTGAAATTGGTCAGCGCTGCTTTTAAGCAGCCTCTTCATCTTCACCTGCGCGGAGCTTAACATCAGCCGCCGCCCATGATTGTACGCGCCGATAAATTGTCGATGGACTAACATCAAGAGCACGCGCTGCTTTTGGAATAGAGCCATCGCAAATGCGGATTGCTTCTTCAATAGTCTCACGAATGACATGATCAAGTGCTGTAATATCAGCACGGGTTTTCGTACGCAAAAGATGCTCTTCCTCGCCGCCAAGCACTGGCTGAGCATTGTGTATTTCATCCTGCCCATAGGGTTCGTGTACTTTTTTAGCAACAGGATAAGCACCACCAATCAATTGATCTGTAACTGGATTTCCTGTTTCTGCTTGATAAGCAATAGGAGGCGATTGTTGAGATGCCTCTCTCGACATCATTGGCTCAAGGTGCGCATCAACCGGCAAAGCGGGCGCAGCATAGATTGGCATAGGCATTGTGGCGAGTGTTGGGTTTTCTAAATGAAGAGCTGATGGTCCAGCCGTTTGACCGATGGTCGCAAGCTCCACTGGCAGCATGGTCCGATCGATCAATCCACCCGCGTTCATCACCACCGTATTGCGCACCAAATTTTGCAGTTGGCGCACATTGCCCGGCCAGTGATAGGCCATAAGCGCCATTTCAGCATCATGAGCAAACCCTGCGAATGATTTCCCATCTTCAGCAGAGAATAGTTCGAGAAAATGATTGGCTATCAGCAGCACATCATCACCGCGATCACGCAGAGGCGGCAAGATAATTGGCACTACATGCAAACGATAAAACAGGTCTTCCCTAAAACGGCCTGCCTGCACTTCAGCCATAGGGTCGCGATTGGTCGCACAAACGATACGCACATCCGTGGATAGAACAACATCATCACCAACCCGTTGCACGGTACGCTCTTGCAAAAAGCGCAATAGTTTCGATTGCAGCGAGAGGTCCATCTCGCAAATCTCGTCCAAAAATAATGTGCCACCATGGGCCCGCTGAGCCGCACCCTTGCGGTCACGCGTCGCACCCGTAAAAGCGCCTTTCACATGACCAAAAATTTCACTTTCTAAAAGATCGCGTGGGATGGCGGCGCAATTAAGGGTCACCAGTGGACCATTTTTGCGGCCTGATAACTTATGCAGTGCCTCGGCACAAAGCTCTTTACCCGTTCCGCTTTCACCACGCACAAAAGCTGTGGCATCAGAACCGGCTGCATTTTGTAATGTTTGATAGACCGTCTGCATAGCAGGCGAACGACCAACGAAGCTCACAAATTTATCGCGGTGTAATTCTTCCTGTATTTTCTCGATTTTTGCAGTCAACGTGCGCCGCTCTGTAGCGTTGCGAACCGTGACACGTAGTCGCTCAGCAGTAAACGGCTTCATAATGAAATCAGCCGCGCCCTCACGCATGGCATCAACGGCAAGATTCACCGAAGCCTGCCCTGTGATGATGATGATATCTGTTGGCACATCGCGCTCGCGCAATTCTTTCAGCATCTCAATGCCATTCATATCCGGCAGATGAACATCAAGAACAGCAACATCAGGCGGGTTTTGCGCAATGATATCCATCGCCGCCTGCCCTGTTTCTACACAGGTAATCTCATGGCCTTCAGACTTCAAATAAGCTTTATAGGTTTCGGATAGTGCGAAGGAATCTTCAACGAGTAAGACGTGAGAGCACTTTTGATTTGCGTCTATTGAATGATTATTATTGTCTTCCAGCACGCGTTCACTCAGTGGGGTGTCATCGCACCCCTTCCCATATTGCACTTTCACTCACGTTAAAAGTAAACGAACAGGGTTAAGAGGAGGTGAAAATATGTGGAGGGCTTCACCCCGCCTTCCTGTCTGGGAAAAACACGTTTTCATTGAGCATATGCTCAACATGCGACAAGGAGGCTACACCTCCTTCTTGCAAGGAGCGGGCAATTTTGATCCGCTTTGCGGCACTCTTAGCTGTTTCTGCTTGAACCGCAATTTCTGCCACCTGCTGCACACCGAACTGAGAGAACAAGCCGACAAGGCGGTGCGCGACAGAGGCAATCTGTTCATCATCTTTATCCAAGATCGCTCCATCCAGTTTTTCAAGCTGTTCAACGGCATTCTTTTGAAATTTATCAAACAACATCATGAAATCATCATAGCCTAGAGATTCGGCCATATCAGCCAAGAGAACAGCGTCGAAATGCTCTGGCTCAAAGGCCTTTACCTTTTCCTTCTTGGGTTTAACGGTTCGTTTTTTATTGGGCTTTGCTTTTTCAAGCGCGCGCACAGCATCGGCCACAGCCACATCGGAGGCCACACCGGACAAAACCTTCTTCAGATCACTCATCCGCAATGGCTTAATAAGATAATCACTCATACCCGCTTCGAGCGCCACTTTGCGCCGGCTTTCAAGGGCTTGAGCAGTGAGCGCTATGATTGGTGTTTCACCAACCGCACCCTTAATTTCGCGGATCGCCTCAGTCGCCTCAATACCGTTCATAATCGGCATTTCCAGATCCATCAAAACGACATCAAAAACGCCATCATCCATCGCTTTAACGGCCTCTTGTCCATTGACTGCCGTTTGCACCTTATGACCTAGATTTTCCAACATGGTTTTAATAACCAGCTGACTTGCTGGCGTATCTTCTGCAACCAAAATGCGTAGAGATGGCATGTCTTCGCTAAAATCAGGTTTTTCAGATTTGAGCGGCGCAATTTTTTTCACGCTTGTTTCATCAAACACAAGTTCGAAACTGACTTTCGTACCTTGCGTGCGGGTATGGTCGAAATCAATCGAACCTTCCATTAATTCAACAAGCTTGCGACAGATAGCAAGGCCAAGGCCAGTGCCGTTATTTGATAGTCCTTCACGGTGGGGCACAGCCCAAGTGCGGTCTTTTTCAAAAGGCTCAAACAGTGAATTACGCAATACCTCAGGAATGCCTGGCCCCGTATCCGCAACGAAGAAGCGCATATGTACCCGCCCCTTCACCCGCTCAATCATTTCGACACCGACTTCAATCGTGCCCTCTTCCGTAAATTTCGACGCATTGGACAAAAGATTGAGGAGCACCTGCGAGACACGGCTAAAGTCACCTACGACCGCTCTTGGCAAATTCTTTGGCAAGGATGAAACAATTTCAACACCCTTAGCACGCGGCAAATTCCTTGACATTTCTACTGTAGAATTAATCATTTGAGGCAAATCAAACGGTGCTTCATCTAATTTGTAATGACTTGAATCAAGGCGCGCAAAATCCAAAATATCGTTGATCAAGGTCAACAAATGGTCCGCTGACTCACCAATGCCTGCGGCATATTTCTTTTGTATTTTATCAAGCTTCGTATCTGAAATAAGGTCTGACATACCTACAATTGCATTCATAGGCGTACGAATTTCATGGGATATCACCGCCAAAAAATCTGATTTTGCACGGCTTGCCTGTTGCGCCTTAACCGCCAAGTTCCACATTTCAGATGCTTTATTTTCAAGATCTTTTTGCGCCTCGATGAGAGCCATCTCGCGATCTTTAAGTTCGGTCACATCACTAACAAGAATAATGCGGGTACCATCAACACGCTCAGATATTGTGATGGTCAGCCAACGCCCATCCGCCATAGGCATGGCAATCGGCTCGGCATTTGCTTTCTGCCAACCTTCCATAATCTCATCAAAAACATCGTATTCTTCCACATCAAGAAATGACTTTTTGCGCCGTGCCTTGCGCATCAAACTGCCAAAAGAAACACCTTCGTTAAAGTCATCAATCAGATCAGGGAATAAGTTTATGAAAGGCGTATTGAAGAAAACAAGATCTTCACGCGTATCAAACCGCGCATAACCTTCAGTCACACTTTCAAGAGCATCTGCCAGAAAATCAGCTGTTTTATCGTCTTCGCTCGTGTCAGATGCGCCTTCTTTATCTTTCACCGCAGGTTGAGCAGATGATGTAACCACCGCGACCAATGTCATCGCAACAAGAAGAAGTGCCGCAAATGGCTGAATAAACGAATAGCTTTGCGCCACTTTCATTATCTCACTTTCAAGCGGAATGAACATGGGAACAGCGAGCAAAGCGCCTAACAACAATGCCAAGGCACAAAGCCCAACAACGCGCCAAGGTTTAGAATGCCGCGTTTCGACAATCTCCTGTGACATGGCGTCTTCAGACGGGTTATTTTGTGATTTGCTGTCTTTTGAAATCTGGTCTTTTTCGTTCATCTTGCGCTCCAGGCATATAAACCGAACGCCAATGAATTATGAAAGACGTCCGGCAGGAAGGAATACCGGACGCCAATCTTTAATGAAAATGGTTAGGGAAGTGTCACCGAAGCCGCAAAAGCATCATTGGGAGGGTAGATGCATAAACTCGGTGGCACAAATTAGCCTTCTAATAAGAAAACTAGCCCCAACATTTTCTCAAAGCACTTCTACGCTACCATTAAGGCTGCAATGAACTTTCGGTTTATTGTCCTTTGCCGAGGATCACGACCGCAAAAGTTCTAAAACAGATAGAAATATCAGTCTTCATCCATTCCATGAGCCTGCCTAATCTTGTAGCATACACATGATCGTGAAGCACCTTTTGTCTTACGTCTTCCACACATTCGTCATATCCCACCATAACTTGGGCTAGACCAGTGATACCAGGGCGAATGCCGTAAGTACGTTCTGAATAAAAGGGAATTTCTCTTTCAAGGCGGCCAAAAAAGATCGGTCTTTCAGGGCGTGGACCGACGATGGACATGTCGCCTTGTAATACATTTAGACACTGCGGAATCTCATCTAGTCTCGTTTTTCTCAAAAAATTCCCAACACGCGTGATTCGGTTATCATTTTTCTTGGCCCATATCGCGCCAGTCGACTTTTCAGCATCAATGGACATGGTGCGAAATTTAAACAGTCTGAACAATTTTGATTGGGTTTCGGTGCGTGCACCAACACGCAGCTGGCGATAAAATATAGGTCCAGCTGAGTCCATTTTGATAGCAAAAGCAATGAAAGGAAACAAAACCACAAAACCAATCAAACAAATGCTTGCAATCAAGATATCAAAAAGACGCTTGCAGGCACGGGTTTCAGAACTGATGAACCCCATTTCCAACTCAGCCTCTTCACGAACCTCAGCTTTGTTATATCCCCCCATATGAAAGAGATATCGCGCCCCACCAATAAGACCAGCCATATGCCCTGCAGCCAAATATGCGATAGGATGCATAGGCTTAGGCAGGCATTCAAGATTGTCTTGCAGTTGTAGTAGCCCCATTGCCACTAAAAGAGCCATTCCCGTTAAAGGCAATCCATAAAAAGCCACACCTTGCATTGTCAAAACAAAGCTTGTCACAGCCATCAGCACTAATAAAAAGGGAACCAAAGCTCTTAAGACTTTGCCAGATGCAAAAACAGCTGCGACATGAGGTCTTTTCCAGTTAAAAAGAGCGGTCAAGCGCATCATCTGCTGCATTGCGCCTTGTGAAATACGCAACCGGCGCTGAAAATCTTGACTTGAATTTGTTGGCTCAAGTTCACGCACCACAACCGCCGTATCATAAACAGTTCGGTAGCCTTGAGCTACGATCCGCATGGGTATGACAAAATCATCATTGATGGTGTCAGCTTCCAACGGTTCGTATAGGCGGCCGCGTATAGCATAAAAAGCACCATGCGCACCCATCATCGCTGCAATTGTGTTTTCATCACGCTTCAAAGCAATTTGAAAATCCCAATAGGCACGCTCCCCATTTGAGGCCGGCGCATCAAGCCGATAAGCACCGCTGACAACGCCTATTTTCTCATCGACGAAATGGCCTGCAAAGCGTTTCAAAATATTTGGTTCAACAACAGACGAAACATCGCTAAAGACCACGATGTCAGCGTCAATATGGCGCATGACTCTATTCAAAACCGCCGTTTTACCAGTATTTTGGGTATATTCCCTAATGTCGATATCAATCGTAGATACATCCGCTATAGCGGCCTTGGCATTGGCCAGTGTTAGATCTGTTGAACCATCGGAAGCTATAATGATGCTAAGCTTATCTGCTGGATAATCGAGCTGGCTCAAGTTTTTTATCTTACCAGCAATATATTTCTCTTCATTGTAAGCTGGCACAACTATCGCGATGCTTGGCAAATCTTTATCTGCAGGTATCATCGGTATAACCGGCACAGGTGTGCGCACCGCACGGACAAGGCGCGCGCCATATCTGGTCAACAAAGGAAAAACAATGTGGTTATAAACCACAAAGACTAAAGCCGCCCAAAAGACTAAAGCCGGGATAGTGCTACTTATCATTAGTATTAGGCCTTCACCAATTTCGCATAAGACGAGAGCGTCTTAGTCCAACTGAAGTTTTCAGCCACAAATGCACGCGGCGACGGCAGTTCTTGATCACGCAACATATCCAGCAACACCACAGCCAGTTCTTCCGGATCTTCAGGAGTAACAACCCGTCCAATATCAGGACAAACAGCATCGCGAACAGACCCAACATCCGTTGCAACCACAGGCACACCGCATGATTGAGCTTCCAAAATGGTCAAAGGCAAGCCTTCCGCACGGGATGGCAAACATAAAACGTCAAAGGCAGAGTAAATTTCTGATGTTTCAGCAACATTTCCAACAAATATCACTTGATGTTCAATGCCAAGCGCTTTGGCCTTCTCTTTAAGTTTATTCAACTGGGTGCCTGCGCCGACAATCACACAAACAACACCCTCCGGCAGGCCTATCATGGCATCTAAAAGAACATCATGGCCTTTCACCAATTCCAAACGGCCAACCGCACCAATAACCGGCGCATTCACCGGAATATTCCAGCGCTGGCGCACTTCGGCTTTATCTTCTGGCGTAAATTTTTTTGTATCAACACCATTGTTAATCACGCGAACATCTTTAGAGCCGGTGATGGCAGATATCGTATCAGCCGCAGTCATAGACACACCAACAATGCGTGGACGCACCAGAGAACACACAGCCTGCGTCAACATCCGTCTACGTGGATGAGCATAATGCCATACATCATGCTCGACATGAGCTATAACAGGAACTTGGGCCAATCGTGCCGCCAGGCCACCATATATAAGAGGACCAACATGATGGGTGACGACCGCATGTGGCTTAAGTTGTTTGAAAGTACTGCGCAAACTTAGCAATAAGGATGGATTAATGCCTGCGCCTTTGGAAAATCCGCGAATTTGTTTCGCATAGGGTTCCATTTCCGGCCATGTGTGCAAAATCTGTTTGCGTGTGCCTTCCAGACTGAATATCCGATTATCGCCTGGCAACTGACTGGCCAGATCACGTACCATCAATTCGATCCCGCCTGGCGTCATGCGCTGCACAACATGGATCGTGCCTTTTCTAATACTCATATCCTTCAAACTCCAAATAGCTCATTTCAGATACCTCTTCATCTGAATTGAAGCGGCTCCTTTGGTGCAGGTATTTTCCGATACATGGAGTAATGCCCGCGCTAACATATGAGCAATGCTCGTGCCAACTTTGGAACTTGGAACAATTTTATTTCAAAAATAAATAACCTAAAACCGCACTATTCGGCCGTTCAAATGAAAATGTTTCACGCCAATCTGTTTTTATAATTGCTAAATGCAAATGCTAATTAGAATTCACAGATAAGATTTTTTGCAATTTGCAAAGCACGATTTGCAAAAGACTCTTTTCTATTCGCAAATTGCAAAAAAATTCGCATTTTCATCATTTTACCGCCATCAATCATTCGAAAATGCGCATTTCCAGCCCAAATACCTCCGTAAAATTAGGCACGGCCCTTGCTGATAAAGAACTTGATGGGAAAAACCATCTGATCGAAAAATGTTTGGGGAAATGGAAATGTCCAGAGTTTTAAAAATTGAAGATGATATGGATGCGGCAACAATGGCCGACATGCGTGAGATATTTGATAAACTAGCCGATACGCAAGAAAACGTAGAATTAGATATGAAAGGCGTCGAGTTTATTGATAGCTCCGGGGTAGGCGGCCTTGTCTTTCTTTATAAACGTCTACTTTCTTCAGGCTTCAAATTGACAATTCATAATATCAGCGGACAGCCTTTACGGCTTCTAACGCATCTGCGGATGCAAGGATTGATTGCATCAAATCAAGAAGGTGTTGCGGCCTAAGCCTCCTTCCGGTGCGCCTACGCTCTATTTGATATGAAACCACGCCACACCATCACCTCACCTGCTTTACTAGCGCTGGCTGTCTTTATGACAAGCTTGGTGATGATGCTTGATGTCTTATCACAGGGACAAGCGTTGGCTACGGATAATTTAGCAACCATTTCTCCAGTCAGAACAGACGATAAAACGTTAAAAAACAAAGAAATAAGCTTTGTTAATGCCCTCAATAAGCCAATTGCGACAACAATTCAAAATCAGCAGAAATTAGCCACATTAATGCCCGTCGTTCGACCAGACGGCACGGTTTATATGACAGACAGATCACAATTCGCATGGGGCAAAGTACAAGGCCCCATATCAGGCACATCACCGATTGTCGCCTTGAGAGAGAGTTGAAAAAATGTATCGAGTAAAAAAGAGGTTGGGAAAATGAATGCCAATTTATTGAAGGAAGTAGAAGACATTCATACGCGCACTTTTGGCCAAGGTGCGCGAACCATTGGTGTGACCAGTCCACAAACCCAAAGCGGTGTCAGCACACTTGCCAAATCATTGGCCAAACGTTGCGCTTCCTCAGGCCAAAAAGCCCTGCTGATGGATATCTCGCGCGAAGCGGATGATCCCTTTATGCCAAATGAGGCCGATCTTATCGGTAAAACAAGCAACGGACAGGAAATCTGGCGGACATCCGAAGGCTACGACATCCTTGCTCTCAACCCTGCCAAAGGCGATCAACACGGCTTTCGCGATGCGCGTGAATTGCAAGAAATGCTGAAAAGCGAGCTTGAAGGTTATCAGCAGATTGTTGTTGATTTACCCCAAGTAGAAAATACAGATAAAGCACCAGTTTCTGGAAACGTTGCCGGTGGTGTTGATGCGGCTGCTTGTGATGCTGTGGTCTTGGTTTGTCGCACCTATGCTGTAACCCGTGCAGCCATTGAAACAGCGGTAAAAAACCTGACTAAAAACGACGCCAAAATTGCCGGTCTCGTCATGAACGATCAAAATGCGCCTACTTTGCAACAAGAAATGCTCAAAGAATTCAGCCGCAAAAAATGGTTTTTACCCAAGAGCATAAGGCGCTATCTTGAGAAGAAGTCCTCACCTCATCGATCGCACCATTGATAAAATTTCACTTCACAGAGTGAAACTCATAAAATATTGAAATTAATCAGCTTTATCGCACAAGAGTGAGCGTTTCCGCAGCCCTTGTGATGCCTGTATAAAGCCAGCGATCGCGATGTTCGCGGAATGCTCCGCTCTCATCAAACAACACCAGATGATCCCATTGAGAGCCTTGGCTTTTATGCACTGTCAAAGCGTAGCCATAGTCAAATTCATCGGAACGGCGACGTTTGGGATAGGGCAGTTTTTCATAAGTGCCTTGAAAAAACTCGGGCGCCACTGAAACCGCCACCTTTTTAGCAAGCACCTCGTCATCCGGCTCGACATCAAGTCGCAACATACCTTTGCGCGGTGAACGGGATGCAGCAACACTCCACGTGCCACCATTCAAGAGGCCTTTTTTCTTGTCATTACGCAAGCAAACCAGTTTTTCACCCGCCGCCGGCCGCCAGTCACGATAACCCAAGAGTTCTCTGATGCGATTATTATAAAGTCGCCTTGTGCGGTTCATGCCAACAAGAACCTGATCTGCCTCTAAGATAACCTCGGAAGTAATATCCCCTCGCCTGATCATCCGGCTATCGCCATAGGTGCCATAATCCAGATCACGCCCCTCGCGCACATCCATAGACATGCGAATAATCGGATTATCAGCCGCCTGACGGTGCACCTCTGTCAGCATGATGTCTGGCTCATGTTCGGTAAAAAACCCACCACCTTTAACTGGTGGCAATTGCGCCGGATCACCGAGTACCAATACCGGCACCCCAAAAGACAACAGATCGCGCCCCAGCTCCTCATCAACCATAGAGCATTCATCAATGATGATAAGATCGGCCTCTGACGCCGGCGCATCTCGACGAATAGCAAAAAGCGGCTGTTCAGCCCCCTCGTCCTCTTCATCCTCGCTGGTGCCCGCAGGCCGATAAATCAGCGAATGCAGCGTCGATGCCCCCGCGCAACCCTTTTGGCGCAGCACATGGGCCGCTTTTCCGGTAAAAGCACCAAAAACAACTTCGCCATCCACGCCTTCAGCCAAATGACGCGCAAGCGTGGTTTTTCCTGTTCCCGCAAAGCCAAAAAGCCGGAAAACCTGGGAATCACGATTGGATAACCAGCGCGCAACATCGCGCAAAGCATCATCTTGTTGAGAAGACCATTTCATTAGTCCCTTGTGCCTATTTCAAGTGATTCCAGCAACACAGAATAACAAGTACTTATGTAAGTTATTAATGTTTTTTAATTACCCACTCGCCAATTAGCTGAAATTACCTTATAATTGATCATAAGACCTGTTTTGAATGACTGACAACAAGACTGACGACTAAGACTAAACTTCGCATCGCCTGACTTGAATACTCACTCCCAAGACACGGTTTAAATGTCTCTCATTTGCTAGAGGGACGCGCCATGATTGAAGGAGATTATAATGGCTAGCGGCACAGTAAAGTGGTTTAACGCCACAAAAGGCTATGGTTTCATACAACCAGATGACGGCGGATCTGATATATTTGTACATATTTCAGCAGTTGAACGAGCAGGTATGTCCACGCTCAATGAAGGCCAAAAAGTAGAATATGAACTGGAAGAGCGTAACGGCAAAACAAACGCAAGCGACCTTAAATCGGTAGACTAAACTTCCCAAAATATTTTTAAATGAGGCATCTTCAAGGTGCCTTTTTTTTGCCTTATTTAGCCCATCACGTCTTCTTGGTTGCGCCATAAACACTCTTTGCCAGACCAAATATTGACGCTGGCCCATAATTACTATGCCTCATATTTTATGATCCGAATTTTCAAAGGGATTTAGAACAATGAAACATTATTTAGTAAAAATGCTAACCTTAGCTGTTCTCTCGGCAAGTATAGTAACACCCGTTTTTGCCGATGCCATTGATGACACAATCAAAGCCCGCCAATCCTATTATCAATTGATCAAATTCAACTTCGGCCAGCTTGTTGCCATAGTCAAAGGAGAGGTTGAGTATAATGCTGAGGCCGCGCAAAATGCAGCCGATAATCTCAAAGCAATTTCAACCCTTCACATTGGTCCGCTTTACCCAAAAGGCTCTGACAATGTTGCAAAAAAGGGAAAAACCCGCGCGCAACCAAATATTTGGAGTGATTTTGCCGGTGTAAGTGAAATAGGCGGGAAATGGCGCACAGCGATAGGCGACCTACAAACTGTTGCAAGCAATGGCAAAGACGCTCTCGCACCGGCCGTTGGCGCCCTTGGTGCACAATGTAAAGCCTGTCATGAGAAATACCGCGCCAAAGACTTCTAAGACCTATGGCGCCCAACAAGCAACGACAACAAACACCCGCGCCAACCAGCCTTGATGGCAAGCTTAAGCTTGCTAAAATTTGGGATCTTCCAAGTCGCCTGTTTCACTGGCTATTGGCCGTATCAGTCATGATCGGTTGGTATTTGGGTGAATATCGCACGTTCAGTAATATTGATTGGCATATGTATCTTGGACAAGCGACCGGCTGGCTCTTGGCTTTTCGGCTCTATTGGGGGTTTTATGGTCCGCCATCGGCACAATTCAAGAATATAGTCCCACATCGCACAGAATTAGTTGCTTATATCAAGCGCATAAAACGCCGCACCCCAAGCGGCATCCAAGGCCATAACCCGATTGGTGGGTTGTCGGTTGTTGCCCTTCTTATTGTCTTGTCCATTCAAGTCACAACCGGATTTTTTGCTGAAGATGACGGCCTGTTCGCCTCAGGCCCCATGTCAAAATACATCGATAGCAGTTGGGTTCTCTTTGCCAATAAAATTCATTACCAATCATCTCGCATTATATTGATACTGATTGTTTTGCATTTTGCCGCCATTACCTTTTATCATCTATGGAAACGGGAAAATCTATTCTGGCCAATGATAACCGGATGGAAATGGGTGCGGAGAAAATGAGTTGAATAACAATACTGAAGACCGACCAACGCTCACACCTGAACAAATCAAATCTTGGCCCGTTAGCCCAAAACCTGCGCCTCACGCCGACCTTAAAAGACCGCTACGCGAAGCCATAACGTCGACCAATCTAGATAATCCGATGCAGGTGGCTGGTCACCATTTTGCTATTGGCTGTGTCGCGCTTGAAATAACACAGCGCTGCAATCTCGACTGCACAGCATGCTATTTATCTGATCTATCCGAAGCAGTGCATGACTTGCCTTTGGATGAAGTATTTCGGCGCATCGATCAAATAGCAGAGCATTATGGCGCCAATACAAATGTGCAGATCACGGGCGGTGATCCGACCTTGCGAAAGCGTGACGAACTGATTGCCATTGTTGCATATCTGGCAAAGCGTGGCCTCAGAGGAGCCTTGTTCACAAATGGCATAAAAGCCACCCGCCCCTTGCTGCGTGACCTTAAAGCAGCAGGCCTGAAAGATGTGGCTTTTCACGTTGACATGACCCAAGAACGCAAAGGCTATGACAGCGAAGAGGCTCTCAATACACTGCGTGAAGACTATATCGACCGTGCGCGTGGCCTTGGACTACAAATCCTCTTTAATACCACCGTTTTTGACGGCAATATCAACGATATAGACATGCTAAGCCGATTTTTCACAAAACATGCGAGGGACGTCCATCTGGCTTCTTTTCAAATGATCGCCGACACAGGGCGCGGCACGATACGCGAACGCACCCAACCCATAACACAAGAGCGTGTCATGGCTTTGATTAGCAAAGGTGCCGGCACGCCCTTAAATTTTGAGTTTCCTCAAATCGGGCATCTAGAGTGTAATCGCTATACCAAATGTCTTGTGGCAGGCGATCAACGTGTGTGCGCTTTTGAAGAACGTGACCGTGCCTTTTATGAAAAGCTGTTTCCTTTCACAAGGCGACTTTTTTTAAACCGCCACAAACCTGTGAGCTCCGTCTTCAAGCTCGCGGTCAAACTTTTAAACGGCCATTTAAGCATACTCAGCTCTGGATTTTCTTATGCTGTGCGCAAAGCTTATGCGCTTCGCCATGGGCTTTGGAAAACAAAACGGCGCCCAGACCTGATCACCTTTTATATTCACAACTTCATGCATGCCCATGCGCTGGATCATGACCGCTGCGAAGCCTGCGTTTTCATGACCATGACACGTGATGGTCCTGTTTCCATGTGTGTTCATAACGCAAAACGCGACAGTTATATTTTACAAGATGTCACCCGCTCCGACGGCACCCATTGGCAACCGTTGAACGTATCCATTGATGAAGCTCAAGATTTACCATTGAAAAAACTAAAAGGGCGCGCAAGAGCGATAAAACAGGATCATAAAAAAGCACGGAATACCCCTGCTAACATCAAGGGCCGTATTGGTGAAATAGAAACAAAAAGACGGCAAAAAGCGAAACTCACACCCGCTGAATAAAACCCTTATGGGCCAGCTTTATAGTGGCAATTAAGCTCTTAGCTGCGTTTGTTTGTCGATCCCAGGCTTTGGTAAAATACACCAATTTTTAGAATCCTTAGCATTCACCATATTGCTGGCCTTTTGTGCATTCCCGATAAGTGCCGGGACTGTTTTGCCATGATGGGGAACCAACGAACAGCCAAAGCGCACTTCAGGCATCAGCCGTTTGGAATCAATCACTAGCTCTTGCCTCAACAGCAATGACAAGCTTTGTAAAACTTTTTCAGGGTCGTTTTTTATCGGACATAAAACACCAAATCCAGTTTCACCAAAATGCGCTAAAAACCCACGCCCAGCCACGCCTTTATTGAGCCGTTCGCCGATGGCTTTTAACAGCTCACTCGTTCTGTCAACACCAATCTCATCCAGCATCTTATTGAAGTTCACAAATTCAACGACCATACAGGAAAAATGAACCCGCTTTTTCAAATTAGCCGCGAGAAGTTTATAAATTTTTCGTTCAAAGGCCTTCTGATTTGCAAGGCCAGTTTCCAGATTAATCACATGAGCTTTACTCGCAGCCTTCATCGATGCGACTTCTTGATTCACCGACCTTGCAAAACCGCGAAAGCCAATATCATCTCCTTTGCTCAATTGAGCCATCCGTGTAGACACACGCCAATAATTCAAACCCTGTGACGATTTTGTGCAGATTAATTTTTCATGGAAAGCAATTCCATTTGATAATAATTCTTGAAATTGACTAGACGATCTATAGCATGGGTTATTGATTAAAGTCGGATCATCCGCCAAGAGTTCGGCAAAAGAAGTGCCTAGCAATTCCGCAGCGCTAGAACCTAATTTTAGTGCAAAATGCCGTTCTATTTTATGGAATATCCCGTTTTTATCAGTCTCAAAACGATATGCCTTCACTGTTTCATTCAAGTCTTTTTCAAGAGCTGACAGCACAACAGTTTGTCGTTGAATAATTGAATTTGTCATCAATCTTTCAGCGAATAAAAAGGATTGTTGAATCACAGCGACAGTCACGGCAAGTGCCCATACACCTTGCAACCCTGATAGAGCCAAGAAAAAACCATCTCGTGTCATTAATAAAGCACAGATAGAGCAAATCGTAAAAACGATTACATAGCTTAAGGCTGCTTGTTTCAAACAGGCGAGTGAAAAGGCGCCAATACCCATCATACTAATCATGACACAAGCAAGAGCTAATTGCTGTTTCAAATCAGCGGTGGGAAAAAGCATTATTGTCGCGATACCCCAAACCAAAGACAAAGCTATGGCATTCGCAGTCATCATGCGAACGGCACTTTCTGAATGCCTGTCAATTTCCTGAATTCGGTTGCGTCGCCAGCTATCAAGATTGTTTAAAATAACCGCTGCCAAGGCAATGCCCCAGCTCAACAAAATAATGGGTTCTGCCTCATTTAGAAATAACCAAATGAGAATAACCCCAACGATTGCATGAATCGTCATCATAAATGGCATTAATCTCAAAACAGAATTGATCTGTTCAGCTTGAAAGCGACCTGCAATCTCAGTATCCGCTGAAAGATATCGATCCAGTTTCTGTTTTCTGCTGACTTCAGTCATAGTAAGTTTTTAAAAAAGAGAGCCACTTGCCTATCATTAAAACATAAGCCCTAATAAGGTGTAAAAGTGCTCTTTATTTAATGGCTTTATAAAGCCATATATTAAGATATAGACGTATCAGAGCTTACACCTTGAAATTGCAATTCATGCAAGGCTTTGTAAGTAACCCCATCTCTCATAAGGGTTTCGTGGCTTCCGCTCTCAACGCACCTGCCATCTTGTATAACGTGAATACAATCAGCATTTCTTATCGTGGATAAACGATGCGCGATGACTAATGTTGTCCTGCCTTTTTTCAATCTTTCAAAGGCTTCTTGAACAAGCTTTTCGGATTGAGTATCGAGCGCGGATGTCGCTTCATCCAGCAGAACAATCGGCGCATTTTTCAAGATGGCCCGTGCAATCGCAATACGTTGTCTTTGGCCACCTGAAAGACTAGCCCCATTTTCACCCAGTGGCGTTTCATATCCGTGTTCCAACTGTTCAATGAACGAATGAGCATTGGCATCACGAGCGGCCGCCTCAACATCTGCAGCACTGGCGCCTGCGCGTCCAGCCAAGATGTTTTCATAGACACTGCCAGAAAATAAGAATGTATCCTGACTAACGAAGGCTATATTTTCGCGTAAGCTTTCAAGCTTAACTGAGCGAATATCATTGCCATCAATTTCAATAACTCCATTTTCAACATCATAAAACCGCTGGATAAGATTAATGATTGTTGTCTTGCCACCACCCGATGGTCCAACCAATGCTGTGGTTTTTCCACCTTCAGCGACAAGATTGAGCGCGTTAAAAACACGCAGGTCTTTATCGGGATCTGCACGATAGGTAAAATCAACATCACGCAACACAACTTTACCTTTAGAGACCGTGAGTGCTGGCGCATTAGGTTTATCTGTAACGAGCAATTCACCATCGAGTATCTCATACATAAGCCGCACACCAACAAGGCCTGCTTCAAGACCTATATGCATACGAGCAAGACGTCTTGCGGGATCATAGGCAAGCAGCATTGCAGTCAAAAATGCCATAAACTCGCCAGGCGCATTGCTGTCCGTGCTTACTTGCCATCCAGCATAAAGTATCAAAACGCCAATACAAATTCCGCCAAAGGACTCCATCACAGGGCTGGTACGGGCGGATAGTTCAGCAATCTTATTGTTACGACGACGCACATCATCAACAGCTTCAAACATACGCTTCGTCAATGTATCTTCCATACCGAAAGATTTAACGATCGTAATGCCCCTGAGGGTGTCCTGCATGGCGCTAATAATCAATGTGCTTGATATAAACTGTTGCTTGGCAACTTTACGCACGCGCCTCACAAAGCTGGAGACAAGAAGAATGATTGGTGGGGCAACAAGAAGGGCGGTGAGCGCTAAAACCCAATCTTGAATTATCATGACAATCACAAGGCCAATCAATGTCAAAAGATCGCGACCAAAACTCACCACCAAAACGTCGATTACTTTGCGAGCGCTTTGCGCATTACTACTGATACGAGTAACAAGATCATTAGAAGGATAGCGAATATAAAAATCACCACCTTGTCTTACTATCTTCTCGTAGAGCTGCATTTGTATGCTGGCGACGATATCATTGCCAACTCGCGATAACAGAATAATCTGAAAGTAGCTGGACACCCCTTTGATCAGAAAAATACTCACAACCACCAACGCCACGATTTTGATCTTATTAAAATCTTTATCGATAAAGAGACTTTCAATAATATCACGCATGATCCAGGCGCTAAGGGCGGTCATGCCAGCTACAATCACCATAAAGAACAATGCCGCAGCATATCTTTTTGCGTAGGTGTTGAAATTTTCCATGATCAAACGGCGCACAAGTTGCAGTGAGCTAACGTCTTGAAAAAAGTACGCGGCGGCGGCGGCTTCAGTTTTCTGATTTGATTCGCGCGGCATAAAATTCCTAAAGTGATTACTCTGTGCAAGTGCAACAAATATCAGCTTGATATAAAGCCAACTGTGAGCAGTTTCTAGCAGCACCAAATATTATGTCACCAACAAATTTTAAAAAATACTGGCTGCAGCGGCAGCGCCACATAAAAAATACTGCATAAACCCTTGCAAACAAGCAAACGAGTTCCCACATGTTGTTTATCAGAGTGACGGACACGAATGTTAGATCAAGGATAACAACATGACAAAGTTACAAGTAACTATGCCAGTTGTTTTGGGTCTTTTAATTCTTATTATGGTTGTTACCGGACAAGCCAAAATAAATCTCATCATTCTGTCCGTTGTCTTGATAACAAGTATCATAATAACGTTATATGGACTGATTACGATTGCTCGAAGAAATGAAAAGTCATTTATTCAGCATGACAGGAGTTAGTCACACACAAGCCCAGCAGCCTAGATTTGCCCTACTAGGTTGCATAAAAGCGAAGTGATCCAGCCCCCCTCGGTCACTTCGCTCTTTTATTTATTTCTATACTGTTCTATTTATTGCAAGAATTGACGCGTGAATGATTTCACATAGGAATAAGTAATGGCTAATGCTGCATCCGATTTATTAAAACTCGTAGCTCTAGATGAAGAGGATCTAAGCATCCTGTCTGCTCATCTACAAGATGCCGTTATGAGGGTTGATGATCTTAAATACATTTCGAAAGAAGGACGCTTTGGCATAGCGCTCAATCGTTTTGTTTGGAACAAAGGAAAGCGCCGCTTCGGACAAATTGCAAACGAACGTCGTCGCACAGCACTGCATTTCGATCGCGTCACCAAAGTTCAAAAACACAACATCCGACAAGATGCCCCTGATGCCATTTTAAATTTGCTGGCCATTCAATTTCTACCCACAGATAAACCAGCAGGCACAATCGATCTAATTTTTTCAGACAATGGCGTGATAAGATTGATTGTTGATTGCATTGAAGTACAACTCAGTGATCTTGGCGGCGCATGGGAAACGGCCTCGCGCCCTCAACATGATCTAGATTAAAATATCTCATAAAGACGCTTAACATTAAGCCACTTATGGACTCAGGCATAAAAAACGCTACAACTCCCATTCTTATGTAAATTCTTACAAAAGGAGCGAACGGGTGGTCCTTCGCCTCAACACCAAAGACGATAGCTTTGAAGCAGATTTTCAGACCCTTCTTGGAACAAAACGAGAGGTATCGGAAGATGTTGATACTATTGTACGCGATATAATTGAAAATGTCCGCGCCAATGGCGACAAGGCCTTGGTGGAGCTGACGCTTAAATTTGACAATGTTGATCTGTCAAAAAGCGGCATCAGAGTATCGCCAGCCGAAATTGAAGCCGCAAAAACTCAAGTGGACGCAGATACCTATGCCGCCCTTAAACTTGCCGCCAACCGCATCCAATCGCATCACCAGCGACAAAAACCACGCGATGATCGCTATACCGACGCAATCGGTGTTGAGCTGGGTTCACGCTGGACAGCACTTGAATCAGTGGGGCTTTATGTGCCCGGCGGCACAGCGAGTTATCCAAGCTCTGTTTTGATGAATGCCATCCCAGCAAGAGTGGCTGGCGTCGAGCGACTTGTAATGGTAGTGCCAACACCGCACGGCACGTTAAACCCACTTGTGCTTGCTGCAGCAGATCTTGCAGGCGTTGATGAAATATACCGCGTTGGCGGCGCACAGGCCATTGCAGCCCTTGCCTATGGCACAAACACCATTGCCCCCGTCTCAAAAATCGTCGGCCCCGGCAATGCCTTTGTCGCTGCCGCCAAACGCCGCGTTTTTGGTACGGTCGGCATTGATATGATCGCCGGCCCCTCAGAAGTACTCGTGATCGCAGATGGCAACAATAATCCTGATTGGATTGCCGTTGACCTCTTGGCACAAGCCGAACATGATATTGCCGCACAATCCATCTTAATTACAGATGACGCAGAATTTGGCGAAGCGGTCATTGCGGCTGTTGAGCAGCAACTCAAAACCCTGCCCCGCGAGGACATCGCGCGCGAAAGCTGGGAGACATATGGTGCCATTATCGAAATTGATAATGTGAACAATGCACTCGACATCACGAACCGCATAGCGCCTGAGCATTTGGAACTCGCAATAAAAAACGCTGATGACTTCGCAAATTCTGTCCGTAACGCAGGCGCCATCTTTATCGGCGCATACACACCAGAAGCCATAGGCGATTATGTTGGAGGCTCAAATCATGTCTTGCCCACAGCCAGATCAGCGCGATTCTCATCGGGCTTATCTGTGATGGATTTTGTAAAACGCACCTCACTTTTGAAATGCGGGCCAGACCAACTACGCGCGATTGGACCAGCGGCAGTAGACCTTGCGAAAGCAGAAGGGCTTGACGCACACGGTAAGTCTGTCAGCATTCGCTTGAATTTTTAAGAAAAGCATATCTTTATAAAAACCTGATCAAAACTATGGCAAATACGAGAAAATGGCCAGCTCCGCATCTAAAGATAAAAAAACTAGGCTTATCAGCGTTGTGCTAGATGAAGCCTCGATTGGTCGTGCCACGCCTGATGTCGAGCAGGAACGCTCCATCGCTATTTTTGATATTCTGGAAGAAAACGACTTTCGCCCCACCAAACATGATGGCGGGCCCTATACACTCAAACTCTCAAATCTTGACGGTCGCTTCGTGATGGAAATAGGCGAAGAAGGCCGCAGTGATATCATCACCCATATTCTGTCCATGACCCCATTTCGCGCGATCATCAAAGATTATTTCATGATCTGTGAGAGCTATTATGCCGCCATTCGCTCTGCCACACCGGGAAAAATAGAGGCAATAGACATGGCCCGTCGTGGCATCCACAATGAAGGCTCAGAGAAATTACAGGACCGCCTCTCCGGTAAAGTAGAAGTTGATTTTGATACGGCGCGACGCCTTTTCACGCTGTTATGCGCCTTGCAGCAGAAAAGATAAGGGCAGAAATTATGGATCACCTGCAACCTGCCACACCCAATGATGACGCTCCAAGCTCAGTTCTTTTTGTTTGCACCATGAATGCAGTACGCTCCCCAATGGCCGCCGCTATCACGCGCACACTCTATCCACACATCATTTATTCTCGTTCCGCCGGTATTCAAAAAGGTGAGAATGACCCTTTTGTAAAAGCCGTCATGAATGAGTTCGGTATCGATATTTCAACCCACTACCCTCACACTTTTGAAGAACTAAACGATGGCAATTTCGATTTAACCATCACACTCACAGATGAAGCAAAACACAAGGCAGAAGACATTATGGCGACCAACGGCTCTGTTATGGAGTTCTGGCCGACCGAAGATCCAACGCTGGCAACAGGAAAGCGTGAACAGCGACTCGATGCCTATAGAGCAGTGAGAGATGCGCTCATTAAAAGCATAACGCAGCGATTTAGCGGCTGATTTGTGCCTAATATGTGCGCGTTAATCAATATCATTGTCTAAAACTGCATGAGATGGTTCACATTTGCCAAGTTTTTCTATAGTTTTTCGAAAAAATGGGGCATAGCAGTGCACCAAACACAGCATCTAAGATTTTAAGGATTAGAATGGCTAAAGAAGAAATGCTTGAGTTTCCTGGTGTAATCAGCGAACTCCTTCCAAATGCAACATTCCGCGTAAAGCTGGAAAATGATCACGAGATCATTGCTCATACTGCAGGACGCATGCGTAAAAATCGCATTCGTGTGCTGGCTGGCGATAAAGTTCTCGTTGAAATGACACCCTATGACCTGACTAAAGGTCGTATCACCTACCGCTTTAAATAAGCGCAACGCCGAACCGGAGCGATATGGATGGTCGAGCACCGCTCCAAGCCCCCCCTTATTCTGGCTTCCGCCTCTCCGCGACGCCTACAGCTTTTGCAGCAAGTGAATGTTGAACCGGATCACTTGATACCGGCAGACATTGACGAAACACCGCATCGCAAGGAACTTCCAAAAGATCTCGCGCGCAGACTAGCCAAAACCAAAGCCGACGTCTCTGCACGCCAAGCAACACGTGATGGCAGGCGTGAGGGCGCCTATATATTGGCCGCTGACACAGTTGTTGCTCGTGGCCGCTTGATATTACCAAAAGCAGAAACTATCGATCAGGCGTCCGATAGCATCAGACAGCTCTCAGGTCGTGGGCACCGTGTTTTTACCGCTGTGTGCCTCATCACACCGGGCGGCAAGGTGGTTCATAAACTCGTTGAAACCCGCGTCCGCATGAAACGCATCTCAACATTGGAAAGCGAAGCTTATCTCTCCTCTGGTGAATGGCGCGGTAAAGCAGGCGGTTATGCGATACAAGGCCTAGCTGGCGCTTTCGTTGTAAAGGTGGTCGGCTCCTATTCAAGCGTGGTCGGCCTACCATTATATGAAACAGTCGCCATGCTGGTTGGCGAAGGCTATCCTGTACATTTCAGTTGGTTGGGACATGATTGATGGCGGAAAAATCCGCGACCTGCCCTATTTGCGGTGATAAAGCGATCAAAGAGGACGCACCTTTTTGCTCACAAAGATGCAGAGATGTTGATTTAAACCGGTGGCTAAATGGCTCTTATGCCGTTCCCGCTCAAGATCAAACGACACCAAGCGACCCTGTCAATGATAATGAGCAACCGGAATAAATCATAATCACCTGTATTCACTGACATTTTCCATTAACGAAAATTCTTTTCTCTATCATCATTGGAGGTACTGGACAGCCTTTGTCGAAGCCTCTATAAGGCGCATCTCAGGATGAAAATTCTGACCTCAGCAAAACAGATTGTTAGCTGAATACGCCCGGATAGCTCAGTTGGTAGAGCAGCGGATTGAAAATCCGCGTGTCGGTGGTTCAAATCCGCCTCCGGGCACCATTTTTATCTCACAACAATTTACTTCGGCAGATATCACAAGCTCATCGATATTTTCTTCATTAATCGAAAATAATTACAGAGCATGGCGCACTTGTAAATAAATTTACAAACGCACAATTAGCACCTGTATGCGCCACACAGATACACACGAATCTTCATATAAACCTCAATAAATCAAGTGTCTTAGCCATTATTCTGAGCTAGAGAGAAGATAGAATTTGTAAGTCAACGACGAGCACTCATCGTAAAACTTACTAAATTTTCTCAGTTGTAAAATAATTTACAATCTCAGTCATCGAATGGAGAATACCATGACTTACAGAACAGAAATTGATGCAGCTTCAAGCGTTATAGAAACCAATGGCACGTCGTGGGCTGACATTAATGCTGTAAACGTTGCACGCATGCGTTTGCAAAACCGCTTCAAAACTGGTCTCGATGTTGCGCAATATACTGCCGATATTATGCGCCGCGACATGGCTGCCTATGACGCAGATACAAGCAAATACACCCAGTCGCTTGGTTGCTGGCATGGTTTCATCGGTCAACAGAAGATGATTTCCATCAAAAAACATTTTAATACAACCGATCGCTCCTATCTCTACCTTTCAGGATGGATGATTGCTGCCCTTCGGTCAGAATTCGGACCCCTCCCAGATCAGTCCATGCATGAGAAAACATCAGTTCCAGCCCTCATCGAAGAACTGTATACATTCCTGCGTCAAGCTGATGCGCGCGAACTTGGCGGACTCTTCCGTGATCTTGATGCAGCCCACGCAGCAGGCGATCAATTTAAAGCAGCTTCCGTTCAAAATGAAATTGACAACTACCAGACGCACGTCGTGCCAATCATCGCTGATATCGACGCGGGCTTTGGCAATGCAGAGGCCACATATCTTCTTGCCAAGAAGCTCATCGAAGCCGGCGCTTGCTGCCTCCAAATCGAAAATCAAGTGTCAGACGAAAAACAATGTGGTCACCAAGACGGCAAAGTTACAGTGCCACACGAAGACTTTCTCGCGAAAGTTCGTGCCGTGCGTTACGCCTTTCTTGAACTTGGTATCGACAATGGCATTATTGTAACCCGTACAGATTCATTGGGTGCTGGCCTTACGAAACAAATCGCCGTGTCTAACGAGCCGGGCGACCTTGGTGATCAATATAACTCGTTCCTTGATTGCGAAGAAATCGCACCCGCTGACATGAAAAATGGCGACGTTGTCTTGAACCGTGATGGCAAATTACTTCGTCCAAAACGTCTTCCTTCAAACCTCTTCCAGTTCCGTGAAGGCACTGGCGTTGATCGGTGTGTTCTCGATTGCATTGCTTCTTTGCAAAATGGTGCTGACTTATTGTGGATTGAAACTGAAAAACCACACATCGGTCAAATCAAAGAGATGGTCGACAAAATCCGCGAGACGGTCCCCCATGCAAAACTAGTCTATAACAACTCTCCAAGCTTCAACTGGACATTGAACTTCCGCCAGCAGGCTTATGATGCCATGGTTGAAGCAGGCAAAGACGTATCCGCCTATGACCGCGACCGTTTAATGAGTGTTGATTATGATGACACTGAATTGGCTGCTGAAGCGGATGAGCGTATTCGTACATTCCAAGCCGATAGCGCAGATCAAGCGGGCATCTTCCATCATCTCATCACATTGCCAACCTATCACACAGCGGCTTTGTCCACAGACAACCTAGCCAAAGAATACTTCGGCGATCAGGGCATGCTCGGTTATGTAAAGGGCGTCCAGCGCAAAGAAATCCGTGAAGGCATTGCCTGCGTCAAGCACCAAAATATGGCTGGCTCAGATATGGGTGATGACCATAAAGAATATTTTGCGGGCGACGCTGCCCTCAAAGCGGCTGGTGAAGATAACACAATGAACCAATTCGCAGCAGCTTAACGACAGACTCTCCCCTGTCCGTTGAAGTAGAACAGGGTCAGGATTTCTTATCCTGATCCTGTTTTATATAATCAAAATCCCAAAAAATGCATAGCAACAGCAAGGCCCGCTGCAACGGCCAGTGTCATCAGTATGCCTCGATGCAAGACAAGTAGCATAATACAACTCACGATAGACAACACGAGAACACGCCAATCCAATGATGCAATATCAGGCGTGAGCACTTTGAAAACACCTATTTGCTTTGTCTCGGTGGCAGCAAAAAAAACATGCAAGGCAAACCACACTGTCAGGTTTAAAATCACACCAACGACCGCCGCCGTGATACCAGTTAAAGCCCCTCTCAAGCGCGGTTGCGATGAGATCCATTCAACATAGGGCGCGCCAGCAAAAATACATAAAAAACACGGTGCAAAAGTAACCCATAAAGTGACAATCCCGCCAGCTACACCGAGCGCAAGACCGCCTTGTTTGAAGGCGGCCAAAAAGCCCACGAATTCGGTTACCAGTATAAGCGGGCCGGGTGTCGTCTCCGCAAGGCCAAGCCCATCCATCATCTCACCCGCCTGAAGCCAGCCAAAGCCGCTCACCACATCCTGCGCCATATAAGCAAGCCCGGCATAGGCACCGCCAAAACTAACAACCGCCAGTTTCGAGAAGAAAAACCCTATATCCGAAAGGACACTATCTGGTGCGAACGCCCATAATGCCAAAAGAGGCGCCCACCAGATGACGAGCCATAATCCGATGGTCTTGAAAGTCCGGCTAGACACGACCTTTTCTACCAGCGATACATCATCAATCGAGGTGTCAATTCGTACGGCACCATAAAGCGCTGCAATCACAATTATAAACGGGAACGGTAGCGCCAAGAAGAAGATACCAATAAAGGCGAGCGCCGCCACCACCCAGTAATCAAATCGCTTCAGCGCTCTTTTCGAGACCTTCACCAAAGCCTCAATAACAATAACAACAACAGCAGCTTTCACACCAAGAAAAATTGCTGTCACAAGCGGCACATCACCAACCAACGCATAAGTGGCAGCCAGCACCATGATAACAAAAGCACCGGGCAGCACGAACAACAAGCCAGCGATCAAACCACCCAAAATTCCATGCAACCGCCACCCCGCGTAAGTCGCAAGCTGCATCGCCTCTGGCCCTGGCAAGAGCATACAAAAAGACAAGGCATTGAGAAATTGCTGCTCGGTGAGCCAGCGCTTTTCATCAACAATAACACGGTGCATCAAAGCAATCTGACCCGCAGGGCCGCCAAAGGACAAAATACCAATTTTGGCAAACGCTTTAAAGGCTTCGCTAAGTGAGATCGCGCTATTCATAAATCACCATCGCAATAACCTGCAAATCACTTGAGCTGATGCAAATCATGCTTATTCCCAACCGTAATTAAAACTCACGCTGATACGGTCTTCATCGGCCATATTGATCGGCACCTCGTGGCGCAGCCAACTTTCCCATAATAACACCTCACCAGCCTCAGGTGCGGCATAAATGAAATTGCGTAATTCCGGCCGTGCTTTGGTCTTGCGCGGGGGAGCTGCCATCATCATCGCCATGCGCGGGTCTTCAAACTTAATCGCGCTTGCGCCCTCAGGCATCGTCACATAAGTGGTGCCACTGATCACGCTATGGGGATGCAAATGCGAGGTATGGACCCCGCCGGTTGGCAAAATATTGATCCATAGGCTGTCGAGCTTGATTTTCTTATCACCCAGATCAAAGTCTAAGTCTTTGACAAAAACCGCCACATGTTTATCGAGCACCTTGACCAGATCTTTGAAAATCGGAAACCGCCAACCAAGGTCAGCCAATGAGGCATAACTCGTATAACCAGGAAAATCATTTTCCTCGCACCATTCTTGTCCCGCAACATCATCTTCCGCGATAGACAAGCATGACGCTTCAAGCTCATCAGCATCAATCGCCTTGCCAAATTCGCTAAGCGCGGCACGGTAAAGACGGGTAACAAAGAGTGATTCAATCTGTGACATAAGTCTGTCATAGCGCAGCGAAGCGCCCATGGCGAGAGGTTAGACGGTCAAATCCGCACGCACAGCCTCATCATCCAAAATGGCGGCTTCGCCCTCGTGGATAATCCGGCCTCTGTCCATGACATAAACCTTATCGGCAAGCTCACGACAAAAATCGAGATATTGCTCAACCAGCAAAATCGTCATTCCAAACTCATCGCGCAAAAAGCGGATGGCGCGACCAATGTCTTTGATGATCGACGGCTGAATGCCTTCCGTCGGCTCATCCAGCACAATCACGCTCGGTCGCATGGTAAGCGCTCGGCCAATGGCAAGCTGTTGTTGTTGACCACCTGAAAGATCGCCCCCGCGCCGTGCCAACATTTCTTTTAAAACCGGAAAAAGCTCAAACACATAATCCGGCACATGTTTGTCTTTGCCCTTTAAAGGCGCAAAACCTGTCTCCAGATTTTCTTTCACGCTCAAAAGCGGAAAAATTTCACGCCCCTGCGGCACCAAGGCAATGCCCGCGCGCGCACGATCATAGCTCGCCGCTTTCGTGATGTTTGCCCCCTTCATGCTCACACTGCCTGAGGTAAGCGGATGATGGCCAACGATTGAGCGAATGAGGCTTGTCTTACCCACGCCGTTGCGCCCTAAAAGGCAGGTAATCTTGCCCTCTTCCGCTTCCATAGATACACCGCGCAGCGCCTCAGCGGCTCCATAATGCAAAGTGGCATTTTCAATTTTCAACATATCTCAACGCCCCAAATACACATCAACAACGCGCTGGTCGGCACTTACATGATCAAGTGTCCCTTCAGCCAACACAGAACCTTCATGCAGGCACGTCACCTTCACATCAAGAGCGCGGACAAAATCCATATCGTGCTCAACCACAATCACCGAATGAGTTTGGGCAAGATCACGCAAAAGCCGCGCGGTCTCAACCGTCTCGGCATCCGTCATGCCCGCAACCGGCTCATCAACAAGAAGCAGCTTTGGATCCTGCGCCACCAACATGCCTATCTCTAGCCACTGCTTTTGACCATGCGACAAATTGGCGGCAAGGTCTGTGCGCTTGTCTTTTAGGCGCACGATGTCAAGAATTTCAGAAATCCGTTCCTCGTCCGGCTCATTCGATTGATAGAATAAAGCGGGCACGCCACGCCGTTCACCTTTCAACGATAACAGCAAATTATCTTCAACCGTCTGCGTTTCAAAGACCGTCGGCTTTTGGAATTTGCGGCCAATACCAAATGTCGCAATTTCAGCCTCATCATGTTTGGTCAGATCAATTTCACCATTGAAAAATACCTCGCCTTCATCGGGGCGAGTTTTGCCAGTTATGATATCCATCATGGTTGTTTTACCCGCGCCATTTGGCCCGATGATCGCCCGCATCTCCCCTTTTTCGAGATAAAGCGACAAGTTATTGATCGCTTTGAAACCATCGAACGAAACCGACACACCATCAAGATATAAAAGGCTATTTTTATCTGCCATGACTGCCTCTATTCCGCTGGTTCTGGTTTAGGATCGGCTGCATCCGGCTTCTTCTTTTGCTTCAACCGTCCTGACACATCACGCCACAGGCCAACGATGCCTTTCGGCAAGAAGAGCGTTGCGAAAATAAACAAAGCACCCAGCGCAAACAGCCAATATTCTGGCAAAGCACCGGTAAACCAGCTCTTGCCAAAGTTGACAAAGATCGCCCCGATAATCGGCCCGATTAAGGTGCCGCGCCCACCCACAGCCGTCCAGACAACCACCTCGATTGAATTAGCTGGCTGAAATTCGCTCGGATTGATAATGCCCACCTGCGGCACATAAAGCGCACCGGCAATGCCTGCCATAATGGCAGAGACGACAAAGGCAAAAAGCTTGATGTTCTCTGGTCGATATCCCAAAAAACGTGTCCGATTTTCCGCATCGCGCACAGCTGTAAGAATCTTGCCATATTTCGAGCGCACAATCGCGGAACACACGATGAGACAAATCGCCAAGATAATCGCACTTGCGGCAAACAGCCCTGCCCGTGTTTCTTGCGCCTGAATAGAAAAGCCCAAAATATCTTTAAAATCTGTCAGGCCATTATTGCCACCAAAGCCCATGTCATTACGGAAGAACGCAAGCAAAAGCGCATAGGTCATTGCCTGTGTGATGATGGAAAGATAAACGCCCGTCACCCGTGAGCGAAACGCAAACCAGCCAAAAACAAACGCCAACAAACCCGGCACAAAAAGCGCCATCAGCATCGCAAATCCGAAGTTGTCAAAACCCGACCAGAACCAAGGCAATTCATCCCAGTTCAAAAACACCATGAAATCCGGTAAAATTGGGTCGCCATAAACACCGCGCGGCCCAATCTGGCGCATCAAATACATGCCCATCGCATAACCACCAAGCGCGAAAAATGCGCCGTGGCCCAGCGACAAAATACCGCAATACCCCCACACAAGATCAAGCGCTAAGGCAAGAAGCGCATAGTTTAGATATTTACCCAATAGCGGCACCAAATAGTCGGGAATGTGCAATGGGTTTTCTGGCGGCACAAATAAATTGAGAAGCGGCACAATGAGCGCTGCAAAGATCAACAAGAAAAAGGTGACCGATACCGCGCGCGCGCCAAAACCACTGATAAGGAAGCGGGTCATCATTGCTCAACGGCCCTTCCCTTAAGAGCAAACAGGCCACGCGGCCGCCGCTGAATGAATAAGATGATGAAGACAAGAACAAAGATTTTGGCAAGCACTGCACCCGCATAAGGCTCCAAAAACTTATTAGCCACCCCAAGTGTGAGCGCTCCGATGAAGGTGCCCCACAGATTTCCAACACCACCAAAAACCACAACCATGAAACTATCAACGATGTAAGACTGGCCAAGGTTTGGCGAGACATTATCAATCTGGCTGAGCGCCACACCCGCAATACCGGCGATGCCTGTACCAAGCGCAAAGGTCATTGCGTCCACCCACGGCGTGCGAATACCCATCGCAGACGCCATGCGCCGGTTTTGCGTCACAGCACGCATCTTCAAGCCAAGGCTTGTCCGGTTAAGAACCGCCAGCAAAATAGCAAAGACCACAATCGCAAAAACAACAATCCAAAGCCGGTTCCACGTGATTGCCATTTCACCAAGCTCAAATGCGCCCGACATGAAAGAAGGATTGCCCACCTCGCGGTTGTTTGGACCAAAGATCGTGCGAACAGCCTGCTGCAAGATTAATGACACACCCCATGTCGCAAGCAGAGTTTCAAGCGGGCGACCATAAAGGTACCGAATAATGCAGCGTTCCATCAAAAGCCCGACAAAACCGGCAACGAGAAAAGCCATCGGTAGCGCGATGACAAGAGAATAATCAAAAAGGTGCGGCGCGGAAGTGCGAATAATGTCTTGCACCACAAAGGTTGTATAAGCCCCGATCATCACCATTTCACCGTGCGCCATATTGATGACGCCCATAACACCAAAGGTGATAGCAAGACCGATCGCGGCAAGGAACAAGACTGAGCCAAGCGACACGCCATACCAAATATTTTGCCCTGCCCGCCATGTAGCAAGCGATGACTCTATCTTCGCAATCGAGGCAAGCGCTGCGTCTTTCACCGCTCCGTCAGAATTTTTCGATACATTATTGAGAAGCGCCAGCATCGCCTGATCACCGCGCGAAGCCAAAGTATCAATGGCTTTAAGGCGGGCTGCCTCATCATCAGAATGAGTGACCAATATCGCGGCCTGCGCCTCGCGCATCAACGTTTTCACCTCGTCATCACTCTCTTCTTCAATGGCAGAGGTCAAAACGTCCAACTGGCTTTTGTCGGCTGAGGCAAAAATCGTTTTGGCCGCCTTCAGCCGCACATCGCGATCTTTTGCGCGCAAGGTCAGGCCAGAAAGCATGGCGCCTATTTTACGGCGTAGCGAATTTTTGGTTTTTACTTTTTTAAGCTTCACGCCAGCATCCGGCCCAAGCTCATTTCCTGTTATAGGATCAAGCAATCGCTTGCCCGCATCATCATGGATGACGACAGATTTATCATTCTTTGAAAACTTTAGCTTGCCGTCTTGCAGTGCGCGAAGCACGGTAACGACAGAAGGGTCACCGGTCGCAGCCAGATCATTTGCAATTGTTTCAACTTGAGAAAACTTCTTAGCTTCCGCAAAGCCTGCAATCAAATCGCGTATATCTGCTTCATCGGCAAAGCTAAGGCCCGTGCCCTGTATCAACAAGACGACAGACAAAAAAATAAGCCTCAATACTAAAAGGGCTTTCATGGGATACGCCATTTCAAAAATAATTTACATGACAATAGGCAGGCTTAGATACAAGCCTGCCCATCAATACCGTCAACAGTTTTAAGTTTATGTACCTTTGCCGCCACATTTACCAGCAGCAACATTGAAGTTACCGCATGACATAGGTGCACGCCAATCTGCAATCAAATCTTTTGAATCAGGCAAGAAATCTGACCAAGCATCACCAACAACAAGACCATCTGTTTCAGACACAACTTCAAATTGACCATCTTCCTGAATCTCACCAATCAGCACAGGCTTAGTGATGTGGTGGTTTGGCATCATTGTCGCAAGACCACCTGTCAGGTTTGGAACCGATACACCAACGATTGAATCAATCACGGAATCAACATCTGTCGTGCCCGCTTTTTCAACAGCCTTAACCCACATATTAAAGCCAATGTAATGCGCTTCCATTGGGTCGTTGGTTACTTCTTTTTCGTCACCAATAAAGGCTTTCCATTGTTCCACAAACTTTCCATTTGCTTCTGTCTCAACAGACTGGAAATAATTCCATGCCGCAAGGTGACCAACCAGTGGGCCTGCATCAAGACCGGCGAGCTCTTCTTCGCCAACAGAGAAGGCAACAACTGGAATATCCTCCGCTTTGATGCCCGCGTTACCAAGCTCTTTGTAGAAAGGAACGTTAGCATCACCATTAATGGTGGAGACAACAGCGGTTTTCTTACCAGCAGAACCAAAAGTTTTGATGTCAGAGACAATTGTTTGCCAATCTGAATGACCAAACGGTGTGTAGTTGATCATGATATCTTCGGCAGCAACACCTTTGCTTTTAAGGTATGCTTCAAGAATTTTATTAGTTGTGCGCGGATAGACATAGTCTGTACCAGCCAAAACCCAACGTTCTACTTCTTCCTCTTCAAGAAGGTAATCAACGGCTGGAATTGCCTGCTGATTAGGGGCAGCGCCTGTATAAAACACATTACGCTGACTTTCTTCACCTTCATATTGAACAGGGTAGAAAAGAATACCGTTCAGCTCTTCAAAAACAGGCAGAACAGATTTGCGCGAAACAGATGTCCAGTTACCGAATACGGCAGAGACTTCATGAACAGAAAGGAGCTCACGTGCTTTTTCAGCAAAGAGCGGCCAATCAGACGCAGGATCCACAACAACAGGCTCTAGCTTCTTACCTAAAACGCCGCCCTTCTTGTTTTGCTCTTCGATGAGCATCAACATGACATCTTTCAATGTCGTCTCAGAAATAGCCATAGTGCCGGACAAGGAATGCAGAATGCCCACCTTGATTGTGTCTTCAGCATGAGCCGGCGTGAATGCCGTTGCAGCCAAGAGTGATGCTATTGCGGTAGTTTTTAGTATTTTTGTAAAACCAGTCATTATTTTCTCCCTGGAACAGTTTGGAATTACCCCCTAAACAGCAAGGCCTATGCCAAACCGACACCAAGATACGTGAAAATAAAAAATCCATTTACTAACAACAAGTTAAATGATTTTTCTGAAAAAAGGCTCGCTAAATTTTATGCAAATGAGCAATTTCGCGCCACAGGAGAAATTATTTATGACTATTATTTAGGCTGACAAAATTAAATTGCCTAATTTTTAATCATTTAATGATTGCGGTAGCCAATTATTCATTCAACGATGGAATATAGGGCACGAATAAAGACAAATGGTGTCACTTAATACCGTGCATTCAAAATGTTTGGTTCAAAGTCAATTTCTTCAATTGCCCCACCCCTTACGTTCCTGTAAAAGACCCAAGCTAATCAGCAAATCGGCACCCGTAGCTCAGCTGGATAGAGCGCTGCCCTCCGAAGGCAGAGGCCACAGGTTCGAATCCTGTCGGGTGCACCAATTGTTTCAATGAGTTAGATAAAATTTATTGCTTTGAAAAAAGTTCTAGCAATCAAATAGCAATCAATCTTTGCGTTAAATTTTTTCGAAGTTGCTATGAGTTTTCTAAATTGTCTTAAAAACGAAGGGGGGGGGGAAGCGGACGTTTGCTGCAGTTGCGAGACAAACACCCGCCGAATGGAAAGTGTTCGTTCGCGGAAGATCAGGCCAAGTAGCGCCTTCCATGGCGCTGGCCAACATGCTCTAAAACCTCTCTTAGGTTGCATTGGAAAAGATCTTCGACATCTGTCAGCAAAGGCAAAAGACGCTCCTGTACAAAATCTTCGTCGGCGACTTCAGCTATTAGAAACCCTTTGCACCCATGCGGATTTGGCTCCCTCATTTCAGAAAGTAAATAGGATAACGCGCTTTCCGGCATATCTGACAATGTCACATTCTCACAAAAAGGAAGTATCTTCTTTGAAACTGTTGTTCGGTGCTTTGAGCCGTCATCGGCGAGAATAGCGATCAAACGATGCGTTGTTTTCAGATCGCCGTGGCAACCTATGAACGACGCAAGCTGATCACAGAACCAATCAAAACCGTTGTCGATTGAAGGTTTTTCCGATTCTACATAATCCAGAAGTTCCAAAATGTCGCCAAAATCCACATCCCCAAGGTTCGCAAATTCAGTAGGTATGCCTTTTGGCAAAACAGCTTCAATTAAACGCCTATTTTTTGACCGTAGAACTTTGAGAAGTAGGTCTTTGTGGCCGTCCCAGTCCAACTCGACACCCTCCAAGGAAGGCAACTCATCCCCAAGAGAAATAGTTCCATCCAACGCATTCTCGATGACATCAAACACTGCGTCAGTTCTGTCAGGGCATGAACAATACATGAATAGTGCAGCCTTTAAACCCGCATAATCTTTAGCTTTTTCTTCAACTAAATGGGAGCAAGTCCCTGAATGGCGACAAATATCTACGAGAGCTAAAAGAGCGAAACCGTCTCCGTCACTTATCGATTGGATAATGCAATCGAGCTCTTTCCCTTTGATGCCGTCTAGAGAGAGGCTGTTTCCTCGCCAAAGAATAAAATGAATAGCTACACAAGCGTCATGGGTCTCTATTGGAAGTAAACGAAAGTAGATGTCTAGCCATGCTTGTGTTTTTTTCTCATAGCCAATGTCGCACAGAATACCCGCCGCCAAAGATGAAACAGTCCCTTTTTTGAGAGAAGGAGCCAGACAATCCAGAACGTCCTTTTCAGGTAATTCGGAAAGTGCATAAGCGATCGAAGTAGTCGTGGCCTCAACGTCGTTCGTCTGGTTTGAGTTCTCAGCCACCCAATTTGCAATAACTACAAGATCATCGTTAGTGACTAGTTTAGAAAGCGCTTTGCCCACGCCGTTTGCCAAGAAATTATAGTCTCTCTCGCCTTCCAGAAGTAGTTCCAGAAGCATTGGTTTTTCATCGGAACCCCGTATCATCGCTAATCTCAGGGCAGCGGAACCGCCAAGCGAACCACGTTTTTCCACAAATTGTCTAAGTACGGGAATGTGATGAGAGTTCAACGGCAGATCGGTCTCAATGGCCCATCCAAGTTCTAGGTCTTCGGAAGAGCCCGCATCATGGCTTTCAATGCATTTCTCCAAAACGGAGAGAATTACCTGATCGCGATTTTCTTCCAAGTACTTACAAGAAGACAACGCAAGTCTTTGATCTAAATTGAGAATTTCATCTAATAACTGATCAGATTTCTCTTCTGGAAGCAGAGCCGTAATCTGCATAAGGGCCTGATCCCATCTACGGAAACGTAAAACTTCCTTAAGAACTGATGGATCCTGTTCATACACAGATGCTAAATGAGAAGCAGCCAAAAATTCAGTGACCGATTGGTGAAAAAACGCCAATCTTCTTTTTGGCAATGGTTGAAGCACTTCCTGAGAAATAAGCCAGTTGATAATCTCTTCTGCCGCTGATGCGTCGCTCTCGGACCCTTCAAGTTCGCCTAAAGTTATTGCTTCAAGACTTGTGAAGTTAAAGTACTCGGTACCCGCATTCATCGTGTCAAAGGCTATGCGCTCCAATATTGTAGTCAAATCAAGGGAATTTTGAAATCTTTCCCTGAACCGCTCGCTCAATCCTTCGAACATTCGAACAAAAACGGATCTTGGATTTGCTGAACTGCCAACATCTATTTTATTGTCCTGTAGCAGGCGATAGAAGAAGGGCCTACTTATTAGATCAACCATTTCCCGTCGAAAATCTCCATCAAGAAGAAACCCTTTATCTAACAGGGCCTTTTCTGCAAGTTTTCCATCAATACTCGACAACGTGTAAACTTCAAAATCATGCTCAGGTATGCCGTACGATGTCCTAGATGCAAAAACCAAAGATGCGTTTTCTACCCGTTTTATGAATTTTCCCAAGTCATCTTCATATTTTGCATCCGTCCAATATTTCTTGGGCATCTCGTTAAAGGAATCGACAAATATCTTCACCTTGAAGTGACTTATGAGTTGTTCCAGTGAAATTCCAACTGGAAGAGTATTATCCGCAAGGCTCCATAGGTCGCCATCGTACTGTTTCATGTCCACTACAACCGGGATGGCAACCTCTTTGATGTCGGCTTCTGCTCCCATGCTGGCTTCTTGAAGTTGTTTTGACAGCTCTGCAGCGGCGAAATTGAGCGAGTGGGTCTTACCCGCCCCAGGTAGGCCAACAAGCAGCGTTCTCTGCGGTCCATAAACCAGCAACTCATCAACATTTCGGAAGCTATTTCTCCAATATTTTCGGGAAAATTTCCGCTCCTGCTTAGACTGTTTCTCCACACCAATTGGAATTTTGTCGTTGGAACTCTTAACACGGGCAAGACGAGAAGCGTGCCTCAAAAGCGCCAACTCGAATTCCGCGTTTTCGGCTTCCTGCTCTTCCTCAATTACTTTTTTAACGGGTTGTTCTTTCAGTTGATCTAGGGCGACTAAGAGACCTTCATGTGAGACCTTGCCCTGATCATCGGTTGTTGTTTTATAATTGAGAATGTGGATCCCGTAAGAGCGTCTCCAATAGTTGATTTCTTCTTCAGTCATGTTTGGCAGTATGGCGTAATGATCTCGGACGGCGCCCTCATAAGTGTTCGCCAGCAAATCCCTCAAATAAATAAAATCCGGGTCCCTCAATCCAAAGCCGACGTAAAGAACTGGTCGGCTAATCATCAAAGTCTTCAGGGTTTCCAGCGCTCGGTTCCATTCTCCCTGGGGCAATAGTTTGCGGTACTGTTCGCGGGTCAGGACGATGCTTTGTGCATCAGATGCATCACCATGAGGCTTGAAAACAAATCCCGATTTCTTAGATTGGGCCAACGTCGCCATTTCGGTGAGATGTCGATTAGTAACTGGTGGTGGGAAAAAAGTACTTTGCTTAAAAGTGCGCAAGGCTTCTTCTAGAAGGTTGTCATAGTTCGTCGTCACAAAGCTTGTCGGTCCCAGTTCTACAATCTTTCGGTGGATATCATCGGGTTTGGCCGTACCGTAGCGGCAAGACTGGCGAATAAATTCGCCTATTTGCTGTTGGGTTAGTTGATCAAATCCGTAGCTTGCGGCTTGCAGTAACTCGCCATTTTTATGCTCATCGCGAACCAAGTCCGCACTTTTCCCAGCGGCTTCGAGGAAATCAATCAACTCTGCGATCATCCCTTCCCAAGAAGGAAGGCCTGACCAACGGGAAACTCCTGAACCAACAAAAATAACCGTCTCTGGCTCATTGAGATGCTTAACTAAATTTAGCATTTTTTCCTTCGACTTTTGATGCAGCTCTTGGGTAAAGATATCAGAAGTTCAAGCCGATTGCAGCTTAATTACTGCAATAAATATCAAGCTCTCCGGTGCAATGTTGTTCGCCAGACGCTATGCTCAATATGCGTCGGCGAAGGCATATAACCCAGCCAAAAGAACGGTGAGGAGTTTTTATAGTCTTTTTAATTCGCTGCGCGTACTATGAACGTCCAAAATGCAGGCTGCTAATGCAGCATCGGGGTAGCTTGATCGATGTCCGATAAGGGCCGTTCGGTTTGAAAGATGCCGCCAAGAGACTTCACTTTAGTCGAAATACAACTTATAATTAATACTAGCAATTCTACATTGCACCAGTTATTGAAACCGACCATTCGTTACCTTTATCTGCCAGGTCCCATTCCCTTCGTTCATCGTTGCACAAAGTATTTTATCACCATCAGTGCGTACATTGACCAGTCCATAGACCTGACCTGCAACAACATATGTGTATCCCATCGAACGTGATTTCTTTTCAGGTCTAAGTGCGCCAGGTTTTTGTTCTTTGTAATACACTCGTGACGCTGTCAGATTGTCACCTGTCAAATTGCGCTTCCCTCCACCATCTTTGGGAACAGTAAGTTTATCAGGATCGCCCAAGCTTACGCTTCGAGCTAGTTCTGTCGAATACACCAATGGTGTCAGTATTTTATCATCTTTAATTGTAAGATAACCAGTAATTCCACTGGCACCGACAATAGATGGTCGTGGATGATCGTGTCCCTCTGCATCACCAGATGAAATCACTGTAACTGCTGGCTTAATGGTAGCAAGGAATTCATACGAAACATCATCACTTCCATGGTGGCAGGCTTTAGCAATATCTGCATGGAATGCTTTTTCGTTTCCACTATATGCGTCCAACAATGCATGCTGACTTCGTTGATTCAAATCACCGGTCAGCAGCACGCGAACCCCATGGTAATCAACACGAAGAAGAACACTGTGTCCATTAGTACTCTGACCAGTTTTTGATGCATGATACCTTACTAACCCTGGGCCGTCTGACGTATTTTTTTCCACAGGCCCAAGCACATTAAAAGTTAGCCCGTTTGCATTCAGATCATTCAGGTTGCCTTCGGAATGACTAAGCCTTTGGAATGGGGTGTTTCCACCAGATTTAGTTTTGGTCTTTGTAACTTTATTGATGAAACGTGCCCACATTCCCTGCAATTGTGGATTGGAACTTGGCTTCAATTGGCTGACAGCTTTGTTTCTAGAAGTGAGAAGGTCAGTATAATAGCGTTTTGAACCAGACTTCGTAGTTGAGCCCAAGAATCTGTTTTGAGTGGGAGTCCGCCACCACGACAACCCGGCATGATAGAATTTTTCAACCCTTACTTCTGAACAATCAAGTTCTTCATCTTGAGAAGAATCCAGCAAATCAGCGAGGCCGCCGTAATGATCTTCATCATTGTGCGAACTGTAAGTCATCAACGCCTAATGGACAGATTGTGCTAGTTGCCTAAGGGAGTGCTTTTGGCTCATCATAGCTATCAAGGAGCTAATGATGAGACGAAAGAACGAACGATTTACAGACGATGCAGATCGAGTTGTAAAAGATATAAAACGCCAGACACGAAGACGCTTTTCCTCCGAGGATAAAATACGCATTGTGCTTGCTGGTCTTCGTGGCGATGACAGCATAGCTGAGTTGTGCCGCCAAGAAGGTATTGCACAAAGCCAATATTACTCATGGTCCAAAGAGTTCATGGAAGCCGGGAAGAAACGCCTTGCTGGTGACACCATGCGCGAAGCTAATACTGATGAAGTTAAAGGACTTCGCCGTGAATCTCGTGACCTCAAGGAAGTTGTTGCTGAGCAGGCATTAGAATTACGTCTTCTCAAAAAAAGCATGTTCATGGATGGGGGAGACGACGAATGAGATACCCTGCAACTGAGAAGCTTGAGATTATTAGATTGGTTGAACAATCACATCTTCCTGCAAAACAAACGTTAGATCGATTAGGTATTCCTCGTTCAACGTTTTACTTGTGGTACGACAAGTATCAATCTGGTGGTGTTGATGCACTTGAAGACAAGGCTCCTATGCATACGCGAGTTTGGAACCGTATTCCTGATAATATGAGAGAACTGATCATTGATCTTGCACTAGAGCAACCTGAATTATCGCCACGAGAACTTGCTGTACGTTTTACAGACATACAGCAATACTTTGTGTCAGAAGCCAGTGTGTACAGGCTTCTCAAAGCCCATGACCTCATTACCAGTCCAGCGTTTGTTGTTATCAAGGCTGCAAATGAGTTCAAGGATAAAACCACGGCACCAAACGAGATGTGGCAAACAGACTTCACCTATTTAAAGATCATTGGTTGGGGCTGGTTCTACCTATCGACAATCCTCGATGACTATAGTCGCTATGTGATTGCATGGAAGCTCTGCACAACGATGAAGGCCAGTGATGTCACTGATACGTTGGAACTGGCTTTGACTGCTTCAGGTTGTGATCAAGTTAATGTTCAACATCGACCACGATTACTGTCTGACAATGGCGCCTCATACATTGCAAGTGAATTAGCAGAATGGCTAGATGACAAGGGTATGGATCATGTTCGTGGCGCTCCATATCACCCGCAAACGCAAGGTAAAATCGAACGGTGGCATCAAACCCTCAAGAATCGCATTCTGTTGGAGAACTACTTCCTTCCAAGCGATCTCAAAGAACAGATTGGAAAGTTCATCGATCATTACAATAACCATCGATACCACGAGAGCCTTCAGAACCTCACACCCGCTGATGTGTACTTTGGACGTGGGCAGACAATTTTAATGGAAAGAGAAAGGATTAAACAAAACACAATCAATCAACGGCGCTTGCAATACCGCAACCATGCCGCTTAATATAAACAGAAAGATGAGCTGAAACTCTCACTTAAGTTAAGCAATCATCTGTCCATAAATGTCTGATGACGGACACCCTTGGGTTCAACTTTTTCTCCAAAATTTCCCCTCAGTTTTGTCTCAACAGCTCCCAAACAAGTTCTTTTTGAGAATTCAAATTCTTAGCAAGCATGGAATATCCAGATAATTCCCCTTTATCATGCGAACAGACATGAAGCTCATCGCTTAATGACAGAGCAACCAGATCAACCAGAGCATCCAGATTTGTTTGATAACGGTCTAAATTCTTATTGCTATGCAATGGCTTTCCATCAGTATCAGGAATAGTGGAAGTAATCATAATACGACTGTCTACAAAATATTTTCTCGCATAATCAATACAAGCATGATCATCAGAACAAATGAGCAGATTTTTACCCTTTACTTTAGGGGCAATGTCTTCAAAAAATGGCACATAATCCGTTTGGTAGTCAGTGTTTCTGATATGGACAGCTGAGTAGGATTTTTCAATCTTACTGAGACGATTGATAATTTCATCAGATACCCTTTTTGTGAACTTAAGCCGCTCTAAACATTGAATAGATTTATCACCACCACCAGCCATATGATGGATCAAAATTTTCTTTTCATGCGGCACTTCCATGTTGAAGGTTTCTCTTTTGCTTAAGTAATTACTATCAAGAGAACGCTGGTCAGGACTAAGGGTGATAGAACGAACTGTGCTACATAGCTTCGCCCAAAGATCAATATAATATTTCTTGCTCATTCTCCTTGACGATAAGAACAATATGATTTTTTTTAACCATTCAGGCCCTGCATATATTATCTCATTATCGCGCGGCTCAAAATAATTAAAAAAATCATCAAGCAAGCCAGAAGCAGAAGAATCAAGAATAAGCTTTCGATTGTAATCAATACAATAGCGCCAACAGCGTTCTATCTGACATAAAGTGTCATTTAAGCCACCCCGTGGTCGACACAGCACAATCTTCGACAAACGTCTCTCTCCTGCTTCAAAAAATTAGACAAATCAGGTAACATCAGCACGCAATAAACGCTAGACATACTACCAAGCATTTCCAGCAGTCATTCTCCGATTAGTTGCCCAATTCTCAATTCATTAAATACCCAAACCACACGCACTTAGATTGTGAA